>NZ_AUAF01000045.1 GCF_000428585.1 Zooshikella ganghwensis DSM 15267 | reverse complement strand
TACCATAAAACACTTGGGCTATACGTGTGAGATTGACTGAACGAACCTTTACCAGTGCTAGAATAAATTGGGCTAGCAAGGTGACTCGGGCTTGATGCCAACCAAAAACCCCTTTAAGCTCTTTGGTGAGTGAATTGATCTCTTTCATTGTTTTACAATTCTTCATGGTTTCGCAGCCTGAATTGTAATACCAATGAGGGATTAATTCACTTCTAACTAGTTGATTTTTCTCATTTATTCAGCTTTTTGTCCTGTACATAGGAAAAGGTTTCTAAAGGTCGAGGTCACTGAGATTATTGGGGCAATGTAAAAAAAAGAATCACTGGCTATTAGTCACTAGTGGATCTGAGACAAAGTCTGCCAGAAATCGTAGGGGCTAATTTGTGTACCCTCAAAACAGACTGTGCCTTCATGGTTGATGAGAAAAAATGCAGGGGTATGAGATAACTGTAAGTGACTGGCAACATGGTTATGTTTATCAGCTAAAAAAATAATGGGAATATTTTCTTTAAAGCACAGTTGCTCATAGGTTTGGTTTTGATTGGGTGGCTGTAAATCATTGTAAGTGGTAATGACGATTAATGGGTGTAGCGCTTTTCCCCAGTGCTTATAAAGAGTGCGGTAACATTTCATCAGAGTATTGTAGGTTGGGTTTGGCCGTTTACTTGCGAGTAAACAAACAGGTAAAAGCTGATGATGCTCCATCTGCTGCAGGAGGGCATGAAGTTCAAGGTTGAGTTTAGGGAGTGCCTGGTTCGGTAAGTTAGCATTGACTGTTAGATTAAAACTGACAGGAAAAGGTCGGTTTAACCAGCGAACCACAGCAATGGGTTCAATGCGCGCTTCCATTGTCACTGTCTGCATGATGCGGGTGATTTTACCCTGACTGAAAAAATCAGCACATTGCAACCATTTTAACCAGTCTTGCCAGTGTCCACACTGTTTTGACCAAAATGCAAGATATAAACTAGCGACACTCATAAAGGCACTACTGTAGATATTAATGCAGTGTTTTACATACTGGTCTATCAGTCTTACCCCTTTGGCTAACTGTTCCTTTTCAAAAAGCGCAGCCCCTCGGAACAGGTGAGTTGCATTAAAGCGTTGCTCCATTTTAAGCCAGCGAAGGAATGAGCGAATAACTAACGGACGGTAGTAGTAATCGCAGCAAAGCAGCAAATTATCCCACTCACGGCGATTCCAAAGGATGAACAAATCCTGCCAGTCAAATAATCCTTGCTGCCAATGGTTAACGATAGCAGTGCTGGTTTTTTCACAATGAAAGCCCAGAGGTGTGCTGGGGGCACTGATTTCCATCGTGGCGTTGGATTGCCGAGAGTAGAGCCAGTAATGGATGTGTGAAGACTGATAGCTTTCTTCTAGAAGATCAACCTCACTGGCAGGCTGGTGGTTGACTTGCCAGATTAAGTCACCAGGCTGAAGGTTAAGCTGGCTGGCTGGAGAGTTAGACGCAATCCGCTTGATTTCTAAAGCCTGTGTTGAGTCGATGCACGTGGACTCTCGGTGAATACTTTGTGTTATTGGACCTACAGACGTGTTTATCACTACCACATTACTTCACCCAAAAATAGCAGGTATTGTATTAGGTATAGCTAATAATATAGGTGTCGTTAAGTACAAAGGCTTGAAATGACGGAGCAAGGAGAAGAATATCTTAGTGTATGTTATTGAAGAATTTCTTCAGCATCCTCAATAACATCGTCCAGTATATCTTCTAGATCACTATAATCAAAGGGATAACTAATTTCTTCGCTCCAGCTTTGTAAAAGTTGTGTAAAGTATTGGCGAGGACCTAAATTGACTTGCTGCTGTTGCCAATCTGTCAGCTGCTCTGGCTGCTCTTTCAGGGGTTCTAGTTCAAGGTAAACCTGGCTATCCACTTTTTGCCACCATCGCTTTCCCTCCAGGACAAACACTAAATCAAAGCTAATCGAGGCTTCAGGCTGAACGACTCCACGAGCAAAATGTGGTTGAAACTTGGCAATGTAGGTATCAATCAGCTCAATAGCATTATCTATGGCACCCGACATTAGCCATTGAAGACAAGCTTGATTTTCTTGTTCATCGTATCTTTCTTCCTTGATAGATAGTGCTGGATGTTGGTTACACCATTCCTGTAACCAAGCTAAACCATCTGGTTGAACATTTGTGATCAGGGTGCATGCCATCATGCTACTCATTGTATTAAACCTTTGACTGTTTTTTTCTGGGTAGAGCAAGGTAATGCTGTGATAGTGGAGATAATGCTTTTAGTTTGGGTGAATGTTAAAAATTCGCAACTATTTCACTTAAATCAACCGTCACAGATAAATCTGATGAGGAGCATGACGGCTATGATGCCAAGGACATAGCCGTTAAAGTCTAGTTAAGTCACAGTGATGTAGCCCATTAGCCCTGTTTTCATATGATCAATCACATGGCAGTGAAACATCCATCGGCCAGGGTTATCTGCCACAAATGCAATCTGGGCGCTTTCGTTTTTACCAAGTAATACGGTATCGGTCTGATACGGTATTATTTTTCGTTTGTCAGACGTTAATACAGTAAAGCTATGGCCATGCAAGTGAATAGGGTGGTGGTATTGGGTAATGTTTTTGAGCGTAAAAATGTAGCTTTTGCCGCGCTCAAGTGTGGCCAGTGGTGCGGGAATACTATCTTTACTCATGCCTTCCCAAGCACGTTTATTGATCGTCCAGAAGGTATGTTTGCCTTTTTTCTGTTGAGCTGTGGGCGTTAAAGCTCCAGCCCACTCAAAAATAAAGTTTACTTTTTCTGCATTTTCCAAGTCTGGTTCAGGAATAGGGTTCATTGGTAGTGATGGTACGCTGTGTTGCCCCTCAGATAATGTGTTGGGCAGAGGTGTTTTGCTGGCTTGTGACGAGATAATTGAATGCAGGCTCAGGAGCGGGTAGTGCTCACCGTGCCACACTTCCCAGGAGGTGCCTTTATTGGGAGCAATAAAGCCTAAATCTAATCGCATACCTGGACCCATCGCATGTTCTGTAAGAGGGCGAGGGGTTGCTAATGGACAACCATCTATTGCCAGGATATAGGCTTGAGCATTGGGAATATGCAGTCGGTAGGTAAGCGTATTATCGACGTTTAGCAGGCGTAACCGTACCCACTCTCCTGCAGGTACGTCAAAAGTGGGTTGGTGTAAACCGTTGACCGTGGGCCAACGACCAGGTGTGCCCATGCGTGCAGCATAACGAGGAATGGATAAGCGCTTAATTTGTCCTTGTTGATCAATATGCCAGTTTTTTAGTACGCAGGTGATATCTTCTGCAAAAGCTTGAGCTTGTCGCTCCCGAACAATGAAGGCGCCTACTAAGCCTCGACCCAGCTGTTCGGTGCTGTTCATATGCGGGTGGTACCAAAATGTGCCAGCATCGGGTGGTGTAAATTCGTAAATAAAGCTGCCACCAGGAGGAATGAGCGGTTGGCTCAGAAAAGGAACACCATCCATAGCAATGGGAATGCGAAGGCCATGCCAGTGAATGGTCGTTGGTTCATTTAACTTATTAATAAACTTGATGCGAATGGGTTGGTCTTGTTGAGCATACAGCACTGGTGCGGGAAACTGCCCGTTAAATCCCCATGCAGCAGTGGCGGCTTCTGCAATGAGATTAATCTCAGCCGGTTCAGCTGTCAGTATATAGTCATAATGAGGGGAAGAGTCATCAGCCCAAAGCTGAACAGGTAGCTGGCTCATCAGGCTGGTGGCTATGGTTGACTTAATAAATTGACGACGGGATATAGACATCGAAGGCATTCCTAATAAAGAACGTCTTAAGGGAATAGAAGAAAAGTGGAAGCACAGGGTGTGAAGCAGTAAATGGTATTGAAAAACAATATCAATCTCAAACAGCAACTTTCATCAACAAACGACGCATTGCATGAATACCTGAGTTCATATCCAACATGCTCATGGGGGTGGTGTTAACCTGCTGAATAATACGGAGCAGGGTTTGCTCGCCAATCAAAGGTTGTTCCTCTAAATAGCCTGCTAGCATATGCACTAAATCATTCATAGAGCCAAGTACACGTCGGCTGCAGGTTTTAGTAAAGACGCACTTTTCATTATGCTGTAAGTAATTTGTAAGCGTGACAGAGTTGAAGCCTTCAAATAAGAGGTTGTGTTTTAAGCTCTCTCTAAAAGCGGTGGTGATGTCTCGAACAGTTTGTTTTTTAATGTTTAGCAATGCGTGACTATACAGGGTTGTTTCATGGGTGAAGAATAAGCAATAGCTGCCACGTATGGAGACAATATTGCAATACCATGCCCCTAAGTATCCTAGTGTTTGAGGTGGAGCGATATCACTGGTTGTCAGTCCAGCTGCTTTGATGACTTTTTGGGTACAGCGTAAAACCAACATAGGCATTCACTAAGTAGTATGAGTGATGTAAAAGAAGTGTAACGAATTTGGATATCTTAAGCCTAGCAGTGATTAATAGCCTTGGCGCTAGCAGAACTAGGCTTGGTTACATAATCATTAACGGTATACAATACGGCCGAACTCATCGGGGTGCAAACGTGTGGTTGCTTCACTATCGATCTATCACACTCGCTGAGATATACCCGTAGAACCTGATCCAGTTAATACTGGCGTAGGAAGTTGAGTGCTGTCCTAAGATTAAGTGCCATGATTAGTTGGCTTTTCGGCAGTCTCTTCAGCTTATCCCCCAGACTAACTGGATTCTCATAGTTAGGCATTCTTACTAGAAATCAAATTTGCTAAATGGTGATGATCCATAGCAGATGGATGGGGAATTTTTTGATGTTGTTTATCAAGCATCTAGTGACAAAGGTTGCACAGTTTTTGCTTTTAAAGCACAAATTCAACGCTATGCCACCTATAGCGAGTCTATGCTTGGTGTTATGTGCCATAGTGCCAGGACAGGCTAGTGCTACTGAGTCACCAGAGCCGATTTTGACTTTATTTACCTATGAATCCTTTATCAGTGAGTGGGGGCCTGGCCCAAAATTAAAAGCAGCCTTTGATAAACAGTGTCAATGTAAGCTGAACTGGCTCAGCAGCACTGATGGTGTCGGGTTACTGAATCGGCTGCGCCTAGAAGGAGAGCGCCTTCCTGCGGATATTGTTTTAGGGTTAGATCAACACTTATTAGTGGCAGCCAAGCAACTTAAGTTATTTGCACCTCACCAGCAGTCACTACCACCACTGACATTACCAGAGCCCTGGCAGGATAAGGTGTTTGTGCCATATGACTATGGTTATTTTGCATTTATTTATGACTCACGTAAGTTAAAGAATCCCCCGCAGTCGCTAGCGGAGTTGGTTAAACGGGATGATATTCAGGTGATTTATCAGGACCCACGGACCAGCACTCCTGGGCAGGGTCTTTTGCTGTGGATGCAACAGGTGTTTGGTGCTCAAGCAACGCAAGCATGGCAGCAATTGGCTAATCACACTGTCACCGTTACCAAAGGCTGGAGTGAAGCTTATGGCATGTTCTTAAAAGGCGAAGCAGATATGGTGCTGAGCTATACGACATCGCCAGCCTACCACCAAGAAGTTGAAAAGGTGACACACTATCAGGCAGCTGCATTCAATGAAGGACATACGCTGCAAGTAGAAGTGGCTGCTCAGTTGGCCCAAAGCAAACATCCTGAGCTGGCGCGTCAGTTTCTGGCCTTTTTACTCTCCCCCAATGCCCAGCGTATTATTGCTACTCATAACTGGATGTTACCTGTGCGTGCGATAAAACAACTGCCACCGGCTTTTGGCCAGTTGATTACGCCGCGTAAGTCTCTGGAAATGCCTCTAGAAACAATAGCAAAACAGCGTAAGCAGTGGCTTCGTCAGTGGCGCCGTGCGGTAAGTCAGTGAGTCGTTTATTCCGTTGTATTCCAGGTATCATTGCCACGAGCTGTGTTTGGCTTAGCTTAAGCTGGGGACTGTTTAATGTCGGTAAATATGCTTTCACTGATATTGAGTGGTCACTCTTCAATGACCCTTGGCTGCAGCAAGTCTTGCTATTTTCAATTAAGCAGGCAGGACTATCTGCTTTGCTTAGTGTGGGAGGGGCCATACTCCTGGCATTAGCCATTGCTCGCCAAGTGTTTTGGGGGCGGCAGTGGCTGTTAGTGTTGCTGCAAATTTGTTTTGCGCTGCCAGTTATCGTCGTTATTTTAGGCGTGGTGCAAGTTTATGGTCGTAGTGGCTGGCTTAATAGTGTATTGGGCACTGAATTTTCCATTTATGGATTAGCAGGCATATTGTTATGCCATGTGTTTTTTAATCTGCCATTGGCAACACGTGTCCTGGTTTCTCACTTAGAGTCCATTCCCGAGAGTTATTATGCTCAGGCAGCTCAGATGGAGCTGAATGGCTGGTGGCGTTGGTGTTGGCTTGAGTGGCCATTGATACGCACTCAAGTGATTGGTTTGAGCTTGCTCGTATTTTTATTGTGCTTTAACAGCTTTACTATTGTTTTGGCTTTAGGCGGCGGGCCAAAGTCAACAACATTGGAAGTCGCTATTTATCAGGCATTACGTTATGAGTTTGATTTGCCACTTGCGGGTATGCTGGCTTTATTGCAGTTAACGTTGGCGATTATCATTGCTGTGATAGCGACGCGATTAATGCCAGCCTCAACTACGGCAGCGCCTGTAAGTATTCGTAGCCATCAAGAAACCCTATGGCTTGCTTCCAGTAAATGGTTGATTGCTATCCGCTGGTTGGGGGTAGTGTTTTGCTTGCTACCACTGCTAGCAATCTTGTGGGGGGCAGGAGCGGGTCTTTCTGCATGGCCGTGGTCTTCATCACTTGGGGAGGCAACTTTCAACTCATTACTCATTGGCTTTGGTTCCTCGTTACTGGCCTGTTTACTGAGCTTGGCAATGCTGCACTTTCGCCAGCAGGTGCGTGCTGGGACAAGTTATCGCTATGTTGACCACTGGTTGGAGCAAACGGCGGTTGCTGCACTTTTTTTACCGCCCGTTGTATTAGCTACAGGATGGTTTATTGGGACATTGGCATGGAGATCGGATGACTGGAGTTATGCCTTAATTATGATGGCAAATGCCTTAATGGCATTGCCCTTTACCTTTCGCTTACTTGCCGCTGCTTTTCAGCATTGTTATGACTACTATAAGCCTCTTGCCCAAAGTTTGAATTTACGGCACTGGGCTTGGTGGCGTTGGTTTTTGCTGCCAATGATCCGTAAGCCGCTTGCTCAGTCCCTTGCGCTAGCCTGGATTCTATCCTTGGGAGATATGGGGGTAGCGGTTTTGGTGGGTGCAGCAGACTTTAATACCCTACCACTGACAATTTATCGCTTACTTGGGAGCTACCAGCTTACTTCTGCAATGGCGGTGTCGGTTTGGCTGCTGGCGTGTTGTGGCTTATGTTATGGGTTGGTTTACTTAACACTGGGGAGAAAAGGTGTTAGCAGTTGAAGGTTTAACCATCAAGCGCAACCAGCAGGCTTTGTGTTATTCAGCGCAGCTGCCTGCGGGGCATTTTTGTGCACTGACTGGTAGCAGTGGGGTTGGTAAAAGTACCTTATTAGAGGCAATAACCGGTTTGCTGCCTGCAACCTCAGGCAGGCTGTTGTGGCAGGGTGAACGCTTTGACCAAGATACGCCAGGGCAGCGGCCTGTAACTATGTTGTTTCAGCAGCAAAATTTGATAGAACACTTGGATGTCTTTACTAATATTGCGCTAGGTGTATCCCCTTCCGCTAAGTTAACAGTTCAACAGCAGCAGTCCTTGCAGCAAGTTACTGAACGTCTGGCGATTGCAGAACTGCTTTCTTGTTCACCCGCTTCGCTTTCAGGAGGACAGCGACAGCGTGTTGCCCTCGCGCGCTGCTTGCTAAGACAAAAACCACTGCTGCTACTGGATGAGCCATTTAGCGCGCTAGATCCGACTCTTCGTCATGAGTGCTTACTGTTAACCCATGAGTTACAGCAGCAGTTCGGTTTGACGGTTTTATTAGTCACTCACTTTCCAGAAGAAGTGGCATCTATTGCTGACTGTTATTGGCACATTCATGAGGGAGGACAGATCAATGTGATGTCTCAACCTCATGAACAAAAGAAAAAATAGCTGGTGTAATCAATGGTTGATTGTGACGTTAGCAATGATGAGATGACATTGATTGATGTGCTAAAGAGTGCATGTAAGCAGGCTTCTGTGGCAGGGCATCGGGCTTTGGTCGTTATCAGTGGTACTTACCAATGGGCAAATCAACAGCAGTGTAGCCTGGTATCTTATCTTTCAGCGCAGCAAGAGAAGTGTTCATCCCCTTATCCTTTGTTATGGCTATCTGATCCAGAGCAAGCCCCCTCTGCCATAAAGCCCCGTCAGATAAAGCAATGGCTAGGACGTGAAGTGCAGGTTGTGGTAATGGACAGCTTTATTGGGCTTCATCCTGACAGTTTTGGTGCAACCACGGGGCTAATTCCTGCTGGAGGGGCACTGATTTGGGTCATTCCAGAGCTTAGCCGCTGGCCAGTATTTGATGACCCAGAATATCAGCAGTTTATTCCTCAGGGCTTGAATCCTCATCGCTTGTTTCTTAAACGCTTGAAGGACTGCTTGCAAGGATTTTCGGGGCACTGGCTATTTACTGAAAAAGGGTTAATGAAGCAGCCTGCTGTTTATGCAGAGAAAAACAGTAAAGAGGATTTATCTACCTTTTGCTCACAAACCTATGCTAATGCTGAGCAGCAGAGCGTGGTCGAAGAAGTGGTAGGGCTTGTCGAAAAGCGTAATGCACAACCTTTAGTGTTAACTGCAGATCGGGGACGAGGTAAGTCTGCCGCTTTAGGTATAGCGGTGGCACAATTGCTGGGACGAAATCCTACTCATAATAAGCCCTCATTATCAATTCTGGCGACGGCTCCGCGTAAGCAGGCGCTTGCTAAGCTTTGGCAGCATGCCAGTGAGGTGCTGTCAGGTAGCCAGCCGCTTAAACCTGAAGGCAGTAAGCAGGAAGCTGTTGGTCAGTCGCTAGCAGGCCCAAGTGGCCGGTTATGCTTTTTATCACCACAGGATATTCTGCAGCAACAGCCAGTTGTGGATTTATTATTGATTGATGAAGCTGCGATGATACCTGTGCCAATCTTAACTAAGTTAGTGATGGCTTACCCTAAATGTGTTTTGGCGAGCACTGTTCATGGTTATGAGGGAACAGGGCGAGGTTTTGCGGTCCGTTTTCAACGTTTTTTGCAGCAGCATTTTCCTTATTTTCAGCAGATGACCCTTGAAGCACCAGTGCGTTGGCGTTTGGGTGATCCTTTGGAAGCATTTAGTTATCAAGCCTTATTGCTAGGGGCAAATCCTGCTGATGTTATGCCCACTGCAGATCTCCGCCCTGAACAGCTGACATTGACCTGGTTGGATGCTAAAGATCTGATAGGTAATGAACGCCAGTTAAGTCAGCTTTTTGCGTTGTTGGTACTGGCTCACTACCAAACCAAACCCAGTGATTTACGCCAGTTGCTGGATGATCCTAGTGGTCGTCTGTTAGTGGCAGAGTGGCAAGGACAGGTAGTGGGTACATTATGGGCTGTCGAAGAACCACCATTGCCCGAGCCGTTAAGGGAACCTGTTTGGCTGGGTTTGCGTCGCCTGAAAGGGCAGCTTTTACCACAAACATTAACTTATCATGGCGGGGATAAACAGGCTGGGGCCTTTGCTTACCTGCGAGTGATGCGAATTGCTGTCCACCCTGACTGGCAACGTTTAGGGATAGGTCAGCAACTTGTAGCAAGGTTGAGGCAATATGCTCAGCAAGCTCAGTATGACTATATTGGGACCAGCTTTGGGCTAACGGCTGATGTGCTTTCTTTCTGGCTCCGTTGTGGGTTATTACCTGTTCGCTGGGGCTTAAGTGCTGATGCAGCCAGTGGTGTATTTTCAGCGGTGATGCTACAACCACTGAACGATAAGGCAGAATCGAGAGGTACCGTTTGGCAGCAGGAACATCTGCTGGCGCTGCGCTACTGGTTAACCGCAAACCATATGGTTTTTCATTCTCTCGACTGTGAGGTTATCGTTCAATGGGTTAGTGCCTGTTCAGCTCAGGACCTGTTTAGGCAGATCAGCCTTAGAGACTGGGAGTTAATCAGTGGCTTTGCCAAAGGGCAACGTGGATTACTGCTTACATTACCAGCAATAGCGAATGCCTTGGCATACTGGCTAGCGGATAAACAAAGTCATCAACTGCTGGAGCCACGCTATCGGGAGGCTTTGATCCGTTTAGCCTGGTTACAGGAAACTGAACGACAAGTGGTGTGCAAATTGAAGTTTAATGGTCAAAAAAATCTTTGTGCAGCACTAAGACAAGTGATGCAAAATCTAATACCCCACACGTAGTCGATGGCTATTGGACAACAGCTGTCGCATTTCCTGGAAGAGAGTGGCTGACATCTTATGTCGTTTAAAGGGCCTAGGCACCCTTTATTTTAGTGCTTAGCCTGATATGCTAAGGAGGCATTGCTTGCAAGGTTAATGTCTTATATTTTAATCGATACGTGGTCAGGTTAATGGGGACCTGATAAGAAAGCATATGGCATATAATATGAAAAGTACCAATCAATGCTCAACCATTTACCTTTAGCAGTTATTTTAAGGTAATGTTTCGTCGCTATCTTATGAATATGATTGACTAAATACTGATGAGTATAGCGTTTTACGTTAGCACATAAGTGTAGCGATAGGATAAAGAGCTGATTGAAAACTAAGGAAACTCAACAATGATCTTCACCACCGAGCGCTTACGACTGCGGGAGTTGACAGAAGATGATGCACAATCCTTTTACCAGTTGTTAGCTGATCCTGAGGTGATGGCCTACTCTCCTTCAGGCCCTTTGAGTTTGGAGCAAGCAACTAAGTTGCTTACAGAATATCAAGTGATGTATAAGAATTATGGCTTTGGCCGTTGGGCAGTAGAAACAAGGTCAAATAATACATTTATTGGTTACAGTGGCCTGGCTCCTCTTGCTGTCACTGGAAAATCAACAATAGAGCTAATATTTCGCTTGCAGCGGGATGTATGGCAACAAGGCTATGGTTTTGAAGCGGCTAAGGCTGCAGTATATTTGGCCTTTACCCGTTTTCGTTTACCTTCCATCGTGACGTTGGTTGAAACGGATAACGAGGCCGCCAAGGCCATCGTCAAAAAGCTTGGTATGCACTCTGGAGATACGATTAATCGTTGGGGTAAAGAAGTGACATGTTACTGGTTAAAGTCGCTACCTGACTGTTGTCAGGGATTGGAAGAATTAGCCTTAGCAAAAGAACACTCTAACTAGATTAAGGTAAATAGGCTTAGTGTGGGCTGCTGTAATAAGGTGACTAGCCTGAATTAAAGGAATGGGGGAGGATTAGCAGGAGATTGAGGCATTCGCGTAAGTTTGACTAAATTTCCTGCAAAAATACCCAGCGCGACAAAGCAAAGCATAATCATAATTTCTTTTGCAGCATGATTTGGGCATTTATAGGTTATAAAGCCAAGCAGCGCTAAATACCCACTACTTGTAGGCAAATTAAGCCACCATTTTCGGTATAACTGAGTTAAGCTCAACACAATTAATGAAGACAGAAAACCACCTAATACAATAAAGCTACTGATCACATACTGGTGGTGAAGGTTAATGCGTTGGGTTGCAACCACATACGTAGCGGCTAGCAAAAATAAACAGGCAAAGACCCGCAAAAAGGACTTCGTTTTATCATCAAAATTCATAAATTAATGATTCCTTGGCGTATAAATTCTAAGTTAACCAGGAAAAAGCGCAAAGCCAATAATCAATAATGTTGTTCCAAAAGGAATCATGTGAAACGTTACAGGCTTGATATTTTAGAAATAGGGGCAGTTTGGTGAATTGCAAGTACACTGGCTGTATGACTGTCCCCATAGTGTGTGGTCTTTCAATCAGCGGTAGTGAAGAGGGTATACTCTTGATGGTTCTGCTAAATACCCATCATTACAGAGCAATAATCTGCACAAGGGAATTCGTTAAATGACTACACCATTAATCTGTTTAGTGATTATTGCTGTGATGCCCTATATTTATGCGGGTATTGGAGCATATTATCGAAGTCAGCTTCCTGGTGGCATTGATAACAAACATCCTCGACAACAGATTAGCCAGTTACAAGGCTTTGGTGCACGAGCCTATGCTGCGCAGCAAAATGCTTGGGAAGCGTTAGCTGTTTTTATTGTTGCGATCCTGGTGGCACATTTACGTCATGCTCCTGAGACACAAACGTCACTTTTTGCTGGGTTGTTTGTTGTTGCACGTATTTTTCATGGCTTTTTTTATATTAAAAATTTGGACTTATTGAGGTCTTTGGCTTTTGCTGCAGGATTGGTGTGTGTCATCAGCATATTATGGGTAAGCTGGTAGCAGTAAATGCACTGGAATGCGAGATACATTTTAAGGAAAAAATCATGGAACAAGCTCCTTCACTCAATGTTTTTGGTGAGCCTTTAAGTGTTTGTAGTCACCAACCAAAAACAGGTTATTTTCGAGATGGTTGTTGTAACACCAGTGATCAGGATGTAGGTATTCATACAGTATGTGCAGTGATGACAGAGGCGTTTTTAGCTTTTTCCTTGGAACAGGGCAATGATTTAGTCACACCTGTGCCAGAGCATGGTTTTTCAGGACTACGACCAGGTGACCAGTGGTGTCTTTGTGCTGGACGTTGGTGGGAAGCTTATCAGCATAACTGCGCACCTAAAGTGATTCTTGGAAGTACACATATTAATACCCTGGATATTGTGCCGATCGATATTCTTCGGCAGTATGCGCTGGACTTGAATTAAAGATAACGGCCCTGTTCTAAAAATATTTAATTATTTTCAGGTTATACCCTTCGCGCAGCATTTATATGTGCGCTATTTATAGCGCGCATAAAATTGATTTGCGAACGGTATTGATTAAGTCAATATAATGCACGTATTAATTTGCTCACCCATCAACAAACTCAAGCACTGCAAACCAAATTATGTAGTTTTCAATCACTCAAAAAATATGTGGGAGTAATAGTTCGATGTATAGTCTGAAAAAGCAAAGCGTGGATAACATAGGTTGAGCTTTTTGATACGATGACTTTGTCATCTCAAAGACAAGTCTTTCGTATGATGATCTATGATAAAAAGAGCGTATGAGATTTTGAGGATGAGGGTAATTGCTTTGAAACGATACGGCAGTCATGGGCTGTGCTAAGAGGTTAGTAACCAGCGCTATTAAAACAACTATGTCTTTTGCACTGATTATAGTGTTAAGGCAAGGGGACGCAAGTGATGTGCCTGCCAACACCTATGATCCAAATAAGATAATAAGCGTGGCTACCCTAGAGGGCTATGCTCCATTTTGCTTTCGGCAAAGTGTGGCAGAAACCAATGAAATTGGGGAGCTAATTCCTCCTGGACATGACTCCAAAAGGCTGCAAGGGTTTAGCTGGGATGTTGTCAGGCTAAGTCTGCACCAAAAAGGGTACACTATTAAGCTAATGGTTTACCCTTGGGCCAGAGTATTATCCCTTGCGCGTCGAAATGAGGTTGATGTTGTTTTCCCTGCAGCAAAGACTGAGATGCGAAGTCAATTTCTAGTCTTTTCTAAATATCCAGTAAATACCGTGCACTATGTTATCTATGTTAATAAGAAAAAACTAAATAACTGGCGAGGCTTGGAGGATATAATAGGAGTAAGGCTTGCTGGGATGAGAGGTTGGGATTATGGCCGTTATTGGAATGCCCACCTTGAACTGATCGAACTGAGAGAGGTCAATACTGTTGAGCAAGGATTCCAAATGCTGGACCATAACAGAGTTGAGGGGGTGGCAGGTTATGAAGAAGTGTTTGATCACTATTTAATTGAAAAAGGCATGGATGAGAAGTTTGGGAAACTACCTGCATTCGACCAAGGATTTGAATTTTTATCGGGTAATAAACTTAATCCAAATATTAAACTAATTTTAAATGACTTTGACTCATCTAGGCAGAGGTTAATTAAGCAGGGTATATTAGTTAAACTTAAAAAACATTGGTTTCCTTTGTCAAATCCTGATATTTAAATATATACACTCATACCTGCTATCTTCTTCAATATCATTGCTTAAGTCTGGTAAAGTATTCGTTGAACACCGGTTTACACCATGTCTTTGAGGATATTATGAAAATTAAAACATCTGTTTTATTGTTTTTATCAACTGTATTAATAGCCCCATACAGTGCAGCAGACAGTACCCATCATTGGGGGTATCAAGGTAAACGAGGGCCTGCGCATTGGGGGCAGCTTGATAAATCATTTGCGACATGTCAATCTGGACTAAACCAGTCACCTATTGATATTAAGCAAGGATTTGATACTGAGCTGCCAGCGCTTTCTTGGAATAAACCCATTCAAACTAAAAGTATTATCAATAATGGGCATACCATACAGTTAAATGTTGAGCCTGGCTCAATCCTTACCTGGCAAGGTGAAACCTATGAGCTAAAACAGTTTCACTTTCATACACCGAGTGAAAACCAAATTGATGGTAAGTCTTTCCCATTAGAAATGCACTTGGTTCATGCTAATGAACAAGGTAAGTTGGCTGTGGTTGCTGTAATGTTTGAGCAAGGCCATGTCAATCAACAACTACAACAACTATGGGGCGATTTACCGAAGGCTGATGAACAGCAAGCACTTTCACATACGATTGCTTGGCAAAGTTTGCTGCCTGCAGAATGGGATTACTTCTATTTTAATGGTTCGCTTACCACACCGCCTTGTACTGAAGGGGTTAGATGGTTTGTCATAAAATCACCCGTGAAAGTCGATCAACAGCAAGTGGCAAAATTTGCCAAGGTTTTACCAACGGGTACAAATAATCGACCTGTGCAAGCGATTAATGCCCGTCAAGTATTAAAGTAATATTTTTTACTTTGTCTCTTTTTCCTTTCTCATATTTATTTTCTCTCTGACTAACGAAGAGGTTATCCTCTTCGTTTCCTCTCACTTGTGGATATATTTACAAGATAATCTGCAATATTAAAAATAATATAAATATATTAATAAGTTGGTTATACTTGTTAAATAAAACGAATATGCTGGACGATTAATTTTCTAAATCAATACATTTAATAGAGTTTATTAGACCTGTGCTGTATTCTAAGAGTTAATTGGATTGTGTTACTATTGCGTAATGGAACATAGTTTAAAGTATACATTAATTATTTTTAATTTTTCTGAATGCCAGTTGTGATTCATTATTAGAGACAAGAGCAAACGGTAATATCCTTCGTAAGAGATATACATAAAATGTATGTCCTCTTCTGGTATTTCTTCATGGGTGTAAATTGTTGTAATCACTGTATGTGGGATGTCATAGGCAGTTGATCGGTAAGTTAATCTGGAGTGTAGTAGATGGCCATTATCCCCTTGGATGAATTTAAAAAAGCAGCAGCGGTCAAATTTAAAAAACAAGGCAAAAGTTATCAGCAGTTACTTCAAAGTTACCAAGCTTATGAAGGCGTTAAAGATGAAAACTCATCTGCAGAGTATGATGCTTTAAAATCATTGTTGGGAGAAGTTAATCAGTATTTGCAAAAGCATCCTGACTCTGGCAGAAATGTAGCGATTCAAACACTTAAAACACAGATTATTGAGCGGCGTTATCAAGTCTGGCATGTCCAGCAAAATGAACAGTTAAAGCATGAGTTAACTTTGTTGGCTCAGAATCAGCAACAAGCAAAAAAACAAGCATATAGTGAAGTGCTGCAGTCTTTAAAAGATATTATTGGCGCTTCTTTTGATCAACCTGGGGAATTACGGCAGGTATTGGAAAATCGTTACTCTAAATCAACGGTTGACTACTTAAATATTTTAACTCAAGGGGTTTTGGTTAATGCTAAAAAACTCAATACCGGTATTTTACGTGCAGTAACAGATGTTTTGTTAAGTCCTGAATTTGCTAGCTTGCAGAAAGCATTAGAGGTTGTGAAGCTGAATAGCAACAGCCCAGTGTCAGAGCAAGGACGGTTTGCGGTTGCACAGGAGCTGGCAAAGTTTCCTGTTGAGATATTAGATTTAATGAAAGCACACAATATCAGTGTGCTTGTTACTCACGACAGTATCACCAGTTATTATCAGGAATTAAAAGGCGTAACCCCACGCGGCTGGCCTGCTGGAAAAACATGGGATTCTGTGCCGGGTGTTGGTGCATTTGGGGCTTTTCGAGGTGCAGTCATAGCAGTTAAGTTGGATGCTAATGGTAAGTGGGTCGTGCCAAAAGCGGGTGATGGGCATAATGCAGCCAATCTGGTGTTACATGAAACGGCCCATGCAGTTGACCGAATTGTCGGTGAAGATAGCAACGGTGGACAATATCTTAGTAACCGAAAATCATTTTTAGCCACTTGGCAAGGGGATTTTCATAGCTTAGGTGATGATTACTATAAACAAGGTGGTGCCCAAGCTGGTCGAGAAGAAACTTTTGCAGAAGGGATAGCAAAATATTATGAAAAAACGGCACAGCTAAACTGGAAAAATGTACGAGGATGGTTATCAAATAAACCCTTTGATAAATACGCCCAGCAGTATTATGACGAGTTTTCCGGAAGCTGGTGGCAAAAGCAATTATCCGCTGAGTTTTCTGCAGAAGTTAAAACCTACGTTGAGCAACAAGTGCCAGAGCTTAAACAGAGAGAAAAACTGGACTTCTTAACCGTACGTAAAATTTATCAGGCGATTAATGACGCGCCTATTGCAGGAAATAATGCACCTTTAGCCAGCCTTAATACTTTAAAGGCAAGACAGCTTGTCTCATCTTCTATCGCACCTCCACCGCCTACGGTTGATAACCTGGAAACTGTATGGCGTGATGTGCCAACGCGAGAAGTGCTGATAAAACAGGCTGCAGTAGTAGGTAAACCACAGGGAGCCAGCTATACAGCGCTGTTAAGCGAGCTTCAGCAGTTTTGGCAACAAGCGGACGGCGAACGAATTAATACGGCATTTAAATTATATCAGCAGGCCGGGGACTATATTGATCAACACCCTGACTCAAAGCGTAATAGCGCTATTCATGGACTACGTCAGCATTTAGCGCGAGCCATTAATAAGGCTCAATCCGATCAACCTCAGACACAAGAAACCCTCGCCAGAGTTAAAGCGCGTCTCCAGCTTTTACAGATAGCGGAAGGTTTAATTGCTGAGCCTCGTTCAACTCAAGCGACACAATTAGCTGATGGTAGCTGGGTACTAGCGGATTCACCCAATGCAGGTATTGACTCATTACAGCATTTACAAACGGCATTTGATCAATCGCTGAGAGATCAAGAGTTAGCGGCAGGTCGTGAAGCGGGTAATCGAGTAAAAGCACAAGCTAATATATCTCAGGCAGAAGCGGATGCGATTACCTGGTATACCAAAGAAGGTTACCTGTATATCAATGATATGCTGCGTAATGACCAGCCATTAACTCACTTCGTGAAAGATTATGGTGTCAGTGCACTGCAGGGGCTGAATAAACTAACTCATTATGAGGGAACCGTTTATCGCGCACTGGCGGTAGATGACTTATCTACACTTGCTGATCGATTGATGCCAGGGCAGTTAGTGGGTGATAAAGGCTTTTTATCAACTTCGATCAGTGCTGAGTTTGCTAAGGAGTTTCGTGGAGGTAAAGGAACTGTTATTTATGCCTTTGAAGGTGTCACTCATGGTCGAAATGTCACAGGATTTGCTCAGCTAGAACAAGCAGAAGTATTGTTGCAGCCAGGCAGTCATTTTCGGGTAGAAGCTACCAAGCTCACTGATAACAACCTTTATGTTGTATTAAAGCAGGCAGATGATTTAACAGCAGGTGAAGTGGTCCGTAACCTGGCAACAGGTGATGTATTAGGATCAGTAATTAATAGTCAAACCACTACGCTAATCGACGACGTAAAAAGAACTTTTGTCGAGCCGAGCGTTGCATCGTTGTTAGATATTCAGCAACCAGGTGAGACCAATAGTGGCCACAGCGTAACGGCTAATAAGGCAGGTGATGTGCCGCCACCACCACCGGTTAAAACGGATAATGAATCTGCCTTGGTTGAGGCAGCCACTCACCGTAAGCTGACCATCACTGAAAAGGCAAAATATGTAGCAACAGTGTATAACCGTTTGGCAACAGGCGTCGCTACAGATGATGTCTATGGTGTGATTACTCCAGGGTTTAAGCGACCCACTGAAGCAGAGCTTGCCCAGCTAAATGAAACACTTCTAGCAAAAGCCAAAAAAGTGGTAGCGGAAAGTATTGATAAAACATTGGGTTTATTAGGTGGGCAGCAACATAATGTGCCTGAAAGTTTAAATGCTCAAGTACGTGATGAACTGGCATCTCTCTTTGTCGAAGCCACAGTCAAACAGGATTATGATTTACGCGCAGCGTTAATTGCCAAGGTTGATGCACTGGGAATTTCGTTTGAAGCAAAAGGGAAAGGTGATAAACTACTGGCGTTTTGGTCGGGAGAATGGCATGGCTATGAACACGTACTGAATCAGAAATTAAATGCTGAAGGTAAAGCCATTGCAGTCGATCATCATGTTTCGGGTATCGAGTTTTTACATCAACTGAGAAATAGTTTAGATCACTTTGCCACTGGTCTACGCGACACTCCAAACCTTAAACACCTTTTCCAGCAAGGCAGCCGAACTTTAGCAGGGTATTTAAGCTCAGTTTATGCGACAGGTGCACAAGGTACTACCTACGCGTTGTCTAATGGTGGTATTCAACTGAATAATTATTTTTGGAATGTTGAGCTGCCTGTTTTAAAAAAAATGCAGCGAGATGGTATTTTGCAGGATATTAAGATCCTGTTTGAAAATTTTGAGACATACATTGATAAGCCATTAAATGAAATAGGGGTATCTGTTAGCAGTAAAGAAGTACCTGTGAAGGTGCAATTGCAACGGTTACCAGAGCATTTACAAGCCTGGGCAACGGTTAAACATTTCCAGCAATATGCAGATGAAAAATTAACACCTGCATTGGTAGAATTACATCGTGCAGCTAAACGTTACATCGATTTACATCCTTCGTCTAAACGGGTACCTGCGGTTAAAGCATTATTACAATCGGTATCGGGTCAATTAATTACGTTAAATGAACTGGCTTCTAAGCCGCAGGCAGATCAATTGGCCTTTGTTAAACAGTTTGCGGATAAAGCATTTGTTAATCAGGGTTTCCCTGAAATACTTTCACTTTCAGACTTTTCAAATGAAGCATCAGTGGTTGGTAAGCCAAAAGGTGAGGGTTATCAAGCCATCTTATCGTCTCTGGAAGCATTGCATGGTCAAGCCAGTAAAACAGAACTAGCGGATGAACGCACATTAATTGATTTAGGGTTAAATGGTGATTTTATTAATCGTCATGCTGATAATTTAAGGCATCAACTGCTGCCATTTAATTTATTACGCGAAACCTGGGGAGTAAAAATTAATCATGATATTACCAATGGAAAGGTAGCCATTACCCTAGCCGATGGACGTCAGATTAATGTGCAGGTTGATGCCTCTGGCAATCAACGACAACAGTTAGCCACACTACAGCGTTTTATACTGGCTAATTATGATCAAACCTCTATTCCCAACGGGTTGGCACTAGCCGGAGATCAAATTAAACAAGTCAGTGACGCAGGCTCAACGGTACTGGCAACCCGCTCAGAAGGGCAGTGGCGTTTAGCCACAAACTCAGCAGTGGCATTTCCTCATGAAAATTACCAGGCATACCGTTTTGCGGTAGTACAAGATAAATTGGCTCGACAAATACAACCTGGTGTTTATGAATACCAAGATAGTCGTGTATCTCATGTACTGAAAATTGAGGATACATTCTATGCTGCTAAGTTTGATAAAGATAATAACACCTGGCGTTTAGTGGATAGCACAAATACTGCAAAACCTGGCGTAGCGGTTCATTTAGACGAAGGACAGTGGCAATTAAATTTAAAAGTGGGCTTAGTGGGTGGCAGCACAGTTAATACCACAGCGCCTGCAGATTCACTTACCCGTCAAAGTCAGTGGGTTGCTACTTTTTCAGAACAGCTTAATCAGCTTTCGGGTGATATTCACTTTAAAGCATCAACCTTTACTCAGTTTGATGCCGCTAGACAGCCTGCTATTGATAAAGCGAATACCTTATTAGCAACACAACACCCCGTTTGGCTGGAAACGTATAATCACTTTGCTGAGTTAAATAATGAGCAAGCGTTAGGCCAATTAAGTGAAACTGATCAGCGTCAGCTAAGTGCTTACTTGGAGCAACTGGTTCAATTAAATACCGCAGCAGAAAAAGATGGTTTATTGCGTGGTGAACAAACACAGTCGGTGACAGACTTTGTTGGCTCTATTCAGCAACAAGATAATCAGAGCAATGCGCTTTATGTGTTAGGTGTGGCTGATCAGCACGTGTTGGTTCAGGTACATGACACCAATGGCGAAGTACGTATTAGCCTAAGTGGTGCTGCACTAGGTGAAGTATCTGGCATCCAAAGCTATAGCCAACTACAACAGGTGTTAACGGTCTATCTGAATACGCTAAATGATAGCCAGCAACAGTCTTATGGTCAGTTTAAGGTAGCGTCAGTTGATGCTGAACAAGTATCACTGCTTGGTGAATCACAACCTGCCTTTGCTACAGCATTACGTGCTGAGATTCCAGGAACAGAACAGCGACTTAAAGGCCTGGATAGTTCGCAGGGATTATTGAAATTAGGTGAGCTGAGTGTCAGCCGTGTGATGCTGCATGAGCTGGGTGCAACCGTTGATGGTAGACCTGTTGATGTAAATACAAACTTCGCAGACCCCGAGCTTGCCAGCAAGTTGCAGTTTAGTGAGGGTAAACTCCAGGCGTATTTAGCCCATAGCCATGAAGGTGGTGCTCAAGATACGCAGGCTGTTAGCCAGCTAATAACGCTGGTAAAACAGCAGCGTAGCCAGTCAGGTAATACGTCACCTGTCGTTGTAGAGCAAGGATTACCCAATCATTGGTTGCGAGATCAGCTGGCTCAGCTCGCCAGTAACCGCTATGCCTTTGAACAAGGCAAACAGCTTGTGGAAGTGGCTAAACTTAATCATTTATCCGTTGAGCTAGCACCCAGTACCAGTCATAAGCCACAGGCTGCTTTAGCGAATGTATTAGCCACTGCGCGTGCACAACAGCTTGATGCGGGAATTGAAACGTTATTAGCAAACCAAAACCGCATTAATTTTTTACAAACAGCGCAACAGCAAGGCCGCGCTACCTCGGCAGAAACACAGTCATTACAACAACTGCTGTCTACACAAGAAGCCTTAGTTAAGGCTTATCAAAGTGATCCTGCCTTTAAGCAGTCATTAGGCTATTTAAGTATTCGTGATATTACCCAACAGGTGAGTGGTACGGGAGATAAAACCCTGACACTAAGCTCAGGAAAATATCATTATTTAGTGAGCCAACAGAAGGGTAAACTATCCTTTTATGATCCTGCTGTTGGGTGGATTTCAGGCTTTGATTCAGCCAATGGCTTACAACAGTTTTTAACAAATTATTTTTCCGATAGTGCTCGGTTACAGCTAGGCACAGCCACGTCAGCCTTTCAAACCCATGAAATTGCAGCACAGTTTTTAAATAATGAACATGTTGCTTCTTTAACAGATACGTTAAGAACTGCAACACCAGTTGAATTAGACCGTTTAGCGCAGTTGGATTTGCAGCAAGGGCCGGTTAAATTAGGTGAGCAATCTATCAGCCGGGTTAAACTATGGCAGTTAGGTGCTAAAGTTGAGGGGCAATCATTATCCAGCTTGAACTTTCAAGGTGACTGGGCGTCAGCCGTTCGCTTTGATGGGCAATTATTACAATCCCATTTATCTACTAATCCACCGAGTGACTTTGTTGACAGTGTCAAGCTATTGAAATCGGTTGCGCAGCAGCACAATGGTGATATTAGCAGTGTGGTTGATGGTGTAGAAAGCACATCATTTAAACAGACACTATCCACATTAGAAAGTAATCGCCCACTATCCACACAACAAATACATCAGATTCAGCGTAAAATTGCTGGTCCTCGTATTAATTTCGGGACAATCAAACATATTGCAGGACAGACGCCAGGTGTTGCATTACAAGTGTGGGGCATTTATTCGGGTATAAAGTCAGCAGTAAATGCATTTAAGCAGGGTGATACTCAAGAAGGTTTAATTCAAACAGGGGCGGTGGTCGCAAACATTGCTTCGATTCCTGCAGAAATTGCTTTAAACCGTAGCTTACCAAAACTTGGACAACGACTGACGGCTCGTTTAGCAGGGAGTGGCTCAAGATTTGCGGCATTTAGCAGTAATTTAGGCCGGTCGTTAGGTCGAGCAGGTGGTTTAGCTGCGTCACTGATTACCTTGCCCTTCGATATTTATAGTGCCTATAAAGCATTTTCCGATGCAGGCAAAGAAGGTTTAACCGATAAACAACGACAAGACAAGTATGTTGAAGGTGGCTTTTCGGTAGCAGGTGCAGCGGTTACATTATCCCTGGGGGTAGCTGCACTAGCAACAGGAAGTTTTGCATTAGGACCCATTGGCATCGGTTTAAGTTTAGCATTACTTGTTGGCTCGCAAATTTATTCTGCAGTACGTCAGGTTGAAGATGTTTGGGAATATGTGCCTGCACTGGATAACTGGCAGCATCGGTTACGGCAAGGCTGGCTAGCCTTTACAGGTCAAGAGATGGATCAGTGGGTACTGGATGCATACAAGGTTAATAAAACTAAGGAAATGTATCTTGCTCAAGCTAAATCTAATGCTAAGGAATTATTAAAAGGTGAGCTGGGCAATTTAGTTGACACGATTATTTACGGCGATGTTGATGTTGTTATTCAGGAAAACAAGGTACATCACTATGAAGGTGGGTATGACATCGTTCGTGATCCTGTGGTTAAAGGTGACGATGATGTTATTTTTGCTCAAAATGGTATTAACGAGCTGTTAGCAACAGAAAAACGTGAAGGTATACGTCCGACCATTGCTATTCAGGGTGAGCAGGATGACAAGAAAGGAGTATTTTTCAATATTGGTGATGGTCATGATACCGTGTTTGGTGTTACCAATAAGAAAAATGAATTTTTATTTGGTAAAGGTAATAAAAATCTAAAAGGTGGCAAGCTGGATGATAATTTTACCTTTGCAGCAAATTATTCGTTAGTTGAAAACTTTTTAAATAATCCAGATAAACTTAACGATCGTATTTTCTTTGAAATTGATGGTGGTGAAGGACAAAACACGTTAATTTTGAATGCGGAAACTTACCGTAAGTATGACTATGATCGGCAATATACTGGTTTTATTGTCGATTTAAACCAAGGCAAAGTGTGGTTAAGAAAATCAGCTGAATCTGGAGACGCTGCACGTGGGCCGGAAATTGGGTTATTGAAAAATATTCAACATACGTTGGGTGCCTCGCAAGGAAGTGATATTATTTATGGTAATGATCAGAATAACCGGTTATTGGCAAATAGTTACGATCAGGTTTTTGCTGGCGGTGGCAGTGATATCATCACTGTTACTGGGAGTCCGACTGTAGATGGAGGCCGTGGTCAGGATATTTTTCTGGTACAACGTGATGTGAGTAATACCGAAATTCGTGAAGATGGAGCTGATGTCTCGGTAATTCGTTTAGAGTTTTCGTTGGATGAAATTGTCGATTGGCAAATCATTGGTGGTGACTTACGAATTGGTTTACAGGATCAGTTTAAGTCAGTCACGGTTAAGGGGGTCTATCAACAACGCAATAACCAGTGGAAATTAGTCAATGATAAACTGAATTTCCAAACCCGTGATGGTTTTATGCTGGTACCTCAGCTAGAAAAAACACTTACCACAGAAGCCGAACAACAAGCAACGCCTATTCAATTAGCCGTTCGTTACTTGAAACCAGGAGATAAAACCTATTTTGCTGAGAAAACCGGTGTGACCGTTGATTTAGGTGAAAATCGAATTGACGGTAATAATCAAGGGGGTGTTCACCAAGCGAATGAGTTTGTAGGAAAGGATGATCCTTCTGCTATTGTGGTTGATAGCCAGCATAGCACTATTGAAGGTAAGCCTGCAGGGCAGCGTTATTTAATTACCCGTGGAGTGGGTGAAGTTACTATTAAGCCAGAAGCACAATCAGATAATAATGCAGTCATTAATACATTATTACTTGATTACGATGAGTCTGAAATTAAAGGGATAGATATTCAGTATAATGCCCAGTCCTATGACTATCACTACAGTGGCGGGGTGTTACGTAATGTAGGCTATCATCGTAAAAACTATACAATAATTGTTTCCTTTAACGATGGGCGACAAGTCATACTGCCTGACGTTATTGATACCACGACACATCCTGGTGACGCATTACCAAGTGGAGGTAAAACATTACGGGATTATCGTCTGATTACGCGTGATGGTATTGAGTTATCATTAAAGGACAAAGGGATTTCGAATAGTCGATTTTCATCCAAATCGTTTCTTCATGCAGGACATTATGATGATAAAAACCACTCAGGCGTGAAACGTGTTAATACGCTTTCAACAATCAACCGAAAGGATTATACGCTAACAGACTGGCAGTGGGGTAAAGGTAAAACCTTAGCAGAGCGCTATGTGTTGTCAGGTGAAGGAACATCATTTGCTGATCATATTATTGGTAGTGATGATAATAACCTGTTGCGTGGCTATGGTGGTGATGACCTGCTACAAGGTAAAAATGGACATGATACTTATGTCGTGGGTGCGCTTGAAGGTTCAGTGACTATTGATAATCGTGCCACTGATAATAAGCTTGATAGTTTGATGATTGCTGCCAGTTTCAATGACATCAATAGTCATCGTGAAAATAATGATTTAGTAATTACTGCCCGATTGCCTCGTCCTGATAAGAATGGTAATACAGTATGTATTGATCGAAAAATTGTGCTGCAAAACTATTTTGTCAGCCAGGCTTTCCGCCATTTAACCATTGTTTCAAATGAAGGCCATCAACAAGAGTGGGTTGTTGATGAGTTTGGTAACTTAAGTCGTATTATTACCGGTAAACAATCAGCCGCTGATCATTATTTATCTGATACCTTGACTGCTTTAGATAAAGGCCAGCCTCTGGTGGCTGATAAGCATAATTATCAGGATAATGAGACTGCGCTCAACCATGTAGTGGATGCGGATAAATTATCCACGACACGATTTGTTGGTAGTCAGCATGATGACAAGATTACTTTAAAAACAGCAGGTCAGCTAAATAAACTTCAGATTGATCAAACGTTGGCGAAAGTTATCTACAACATTGATCTCGGTGAGGGTAATAATACCGTTGATTTAAGCCAATTCTTCAAAAAGGGTGTTTATGTCAGTTTAATGGGACCTGCTGGTATTTCCTATAATACGGATGCTTATGAGTTAAAGCCGTCAGATATATTAAACGAAACTATTCATATTAATAATGTGGCTAACATAATTGGTACTGATGGTAATGACGAGTTACGTGGCTACAATGGGAGTAACCTGCTTGCGGGCGGTGATGGTGAAGATACCATTGATGGTAAAGAAGGCCAGAATACTTTAATTGGTGGAGCTGGTAACGACACTATATACAGTGGTTTTCATCAGGATTTGATTATTTTTAGTCGTGGTGATGGGCTAGATAGTATTGCGGGTAATACTACTAATGATGTGATCGAAATTAATGGTTACCGTTTAAGTGATTTACATTTTGGCTTGACCTCGGATAACCAGTTAAAAGTCACTTTTAATGGTGAAACGGGTGATGGAATCACTATTATTGCTCATTGGTCAAGAAACTGGAATTTGGTTATTAAAACGCAAGATGGCATGATTAATAAAGCGGGTATCGATACATTAATTCCACTTTTCTCCGAAGTCGATGCCGCGAAATGGTCTGCAGGGCAAATTGCCGTAACTTCCTCTCAGAAGAAGGTTCTGCATAGGGCGTGGCAGTTAACTCATTTTACCTTACAAGGGGACGACAATCGTGCTTCTGTGCTCATAGGTCAGCAAGGTAATGAAGAATTCATTGCGGGTAATGGCGGAACAGTAGTCCGTGCAGGTGCTGGTGATGATCAGTTAACAGATGGGGAGGGTAATGATGTATTGATTGCAGAAGCGGGTGCAGATCTGATTACCTTCAATCATGGTGGTGCAGATGTGGCCAGTGGTGGTGAAGGAGAAGACACATACCGGGTATCTGCAACAAGCCAGGGCATTAAAGTTATTGATAATTTAGCGGAAGTGGGTGAAGACGTTCTTGTCTTGGAGCAAGCACAAAGCTTAGCGGATATTCAATTAGCGAAGAATGGATTAGATCTGCATATTTTACTAAAAGATACTAATGGTAAGGTAAATACCAAAGACTTACCTGAAGTCATTATCAAAAACTACTACCTTTCAGAGAAACACCGTCATTTGGACTTGGTATTGGAGAATATTGATGTTTCACATGCTGAACTTTATGGGCTCGCTAAGCTGGCATTAGAGCGAAAAGATGTTGTAGTGAACAGTGTGGTAAATGGTAATGAAACGGATATTAACCCGCTACAAAACAGTGATCGTCCATTAGCGGTTTCACTGAATGGTGAACGGTTGGAAGGCCAAACATTTACCGGGTCCAAGCATGCTGATTATGTTAAGCTGACAAAAGTTGGGCATTTACAAAAATTGGATTTAGGCCAGGGAGATAACACCCTCGATTTATCAGGTTTGGCTGTTGATGGAAATACCTCAGTGGTTTTAGTACCTCAATCTCGTACTTATCAGCGACTGCATGTTAATGATAAAGAAGTACAATTACACGGGGTACATCGAGTCATAGGCAGTGCTGCAGAAGATAATATTTATGGAAATGAAGCTGCGAATATTTTGCATGGTGGTTTGGGTAATGATCGCTTGTTTGGATTGAAAAACAGTAATACCCTGATTGGAGGTAAAGGGAATGACTATATCCGCAGTGGTCAAGACCAAGATACTATTGTTTTTGAGCAAGGCGATGGTCAAGATCAGGTGGTAGGCGATACGACAGGTGATGTCATCAAGCTAAAAGGCGTGAATGCTTATGATGTGCACTTTTCAGTGGAAGGTGATGCACTTGAGATTGGTTTTAAAGGTCAGCAAGGGGATAAAATTACCATTACTGATTGGAGCCAAAATCAAGCCTTGTACATTACCACTGAGGATGGCAGTGTGCTTGATAAGCAAGGAATTGGTCAGTTAGTGCAAGCGATGGCGTCATTACCCAGTGATTCCTGGTCTTCTTCTACACCGATAGCGAATGATATCAAGACTTCAATTGCACAGGCGTGGACGATAACTACTCAGTCATAAGCTTTTTGCAATTAGTTTAAATAAAGCAGCCAGTTGGCTGCTTTATTTTTATAGGTAGAAAAAATAATTTCAACATGACCTATAATGGTAAACAGGATCAGGACGAGGGGAGAGACTATATTGTATGAAACTTCAATAAATAGACGATTTTATTGCTACCTTGCGATACATATTATCGCTGTTTTTAGTCCTAAGTTTCTCTCAGCAGACCCACTTGAAATAGTGATGGATTATTACCCCCCTTTTAGTTATGAAGAGCAGGGGGTTGCCAAAGGCATTTGTACCGATGTGGTTAATGCGGTGCTAAGACAAATAAAAAGACAGGCAATTATCAGTCAGTTACCTTTTGCTCGAGCGTATAAAAAAACAATGGAAGGTAAAGGTGTTTATGAGTATTGTGTCGTGCGAACACCTGAAAGAGAAAAGTTATTTCAATGGGTAGGCGTGGTGGGACCAGCAGAACAAGCTTTAATTGCCAAAAAAACAAAAAAAGTAAAATTGAGTGACATTTTTCAACTAAAAAAACACCGTATAGGTCTGGTAGTGGAAGATGTTGTGGATCAATATTTATCTAAATATGAAGAACGTTATAATTTAAGGATAGAGAGAGTGCCTAGCTATGAAGTCAATATGAAAAAACTTTTAAATGACCGTATTGATATATGGGGAGGTAACTTACACGTTGGGTTTTATTTAATAAAAAAATTAGGAAAAAAATGAATGATTATGAGGTTGTGTATAATATCGATAGTTTAAAAGGGGAGTATTATCTGGTTACCGGTATTCGAACCTCAAAAGCTGACGTTTTAAAACTTCAAGAAGGTTTCAAAAAAGTACATTCGAGTAGTTTTTATCAGGATATTGTAAATCGTTATTTAGGGGGAGATTAGTTGTCTAAAGGTACTTGTCTCAAGAGACTGGCTCCCCTTCGACTGAACCATGAATCCCTTCTGGGTGGCCGCAGCTTGTTAAGATATACCTTTCAAGAATGATTTTTAGGTTTGTTATCTTCGCCCCAATCACCTATTTATATAGGATCATGGGGATGTATCACTCTCTGGCCCAATCTAAAAAAATTATATTGGATACCGTTTCCGCATTCACGTGGCGAACAGTTCTATGCATGCATTAAAAGTACAGCAGTTGTCTTGTGTACTGCTAAAAAGACCACTGATGGATAATATTTAAACCAATATGATACTGGTTATCATCACCTTGATCATCGGTAACAGGGCTATCACTGGCATCATCTAACAGTCGTTGGTAATCTAAAAAGGCATTTAACTGCCAGTCACGTGACAGTGAAAATGTATATAAAAGGGTAAGCCCCATTCTATTCATGCCGCTGTCAGCGTTAAATGTAGGGTACCTCTAAAAATATTGAAATTTTGGTAACATTTTTAGAGGTACCCATATGTAAATTGAGCGACAAAATAAATACTTATATATTAAAAAGCCCATCAACATGGGCTCATAAGGGAATGATCTTTCTTGTGATAATTAGTTTGTTGGAAAGTAATTGCTGATTGGTAAGTTTGCCCATTCAAAGGGAATATTATGTTGCTGTGTGTAATCATTAAATAAACCTACTGTTTCACGTATGCGATCTAAATATCTATCAGCGGACTCTTGATGAAAACCTATAGATACGTAAACATTTTGTTCTGGGTTTTGCTGCCATTTTTCAATATTTTTCTTCAGGACCTCAAGCATCCCTTCTGCAGTAATATAATCCGCAAGGATACCATTATCAGGTATTTCCATAATTTTCTTTTGCTCAGAAATACGGATTACATAGGGTTGAGAATCTGTGTTGGTTTCAGTCCAAAGGTTATCTAACCAACGATATAAGGGTAGTTTTTCCCAGGGGCTGCCTTCAAGTAGTTCTGGTGGCACTGCTGAAGAATCATAGTGAATACCTTCTTCCGCAAGTGCTTGCATGGTATGAGATTTTGCCATCCAACCACCAGCACGGAAGCTTACAGGCTGATTAAATCCTTCATCCATCAGGATACGTTTACTGTTGCGAATTAATTTCTTTAGCTCATTTTTGTTATAGGCACTAATGTCTATTTCATGTCCACAGTCTTTAGGTGTTTCGCATTTAGTGAGGTCAATAGGCGTCTCAGTGTGCGCGCGAGGAGAGGTTCGAAAAGTGACACCACTGATGTCAGCAAGAGAGCGCCAACCATGGATATGAAGACCGTGCTCATCAATGGGCAGTAATACTGACTGGATCTTTTGGGTAATATCGACAGAATTGGCATCTGCTTTGGTATAGTAAGCAGCATTTAAAAAGTGTAATAAACCTATTTCGGGAAAATCTTCTCGAAATTTCTTCATTTTCTGTAGGTCATTATCCTTTAAAAAGAAGCCCTCCCAGTCAACACTAATGATGGCAACCACTTTACCTTGTGCAAAAGTGTAATGGCTGAATAAAAAAATACAACAAATGAAGAATGCTTTAAAAAAGCTGAATTTAGACTTTTGTTTCATTAATATACCTTATATGTTGTATAATTGAGCTTATATGGTATACATATTTATCGAGTTTAATAAATAAGATATTTGCTATAGAAGGTGTAAAAAAAGGCTATCGCTTTATTTAAGTCGACCGTTGGTTCGAGTCGGTTGACTAATTAAACAGATCATATATAGACAACAGCTGAAGTATATAATATGTAACAATGTTAAGAGGTTTTTGAATGGCTGATATCAAAGTTGTCAGGGAGTTATCTATAAAAAATAGTCTGTGATGATATTTGGATGGGTAGTCAAAGACTGGGTGATGTACATCGACCTGTTTGCCTGCAGAGATGTGATAACTATCGTGACAAATAACAACCTCTAGGGAGGGGGCTGAGCGTGTACTGCCTATGTTATGCAGGCTTTTGTTGAGGCGCTTTAAAATATATACCTAAAATGAAGGATTTTAGGATCATTAATATTGGCTATTACACCTATCTATTTTTTCAATCTGTTTTTCGCTCCCTTCATCATAAGAAACTGCTATAAATAAGTAACTAGTCTTCTAAGTCTTACCTCTTAAGGAGTATTTTTCATGATAAAAAAAGCGATACCAGCCTTCGCCACTTTAGTGGTGGCACTCTCTCCAATGCTATTATCAACCCCTGCATTAGCCGCGGCAGGGGAGCCAAAGCCAAACAAATTCTGGTGGCCAGAACAGCTTAACTTGAAACCGTTGCGTCAGCATGTTGCTGAGTCTAATCCGTATGGTGAAGCGTTTGACTATGCTGAGGCCTTTAAAAGTCTTGATCTTGATGCGGTAAAAAAAGACATTGAAGTTTTACTAACCACCTCTCAGGATTGGTGGCCAGCGGATTATGGTCATTATGGTCCATTTTTTATTCGGATGGCATGGCACAGTGCGGGCACATACAGAGTAGGTGATGGCCGCGGTGGTGCTGGAGGAGGGCAGCAGCGATTTGATCCATTAAATAGCTGGCCAGACAATGCCAACCTTGATAAGGCTAGACGCTTGCTATGGCCCATTAAGCAGAAATATGGCAGGAAATTATCGTGGGCTGACCTGATGATTCTCACTGGTAATGTTTCGCTAGAATCGATGGGATTCAAGACGTTTGGTTTTGCTGGTGGGCGTGAGGATGACTGGGAACCTGACATGGTTTATTGGGGGCCAGAGAAAAAGTTTTTAGCAGATGAGCGCTACAGTGGTGATCGGGAATTAGAAAAGCCCCTAGCAGCCGTTCAGATGGGCTTAATTTATGTTAACCCTGAAGGTCCTAATGGAAATCCTGATCCGCTGGCTGCGGCCAAAGATATTCGCGAAACGTTTGGCCGCATGGCGATGAATGATGAAGAAACGGTTGCCCTTATTGCTGGTGGTCATACATTTGGTAAGGCCCATGGGGCTGTTAAAGCTGACTGCCTGGGACCTGAGCCTGCCGCAGAGGGCATAGAACATCAGGGCTTTGGTTGGAATAATAAGTGTGGCAAAGGCAATGCAGAGGATACGATAACCAGTGGTCTGGAAGGCGCGTGGTCAGTTAACCCCATAGCTTGGACAACACAATATCTTGATAACTTGTTTGCCTTTGAGTGGGTCAAAACAAAAAGCCCTGCTGGCGCAACACAATGGATTCCTGCGAATAATCAAGCGGCTAATCTGGTTCCTGACGCTCATGATAAGACCAAGCGGCATGCGCCAATTATGTTTACGACTGATCTCTCATTGAAATTTGATCCTGAGTATAAAAAAATTGCGATGCGATTTAAGGAAAATCCAAAAGAATTTGAACAAGCTTTTGCCAAAGCTTGGTATAAGTTGACACACCGTGACATGGGCCCTCGCGCACGCTACTTGGGAAGCCATGTACCAAAGGAGGAAATGCTTTGGCAAGATCCAGTACCCGCAGTTAAACATAAACTCATAGGTGAGAATGATATAGCATCGTTGAAAGCAAAAATCCTTGCTTCTGACCTGACTGTACCTGAACTTATCCGGACGGCATGGGCCTCTGCCGCTAGCTTTAGAGGGACTGATATGCGTGGTGGTGCTAATGGTGCGCGTATTCGTCTTGAACCGCAAAAAGACTGGCCAGTGAACAACCCCAAAGAACTGTCGAAAGTGCTTGCTAAGTTGGGGAATATCCAAAAGGAGTTTAATGGCTCATTATCTGGCGGTAAGCAGGTATCCCTGGCTGATGTCATTGTGCTGGCAGGAAGTGCTGCCGTCGAAAAGGCTGCGAAAGAAGGTGGGTATAATATTAAAGTAGCATTCCATCCTGGGCGAGCAGATGCAACACAACAGCAGACGGATGTAGAGTCTTTTGCTGTGTTGGAACCAAAGGCTGATGGTTTTCGTAATTATTTTGACAAAGCCTTGAAAAACTCTCCGACAGATATGCTGGTTGATCGTGCCAGTCTGTTAAATCTGACGGTGCCTGAAATGACTGTCCTTGTGGGAGGTATGCGTGCATTGAATGCGAATACTGAAGCGTCTAAGCATGGCGTGTTTACTGATAAACCTGGGGTATTAAGTAATGACTTTTTTGTTAACTTACTTGATATGTCAACTAAGTGGACAAAGTCTTCCAGCGCTGAGGGCATTTATGAAGGTTATGATCGTAAAACAGGCAAACTCAAATGGACCGCAACTGCTGTCGACTTGATTTTTGGCTCTAACACAGAGCTTCGTGCTGTAGCAGAAGTGTATGCAGCTAATGATGGTAAAGAAAAGTTTGTTAATGACTTTGTTGCAGCCTGGTCTAAAGTGATGACCCTTGATCGCTTTGACCTTTAACCCACGCTATTGGAGTGGATTGATTGAGTAACAAAAACGGTTAGCTTGAATAGCTAACCGTTTTTTAATAAGGTTAATAAAAATAGATCATGATGAAACAAAAAATAGCGATACAATGTAACAACTGGCTTACTAACATTGGCTCTATATGGATTCCTAGGGGGTAGCATATAATACAACCAAAGATGTATTATGCACGTCTATTTGGGTAAATTAAGTCAGTAATAAGCAAAGAATGATCAATATCAAACAACTGGTAAATGATGAGCAATGCTACCAGTTTATTCGTCAGAGACGTTGGCCTGATGGCGTCAGCTGCCCTCACTGCCAGTCTCAACAAGTAGAAGGCAATGGTAATCATCAAAAGCAAATTGCCCGAAAACGTTATCGCTGCCTAGCGTGTCATCGGGGATTTGATG
>NZ_AUAF01000044.1 GCF_000428585.1 Zooshikella ganghwensis DSM 15267 | reverse complement strand
CAGTTGAAAGTAGGTATGATGAATATAGTTTATAACATGAGGCGGTTCGTGACATTAAGTAGGAAAAGTGCGCCTGCAATTTGAAAAAAGTATGAACTATCTCTTTTTGTGGGATAGTAATTAGCACTGTAGAGCCCATAAAATGTGAATTTTGGTGTCAAATAATAAGCAGTCGTATTTACCTTCGATAATTTAAGATCTTGCCTAAAAATATTGAAATTTTGGTAACATTTTTAGAGGTGCCCTATACATAGGATTATAAAAAGTATATAAAATCTTCCTGTTTGATTAATTATCGGTAATGACAGTTTAGGGAAAGAATTATTTCTTAGCTTGGATGAAACTATGTTTAGATCACTGTTACAAATTAAACGTTTTTTGTCTGTTGGGATTTTAACCCTGTTAGCATTTAATACAAATGCTATGGAGATCAATTATATCGTTATTGCTGACCAGGCTCGCCCTTTCCAAATAGAAAATAATGGCAAGGACCATAGTGGTATTGTGACAGAAATAGTACAGAGCATTTTTGCGGGCCAGGATTGGCAGATTAAATATCATACCTTGCCCTTTAAACGTATGGTAAGCATGTTGGAAAGTGGTCGTATAAAACATTGGATCACTTATGGTTCTCCAGAGTGGAAAAGTGTCCGCGTTCAGTCAGAATATCTGTCCAAGTACCCATTGGTAACGGTCAATCATAGTTTACTAAGCTATCAGCAACCAGGGTTTAAACTTACCAAAATAGAGGACTTATACGGCAAAACATTGATATTGATGTTAGGTTTTCTTTATCCGGGATTAGACCCTTATATAGAAAGTAAAAAAATAAATGTCATGTGGGTAAAAGGCTATGAACCTGCATTTCGTGTACTTAAACGGCTTAAACATGATGCTTTCTTTGTTGAAATGTCTTTACGTTTGAAGTACAACCTTAAAAAAAATAATGAGCCAGTCGACCAATACCAGCTCCATGACTTAGGATTAATCGTCCCAGATTATAAGCTTTACTTGGCATTTTCCTCAGACTTAGACCCCGCATCGGTTTCATTTATTAATCAACGCTTGAAGGCTATGCACGATACTAAAGCAATAGATGCTATTGTTGCTCATTATGAATAGCTGCTCATATGAATAAGTTGTTCCTATGAATAAGTTGTTCCTATGAATAAGTTGTTCCTATGAATAAGTTGTTCCTATGAATAAAAGGCGCTTCAAAAAATGTACTATTTTAGAGGTACCCTAAATACCCACGGCAATCGCCTCTCGTTTTCCTTTAAAGCACCTGAACCCAAAGTCTACATAATTCCCTTCGAGCCAAGCACGCGGTGAATCCTTGTTTTGAGGGTTGGCAATGCTTGCTGATTTGTGACACAGGTGCTCTGAGCACCGTGAGCAGTAGAGACCTAGGTTGGTCTTCTACTGCAGGAAGAGCAACTTGATTCGCGCATTGCATTGGCACAATCGGTATTTTTTTGTCAGCCGTTAAAGTGGGGCAATTACATCCAACATATGACCTAGTTTAGTGGCTTTGGCTGAGAGGTAGCGCTCGTTGAATATATTTTGGCCTTCTTGAATGGGGACACGTTCGACGACATTAATACCTGCTTCTCTTAATGCTTTAACTTTTTTAGGATTATTCGTCATCAGTTTGACTTTGCTTATATTTAGATAATGTAGAATACCGCGACAAAAATCGTACTGCCTAAGATCTGCGGCAAAGCCTAATGCCTCATTAGCTTCCACCGTATCTGCTCCTTGGTCCTGTAAATGGTAAGCACGAATTTTATTGAGTAACCCAATACCGCGCCCCTCTTGTCGTAAGTAGAGGATTGCACCAGTCCCTACTTGTGCGATATTTTGAAAAGCTCTACGTAGTTGTGACCCACAATCACAACGCCTGCTAAATAAAGCATCTCCAGTTAAACACTCAGAGTGAAGCCTTATTAAGACAGGTTCATCCTTTTTCCAGTTTCCAAATGTTAATGCGACATGCTCTATACCCGTATCCGGGTCTTCAAAGCCATGCATATTGAATATGCCCCAGTCTGTGGGTAAGTTTGCGCTTTCTATAAAGTGAATAAGGTTATACGGAGGGGTGATACTTAGCTCTTGGCGTAAGTTCATTAATAATTGCCCCAGACGATTCTTACCGTGACCATCACCACCGTCTCCCCAGTAATCGTCTTTAAAAGCGTGCTCTATTAGTGGATGAGGTCGTGTAGAGACCAGCCAGTGTCCTAAAGCATGATTTTGTGTAAACTTCATTTGTAGTGCATCGCGCATTACGGTTTCTTTTCGCTGGTGCCAATCAACTCTAACCTGTTCATTGTATTGTTTACCTAAGGCATAAGCATCTGCGGGGGTACGTGCATGGTGAATTTGAGCCACAATATTGGGGTTATTAAATTTTTGTGCCTGATAAAAGTGCTCTACCGTTTTCCAGGTAACCGCTCCGTCGTTAATAGGAAAAGGTGCAAAGTTTGATAAAAATCCATAAGGGGCTTCTGGTTCGTAAAATAATATTGGATTTTCCATAAATCGATTCCATGGCCGTTAACTGGTTTTTGGTGATGAGGATATTGGCACTGCTGACTGCTTATACATTATTTATTTCGCATCCTGGCTAGGTTTAAACCACTGATCATCCATGAAACCCTGGCAGCATATTAAAGTTATAAACTATGAGATAAATTATTAATGAAGTGTAAGGTGTGCATAAACACAATTATATTAAAATACTGTCTTATTGATATATTTTTTCGGGTTATACATGGTGTTTATATGTCTATATTTTATGAGGTTTAATAGTCATAACGCAGAGTTAATTCCTGATGAATTTTTTATGCAAACACTATAATTTTTATATATACCCTTCGCGAATCAATTTTATGTGCGCTATCCATAGCGCTCACCCTAACGGGCCAGCGAAGCTGTTCTAATGTGTTCCCGACACATTAGTAGGGTTTGTTATCATCGCTCTTGACCACCAAGGATGGTGGGAATGCAGTTTATGCATAATGACATGGATGTCATATAGTAGAGCAATGCAGGCGCTATTGCCGAGGAGCATTTAACGGCCACCACAGTCACTTATTAATATAAGCTCAAGGGGCTTCATCGCTTGACTGCCCAGCTAGCACTTTTTATTTCAATTAGTGCTGCTATCGCTAGCTTCACAGTAGTAAGCCAGCTCCCTAAAAATCCTTCGCTGTGGGTATACCCAAAACGAAGTGTTTAGAGTAGTACTAGTCTGGTCTGTTAAGACAAGTGATAAAAAAATTTAAAAAATATTTGTTTTAAAAGTGCTAGCTAGGCTGTTAAGCGATAAAGCCCCCGGAGCTTGTAATAGTTATGGCTATTTTAATGGTCCAACATAGCAATGACCAGAGTACTCCATGAATATTGAAGCTAAACCATCCAGAATGGGTTGAATCTCATTTAGTATTACTGATGGAATATTGATAAATAGTAAGCCACACCCTACTAACCGGTCATTTATTAAAGGCTTGCGGATAACTAAATCCATTTGCCAACATGGAGCAGCTATCAGCTGTTGTACTGCATTAAATAGTCTAAAACTCAGATCTTCTTTGTAATGGGGATACCACAAAATAAGGCTTCCTTCAGGCCACTGGCGAGAAATGGCATTAAGGGTTAAAGCCACTTCTTCATAGTCTGTTGTCTGTTCATAGGGAGGGTCCATTAATAATAAGCCAGGTTTTCCCCGCCATTGTTGAGCAATTTGGGGTAACCATGTATGACAGTCACCTTGGTAGTAATGAATAGTGGGTGCAGAGTGAGGTGTAAAAAAACTTTTTTCCAACTCATTTAAACAATGTTTCAAATTATTTAATTCAGCATTTTGTAACTCACCCAAATAGAGTTGATCCTGGGCACGTAACAATAAAAAGGCTATTGCTGGAGAACCTGGGTAACAACGAAGTGGTGTGTGATGTTGATTACATCGCAGGACAGTATTTTTCCAAGGTGCTAATAAAGGCTGCTCACAAAAAGCGGATGACCATAATTTACCTATTCCAGACCGCCAGTCTGGGGCTGCAGTAATGGAGTAAATACCTGATGCCGCATGACTGTCAATAAACAAAAGTTGCTGATGTTGAGTCTTAAATCGTGAAATTAAGTGAGCTAGAACGGTATGCTTGAGTGCATCTCCATGATCACCTACATGTTGTATATGCCTGTAACGTTCAGTCATTACGATTTATTTTCCTTTAAACAGTTGCTGCTTTTTGCTTATAAAAATTTGGCTCTATCCTTAATGAACTGGATATTCCGATAAAGGTGCGTCTGCAACCGTTGATAAAAATAATAATGCTATTGTCGTCAACAGGGTTAACCGTCAAGTTAAGCCTAGTATTGGTTGAGTGAATGATCCAATACCTGCGCCTTAATTAGTAGTGGCGAATACACCAGCAACAAGTGATGTCCACAGTGAAGGGTATATATTGCTTCTGCCTATAAAGGAATTTTGGATATAAACAATAGTACTTGGAAAACTGTGAGCTTTATCACTAATATTGTTTTGCTTTATCTGTCACTGAAAGGAAACCAGTGGATGTATCAGAGGGGGATTGAAAATGGAAGCAGTACAGCCGATGAAAATTGTTACGTTTATTGTATCTATGGTATTGCTTTGGGGGTTGCTTAATTTAGCTCAGGCTAATTGCGACTTAGCCAATGATATATGTACATTGCCCTGGCCTTAACCAGCGAGCATACACGTAACGGTAATCAAACAAGTCAGGTAGCCAGAACCTATACAAGCGGTGTGCTGGATGTGGGGTGTTGTGCTGTACGCTTGCTTAGCACTAAGGTTAGCCTATAACGATTACTGCCCAGCGATGTTTCTTATTGAGGAGAGCTAATAACTAATCCTTTCCTGATGATATTTCGCTTATCTACTTTGTGATGGGATGCATTTGCTTGATCAAGACGTTAGAATGCGCCCGTGTTAAGCGGTAGTAAGCGTCATGAACGAGCCAACACTTACAGTTATTCCTATCCCCTACCAACCTTCTTGGACTTACTTTTCTCGATTACGAGTCTGGTCTTATGCTGCATGGCTTGATAGCTCGACAAAGCCAGCAAGTTACACTGATAGTCAGGTTGATATTTTAACTGCTGAGCCTGAGGTTGTGCTTGAACGGCGTGGTGGGCAAATCTATAAAGATGGTCAGCTTTATTCACTCGCTGAAAATACTGAAAAAACAGCTTCTTTGAGGCAATCTTCTTCCCCTTTTCCCTTAATGCGCGAAATTGCAGCTAATTATGCTGTTGCTGCTGAAGAAATACCTGAGGGTATTCCATTTGTGGGAGGATGGCTTGGCTGGTGGGGGTATGACTTAAAGTCTGCTACAGAACCTAAGCGTTTTTCAAGTGAACCGACACAAACGGATATGGTTGTTGGTTTATACCTATGGGCGATTGTGCTTGACCATCAGCAACAGCAAGGATATGTGGTTGTGCATAAAGACTGTTGTCTTGGTCAGGCAGAAATATTGGCTCGTGTATTTAGTCAAGTTGGCCGTCCTCATGATACGTTTCAATTACACGGCCCGTTTAACTCTGCTACGTCCTATACCCAGTATCATCAGCAGTTCAACGCCATTCAACACTATATCCGGCAAGGTGACTGTTACCAGGTCAACTTGACGCAACGCTTTTCGGCAACCTATGGGGGCGATATTGCTGATGCGTATCTTGCATTACGAGGGGTAAGCCCTGCACCGTTTTCTGCCTGGTTAGATTTTCCTGATATAGCGGTTATGTCTATTTCGCCTGAACGCTTTATTCAGGTTAAGGCTGGTAAGGTGGAGACCAAGCCAATCAAGGGAACCAGGCCCAGACATGCTGATCCTGAGCGCGATCAGCAGCTGGCTGATGAATTAAGGCATAGCGGAAAGGATCAGGCAGAAAATGTCATGATAGTGGATTTACTGCGGAATGATTTAAGTAAGCACTGCCTAAAGGTTCGAGTACCTCAGCTTTTTGCCCTTGAACGATTTTCGAATGTACATCATTTGGTGTCTACGGTAACAGCAACATTAAAAGATGATGCCGACTGCTATCATATATTAGAAGATAGTTTTCCTGGCGGTTCGATTACAGGTGCACCTAAAGTCCGGGCAATGGAAATTATTGATGCGTTAGAGCCTGTCTCACGACAGGCTTATTGTGGCTGTATCGGCTATATCAGTCTGGATGGCTCGATGGATACCAATATCGCCATTCGCACGCTGGTTGCAGAGCAGGGACAGCTCCATTGCTGGGGTGGTGGTGGTATCGTGGCTGACTCTGAAGCCGATGCTGAGTATCAGGAATCTATTACAAAAGTTCGAAATCTATTGTCTTGCTTGGAAGCTTTTCAGTATCAACAGGCCATCGAAGAATAAGGGTGTACAACAAGACCTATCATATATAGCAGCTACTTATAATGTTAGTGGATGTTTTTATTTTAATGGTGCTCAGGCTTTTTGTTATAGTTGACATAATATTTATAACTATTTGTAAGAGTATTGACTCCCAAAGCCAAGAATGTTTGGTGCTGGGTATGGATGCTCATATCAGCCTGTGTGAGGAGTTTCCTTGTGTCATTAAATATTGCCCAGCTTAACTTGGAGTATAGCAACCAAGACCCAGTAAAAATTATGGAGTTGGCGGTAGCGCACTTTCCCGAGCTGGCGATTTCATTCAGTGGTGCTGAAGATGTGGTGCTTATTGATCTCGCATCTCGTGTGAGTGATACCGTAAGGGTGTTTTCACTGGATACAGGAAGGTTGCACCCTGAAACCTACCAGTTTATTGAAGCGGTAAGAGATCACTATGGCATTGCCATTGAGCTTCTTTCTCCTGAGACCCAAGCGGTTGAAGCACTGGTGAAAGAAAAAGGGTTATTTAGTTTTTATAAAGAGGGACATCAGGAGTGTTGTGGTGTACGAAAAATTGCACCACTGCGTCGTAAACTGAGTACTTTATCGGCATGGGTGACAGGACAACGTAAAGATCAGAGTCCTAGCACTCGCGCTCATATTCCTGTGATTGAGCAAGATCATACGTTTGGCAGTGAGCAGCAACCATTGATTAAATTTAACCCACTCGCAAACTGGAGTTCTGAACAGGTATGGAATTATATTCGGATGTTTGAACTTCCCTATAACGCTCTTCATGAGCGTGGTTTTGTGAGCATTGGCTGTGAGCCATGTACCCGTCCTGTGTTGCCAAACCAGCATGAGCGTGAGGGCCGTTGGTGGTGGGAAGCATCAACCCAAAAAGAGTGTGGGCTGCATGCGGGAAATATTCCACAAGCAGATTAGTTTGGTTTTTGGTAGTAAAGCTCAATAGGTTTTGTGATGAAAGGATCAGGTACTCCACATATTACAATGGTAAAAAAAATTCTGGCGGACGGTTCTGCCTGTCGGAAGTGCAATGATGTACAGCAGCGCTTAGAAGCATCCGGGTTTATTGATTTGATTGATGAGGTGATTGAGGCCCATGAAGTGGACCCTTTTTCTCCGGGTATGATCAAAGCGGCTGAGCTTGGTGTTACTCAAGCACCTTTTTTTATTGTTGAAGATCCTAGTTACGGAACCCGAATTTACACTGTTTACTTTAAGTTGGTGCAGGAAGTGTTAAAACCTCATCACCAACAGCTTGAAGAGGATCCACGTAACCATATCCCTAAGCTTTAGGGCATCCTTTATCTTTAAAACATATAGCAAAACACTGAGCCTCACTTGAGTGATGGAGGGTGGTGTGAGACTCAGTTCTAGGTGAAATGAATGTATTGTATGAAATCAGCTGATTAATAATTCGGCAAGCTGATATCTTTGAAGAAGTCCTCTAACTCCGCTTTATTATGGTGGTGGTAAGCTTCCTCAACGATTTCTCTGGTTAAGTGAGGCGCAAACTGCTCTATAAAATCATACATAAAACGACGTAGGAACGTGCCCTTTCTAAAACCTATTTTGGTGATGCTGGGTTCAAAAAGATGGCTCGCATCAAGGGCAACCAAATCACTGTCTTGCTCGGCATCATAGGCCATTTTAGCCACTATCCCAATACCCAACCCAAGTCGTACATAGGTCTTAATAACATCTGAATCAGTGGCCGTGAAAATCACTTTAGCAGTAAGCCCACGATTAAAAAACGCTTCATCAAGCTTGGAGCGACCCGTAAAGCCAAATACGTAAGTCACAATAGGGTGTTTAGCCACCTCTTCCAGGGTCAATTGGCTAACTTGAGTCAGAGGATGTCCTTGGGGTACCAGGATACAACGATTCCAGCAGTAGCAAGGCATCATAATCAAGTCACTAAAATGCTCCAGTGCTTCAGTGGCTATAGCAAAATCAACAGTCCCATCATTAGCAAGTTCAGCAATCTGCATCGGGGTGCCCTGATGCATATGCAGTGAGACATCGGGATATTGCTTAATAAACTTTTTGATGACCTGAGGAAGTGCGTAACGCGCCTGGGTATGGGTAGTCGCAATGGATAATGAGCCTTTTTGTTCATTACTAAACTCTTGCGCAACCTGCTTGATACTTTCTACTTTTCGAAGTATTTCACCTGCCTTTTTGATAATGGCTTCGCCTGCAGGTGTAATTCGGGTTAAATGTTTTCCACTTCGAGCAAAAACCTCAACCCCTAGTTCATCCTCTAATAACCGGATTTGCTTACTAATCCCTGGTTGGGAAGTATAGAGGCTTTGCGCGGTCGCGGAGACGTTTAGATCATGATGCGCCACTTCCCATATATAGCGCAGCTGTTGCAACTTCATTATACCCTCCATTATGCATTATACGTATAGAGTATAAAAATATAAGTAAATATTCTTTTTAAGAATAGATCTAAACCGCTACATTTACCAGAGCAAACAGGGCATATGTTGCTAATGTTTACTTCCCGCTCACTATTTATAACCTTAGACCATATTTGATGGAAATTTTGCTTTATATCCTTACAGGTGCATTTGTTGGTTTGGCGGTAGGTTTGACGGGAGTTGGTGGTGGTTCTTTGATGACCCCTCTTCTTCTTTTGTTTGGTTATCCTCCCCACATCGCCATAGGTACTGACTTATTATATGCATCGCTAACTAAAGCCAGTGGCGTTTATATTCACCACCGACAGCGGACCATAAATTGGCGCGTAGTGGCAATACTGGGGGCTGGTAGCTTACCTGCAGCTGGCTTAACGATTCTTGTACTTCATTACTTTTTTACTGACAGCCAGGCGTACAGTCATTTGTTGACCTCTAGCTTAGGCGCCATGCTGATGTTAACAGCATTGGTATTGCTCGCTAAGAAGTGGTTAGTTCCCGCAAGGTCTCAGGCAGGGCATAATCAGCTGTCTTTTTATCAGCGACATACACCATTGTTGACATGGCTGATGGGCATTTTGCTTGGTACTTTTGTAACCCTGTCATCAGTGGGGGCTGGTGCTATTGGCACCGCTATATTATTAGTGCTTTATCCGAGCTTAATGTCGAGCCGAATTGTTGGAACTGATCTAGCACATGCTGTTCCTCTTACATTAGTAGCAGGTCTTGGTCATGTGTTTTTAGGTAACGTAGATTTTCACTTGCTCTTTAGTCTATTAATAGGTTCATTACCTGCGATTTATGTTGGTACCCGTTTAGGCAGTCGACTACCTGATCGAGTCATGCATCCTGTGCTGGCAAGTACCCTTCTGGCTCTGGGCGTCAAGTATGCATTTTTCTAATGGTTTTGCTGTTGGTCCTCCTCCGTGGGAGGCTCATTAGCAATACCATGGGGAACATGGCCCGTCGTCACATGCTCTCTTGCTGACTCACAATGAACTGTTTGATCATCAAAAAACACATCTGCATGGAACGCTTTTAAAAAGGCTGCCTTAGTCAGTCCTCCTAAAAATAAAGACTCATCAAGCCGAATACCCCACTCTCGTAGTGTTTTAATCACGCGCTCATGAGCAGGTGCAGAACGAGCAGTGACCAGAGCGGTACGAATTGGACATTCATTAACAGGAAACTGCTGTTGTAAATTATGCAGTGCCGATAAAAATGCTTTAAAGGGACCACCAGACAATGGTTCATTGGCAGCTGCTTTAGCTTTCTCGCTGGCGCTGAATGCTGCCAAGCCTGATGATTTATAAATACGCTCTGCCTCATCAGAAAAGATGACTGCATCCCCATCAAAAGCAAAGCAAAGCTCTCCTTCATCAGCCTGAGGTGTCTTGCGTGCGGTGGGTAGAATGGTAGCAGCCGCATACCCTGCTTGCAGAGCACTACTGACATCTTCTGCATGGGTAGACAAAAAAAGGTGGCAACCAAAAGCAGATACATAACGGTAGGGGCTGCGCCCGCCACAAAATGCAGCGCGCTCAATAGGCAGCTGATAGTGGCTAATTGAGTTAAATACACGTAGCCCAGTGTCAGCAGAATTACGGGACAATAAAATCACTTCAACCTTGGGATCTCCAGGTAGTTGTTGATTAATTGATAGTAATTTTTTGACTAATGGAAAGGCCTGACCAGGAGTCAATATTTCATTCTCATGGGTAATTTGGTATTCGGAATAGGCATCTAATCCTTGATTTAGGAAAATTTGGTGGCCTTCATCCAGATCAAATAAGGCACGAGATGAGACAGCGATAACTAGTTTTTCGTGTGGTGTCGTCATATGGATGAGCCTGGGTATAGGTAGTTAAATTACTTTAAATACTCTATGTAACTTATTGATATTTAATGTTTTAAGGTGAATTTTTCTGGTCTAAAAACGCAAGCTGTTGGGCAATGACTCGGGTTTTAGCCATATCAAAGCCTCGTTCAGCAGCGGTTCGAATAGGTTCCCAATAAATGCTTTCCAGCTCCAGTGGTCGCTTATTTTGATAGTCTAATAGCATGCTGGGCTGGTAATCAGCCATTTTGTCAGTGGCATGTAGTAGTACCTGAGCATAGCTGGGCTGGATCGTAAATCCACAGTGATTAGCTGCTGCAATCACTTCTTCCATTAACTCTACTAAAAGATCACGGCAATGACGATCAGTGAGTAAGCCTTGGGTTGATTGCTGCAAAACAACAGATAATCCATTGAAGGGAATGTTCCAGACCAGTTTTTCCCAGCGGGCCTGTAATAGGTTGGGGGTGAAATGAATGGATATGCCGGTGTTGGCAAACAGCTCTGCAATATCCCGCATTTTAGGGGTAATACCTGCTTCCTGCTGCGGGTTGTATTCACCTAAGCGAATGGCTCCCTGATCAAGGTGAAGAATATGCCCTGGACCAATTTTGCTACAGCAAATAAAACAAAGGCCACTGAGTAAACTGTTATTGGGATAGTGTTGTGCCAGGAACTCCTCTGCACCAAGCCCATTTTGTAATAGTAACAGTGTGGTTTCAGGTTTAAGTAATACATCAAGTATTGGTGCTAACTGCATGTTTGCTGTCGTTTTTAATGCAACAATCACTACATCACACTGTGGCATATCGGCAGCCGATTTGTAGGCATTGACTTGAGGCAGTTGGAAATCTCCAAGCACAGAATCAATCCTGAGTCCATTACGCTGCACATGGTCAAAATCACTGTGTAATAAAAAGTGTACATCATGACCCACGTTGGCCAGTAAGCCTCCATAGATACCACCAATTGCACCAACGCCAACCACAGCAATTTTCATAAGCATCCTTTAGTATGTTTATCGTTCAGTTACTTGGTAATTTAGTTCTTCTCGTTATAATGCGCTTGTATTATGTGTTTCGTAAAGGTCAAAAGGAAGCGTTAAGCATTGAGTAAAGCGTTGTTTGATTTAACAGCACTTCGTCCTGCACTGACGGAGCAACATACGATTATCACGCCAAACCGTCGTATGGCTGCAAAAATTCATGCAGCTTATGCTCAAGAAAAGGTTGCAATGGGACTTCATGCTTGGCCAACTCCCAGAGTAATGGCGCTTGAAGCCTGGCTGCAAAGTCAGTGGGCGCGGTTGGCTGATTTAGGTTATCGACCTGCATTGACCCGAACACTACTCACTGAATTTCAAAGCCAGTTGATGTGGGAGCAAATTTTACGCCAGGATGACGACGCAAGTGCACTATTGCGCGTTACCTCAACTGCACATACGGCACATAATGCCTTTAAACAGCTGGTTTTATGGCAAGTTGCACTCGATGATAATGAGTTAGCGACTACCTCAGAGGGTGTCATGCTCCAACGATGGAGTGTCAAATTTTTAGCGCAGTGCCAGCAGCAACACTTGCTACCTATCGTTCAGCTTGCAGAAGTACTTACAAAAGCCTGGCACCAGCAATGGTTAACTAAATTAAGTGATATTTGGCTAGTGGGCTTTGACTCTTTGGCACCTTTGTATCAAGCCCTTTTTCAGGTGGCAGCAGATGCTGTCCACGATATTCGTCCTACCTGTGAGTCAGAAACTAAAGCGTTAGCCTGCTTACCCCGTTTTCATGATGAGTTACGGGTAGCTGCTCAGTGGGCGAAGTCAGTGTTAGCTGAAAACCAAGAGGCCATGATTGGTATTATTGTGCCGACCTTAAGTCAGTGCCGAGACCAGGTTGAGCGGATATTTCAGCAGGTATTTGAGCCTCAGTACATGCTGGCCGATACAGCCCGCTATACCCTGCCCTTTAACTTTTCCGCGGGCACGCCACTCAGCCAGCAACCCATCGTGGTTGCCGCACTCATGATGTTACAGCTCAACCGGCCCCAATTATCCACCAGTGTTTGGCAAGCACTATTTAATACACCTTTTTGGCGAGTGTCTTTATATGAAGAGGGCTTCCTTGCGTACTTTTTGAGAGAGCTGGCTGACTTGCAGCAAGAACAGCTTTCTACTTCGCTGGTGCGCTACCGAAGTCAAGCCAGTTACTCCCGCTGGCATCAGCTGCAACAATTGAATCCACAAGGCGACTTGCTTGCCGAGCCTACCTGCTACTTAACCCAGCAGTTGCAGCGCTTTGAACAGCTGAAAATTGAGCATCAAGGTGGTTTTCAGGTGCACAAACAGTGGCCAAGCCACTGGGCAAAACTATTTGCTAAGCAGCTTGCACTGCTTGGCTGGCCTGGGGAGCAGCGGTTAGATAGTGTTGAGTACCAGCAGGTTACTCGTTTTTATGAAGCCCTTAAAAGTTTTGCTGGGCTTGATGGCTTTACTGAAACACTGTCATTGCCTGAGGCACTGGCACTGCTGCAGCGCCAGTTGCTGCAAAATACCTTTCAAGCCCAAACCAAGGATTCTCCCATTCAAATCTTAGGCGCGCTCGAAGGTGCGGGTTTACGTTTTAGTCATTGCTGGTTAGTTGGCTTTGATGATAGCCATTGGCCTCCCGCCCCAGCCCCTAACCCACTGATTCCAATTGCGTTGCAAGTTAGATTGCACATGCCTCATGCTTCTGCTGAGCGAGAGTTGATGTTTACCCAGTCTCTGATTTCAGGTTATCAGCACAATGCTCAGCATGTTGTTTTCTCATATGCAAAACATGAGGGGGAACGAGAACAAGCGCCCTGCCCGTTACTTAACGACTTGCCTACTTTGGATGTTAACCGTTGGCTGAAACCTATTAATGACTATACCGAGACACTCCTTGCTCAACATCACTTAGAGCGTTGGCGGGTGGATCATAGTGCGGGAGTGGCACAGCCATCCCAAGTAAGGGGGGGAAGTCGGATCTTACAAAATCAAGCACTATGCCCATTCAAAGCCTTTGCTGAGCACCGGCTGCGCGTAAATCCATGGCCTCAGGTAGTGTTTGGTATTACACCTCAGGATCGAGGCCAGTATCTGCACCAGGCACTGGCCTTTTGCTGGCAACAGCTAGGTAAACGTCAGGAGTTGATTGCATTAACTGAAGCACAAGAGGCTCAGCTCATTGATGCGGCTATTGCAGAAGCGTTAGAGCAATTCCGTAAGCGCCAACCCCAGCTGTTGACTCCTCGCCTTTATAAAATGGAGCAGCAGCGGCTCAAGGAAACATTATTCCAGTGGCTTGCTTTAGAAAAAGCTCGGCCTGATTTTGAGGTAGTGGTTATTGAAAGGCGCCGTCGTTGTGAGTTTGCAGGACTGCCTCTGCAGCTGCAGGTTGATCGCATTGATCGCTTAGCTGATGGTACTTTACTGTTAGTTGACTACAAAAGTAGTGCCAGCCAACTACAAAGCTGGCTAGGTGAGCGACCTGATAACCCTCAGCTGCCCTTGTATGTTTTGCAAGCTAAGCAGCCAATCACCGCGCTAGCCTTTGCTGAAGTGCGGCGAGGATTGTGTCAGTGGCAAGGGCTTGCAGCAACCGAGGTTGGTATAGAGGGCATAGATCCTTTAACCGCTAAAAAACGCCGGATCGCCCTACCCGCTCAGTGGGATGAGCTTATTAAACAGTGGCAAACCAACCTTACGGATTTAGTAAAAGGCTTCTTGCAAGGTGATACTCGTGTTGAACCCAAGCGCCCTCAAGTTTGCCAACAGTGTCAGCGGCAGTCTCTGTGTCGAGTGCAGGAGCTGTCATTATGATTCAGCCAGCTGATATTCAAGCTCGGTTAGCCGCACTTGATCCTGCCCAGTCGTTTGCAGTGACTGCACCCGCAGGCTCTGGAAAAACCGGTTTATTGACGCAGCGGGTATTAACATTACTGGGTGTTGTGGAAAAACCAGAAGAAATTCTATGCATTACTTTTACCCGTAAGGCGGCAGCAGAAATGCGTGTTCGTATTCTCAACGCCTTACGTGAGGCTGCTACCACCTCTTGCCCTAAAGATCCCTACTTAGCCCAAACCTATCAGCTTGCTCGTCAGGCCTTGCAGAAAAATGCCACTATGGGCTGGCAGTTACTGGAAAATGGCAATCGTCTGCGTATTCAAACTATTGATGGGTTTTGTGCCCAACTCGCTCGGCAGTTGCCTATGCTGTCAGGTTTTGGAGGTATGCCAGATATTGTTGATAGTGCCCAAGTCCTCTATGAAGACGCTGTTAAACGTTTGCTGGCGGAACTAAATAGCCAAGATGTGATTGGTGACGATATCGCTTTATTGTTGGACCACTTAGATAACCGGATGGATCGACTGCAGCGACTATTGGTGAGTTTGCTGGAGCGCCGAGATCAGTGGTTACAGTTTATGGTAGCGTGTCATCAGGATGAGCAGTTCCAGGCCAAGTTGGAACAGGCTATTTATCAGGTTAATTGTCAGCTGTTATTGGAGGTAAGAGAAAAACTTACACCCTATGACAGTGACCTGGTGATGTTAGCTGATCAAGCAGCACAGCAGCTGGTGAGTGAAGAACCTGATCATACCCAGGTTGTATGCCTGGGCATGGTAGAGCTCCCCAAAGCCGAACCAAGCCACCTTGCTCAATGGCTTGGGCTGGCTGATATGTTATTAACCCAAAAAGGCCAGTGGCGGAAGTCGGTTACGAAAAAGCAAGGCTTTCCTACGGGAAAGACGAAAGCAGAAAAAGCACAGTTTGAACCACTGAAACAGGCAGTCAATGCGTTATTAGCAACCCTTTCTGAACAGCCTGGTTTAGCCGATGCTTTGCAGCAAGTGAGGAGTTTGCCACCGGTTAGCTATGCACCTCATCAATGGCAGGTGATAAAGGCCTTAAGTCATGTTTTGCCCCGTTTAGCCGGGCACTTACTATTGGTTTTCCGTGATCAAGGGGCGGTGGATCATAGCCAGATCACTGAAGCTGCATTGGTGGCTTTGGGTCAGGATTTAACACCCTCTGACTTAGCATTGCGCTTGGATTATCAGATAAAGCATATCCTAGTGGACGAGTTTCAAGATACTTCATCGCCGCAGTTTGCGCTGCTAGAGCGACTGGTGCAAGGCTGGACAGCTGATGATAGTCGTTCGTTGTTTATTGTGGGCGATGGAATGCAGTCCTGTTATGGCTTTCGCGATGCTAATGTAGGGCTGTTTTTGCGAGCCCGAAGATATGGTGTGGGTGACGTGTCATTAACCCCTTTGCAGCTCACTACAAACTTTCGCTCTCAAGCAGGTATTATTCACTGGGTCAATCAGGTTTTTAAACAAGCCTTCCCTGCCCAAGAAAATATTCCCTTAGGTGCCGTTCAGTACAGTGCCTCCACACCATTTTGCCCGGCATTAGATGACAGACCAGTTCTGTGTATGGGGTGTGAAGATAGTTCTCGGCAGCTAGAAGCTCAGCAAGTCACTCAGCTGGTGCAAAAGCATTTAGATGAAAGGCCACGGGAGACGATTGCTATATTGGTGCGCAACCGAAGTCACCTTAGAACGATTATTCCCTCTCTCCAGCAAGCAGGTATTCGCTGGCAGGCTACAGATATTGACCCTTTAGCCAGTCGCCCTCTGATTCTTGACCTGTTAAGTTTGACGCGGGCACTGACGAATGCTGCTGACAAGCTTGCGTGGTTAGCTGTGTTAAGAGCACCATGGTGTGGTTTAAACCAACAAGACTTGGAAACCATTGCTCAAGTAGCAAGTAAAACGGTTATTCAAAGTATTGAAAGCCCAGACATCATGCAGCGTTTAAGCCATGATGGTGTATTGCGCTTGCAACGAGTTGCACCTGTATTGGCTAAAGCTTATTTACAACGTCAACGTAAGCACTTAGTCGCGCTGGTGCATGGTTGTTGGTTAGCTCTGGGCGGGCCAGCCGCTACGCTAGATTTGGTGACATTAAATGATTTAGATGCTTTTTGGCTGGTATTAGACGCTATGCCTTCATCGGCGATTAAGCCATTTAATCATATGGAGCTTGAAGAAAAGGTTGCGAAGCTTTACGCACAAGCAGATCCTGAAGGTGATCCTCGAGTGCAAATTATGACCATTCATAAAGCTAAAGGCTTGGAGTTCGATACCGTCATTTTGCCGGGGCTGGAGAAAAGAGGCCAGGCTGACAGCTCATCTTTACTGTTGTGGCAACAGCGTTTAAGTGAAGATCAGCAAGCAGCTTCCTCTCTCTTGATGTCCCCTTTGCATCGTTATGAAGATGAACAAGGTGACAAGCTTTATGAATTCATCCGTCAACAGGAGCAGCAAAAGCAACGGCTTGAGTCGATTCGAGTGCTTTATGTCGCCTGTACTCGTGCTAAAAAACAACTTTATTTGCTATTTTCTGGTGAGCAGAATAAAGAGCCAAGTAAAGACGCTTTGCTTGCTTGTATCTGGCCGGCTATTCGGCACCAGATTCAGTGGCAAGCGTTGCCCGCTTCTGATACAGCCCTCGCATCTAAACAGATAGAGAGCGGGCAGTTTTTGCATCGACTGCCTGCTGATTGGACTTGCCCTAGTTTACCGAGGGGGCAGTTGTTAAAGGCTTACCGTGGTGAAGAGTACGATGATGAAGAGAATCTACCTGAGTTAAATTGGGATGATGTGCCACGCCATGTGGGTACGGTTGTGCACCGGGCGCTTTACCACATTACGATTACAGGAATAGAAAAAATTAAGTCCCAAGCTAAAGCTTACTGTGATCAGCGGCAAGCGGTTTGGCTTCAGCATTTGCGGCAATTGGGTGTTGGACGAGAGGACTATGATCGGGGGCTGCAGTCTGTTAGGGCTGCGGTCACTAAAACGTTGCAAGACCCTCAAGCATTGTGGCTGCTGGATCATTCTCTGGAAGACAGTCAATGTGAATACCCGATTACTATGCAAGTTCGAGGGAAAATGCTGCACTATGTTGTTGATAGAACATTTATTGATGCTGCGGGTACACGCTGGATTGTCGATTATAAAACAGTTGAGTTTGATGCACGAACTGGCTCGCTTGATAATTTAATTCAGCAGGAAATTGCAGAATATAAATCTCAATTACAAAATTATGTACAAACGTTTCAATTAATGGAGTCGCGACCAACGCAATCAGCGCTTTATTTCACCAATATTTCTCGTTTAATTAAGGTCTCTCTATAGCTTTTCATCGTTTAATAAAGTTTTTTTAGAAAAAATGTCATCATAGACTCTTTTTATTGCACATGTTTTATTACAATGAATTCACTTGGTGCTGATGAGCCAAGAAAAACAAGATAGGGTGTAATAAACAAATAGGAATCATGATGTCTAAGTTACCCATTGACGACTTAAATGTTGTCGCACAGGACTTATTGATAACACCAGCCCAGTTGAAGCGTGATATACCGTTATCTGATAAAGCTTATGAGGTTGTAGATCAAGGTCGCCAGACTATTCGAAATATTTTGGATCATACGGACCACCGGTTAATGGTTGTGATTGGTCCTTGTTCGATTCACGATACTGAAGCTGCGGTTGATTATGCTCATCGTTTGAAGAAGCTGGCCGATGCTGTGTCAGATACACTCTATCTTGTTATGCGTGTCTATTTTGAGAAGCCTAGAACCACGGTAGGTTGGAAGGGCCTCATTAATGATCCTTATTTAAATGATTCCTTTAAAATTGAAGATGGACTACACATCGGTCGTAAACTCCTGCTGGATGTGGCTGAAATTGGCCTGCCAACAGCCACAGAAGCCCTTGACCCAATTTCTCCACAATACTTGCAGGACTTAATCAGCTGGTCTGCTGTAGGAGCAAGAACAACTGAGTCCCAGACTCACCGAGAAATGGCAAGTGGTTTGTCCTCTGCGGTAGGCTTTAAAAATGGCACAGATGGTAGTCTTACTGTGGCAATCAATGCTTTGCAGTCTGTCTCAAGTCCTCACCGGTTTTTAGGTATTAATCGAGATGGTCAGGTAGCGATTATTCATACCCGTGGTAATCCATATGGGCACGTGGTGCTTCGTGGAGGTAATGGTAAGCCTAATTATGACTCAGTAAATGTCGCGCTGTGTGAGCAAGCATTAAACAAGCATGGTATTTCCCCCAACCTGATGATTGACTGTAGTCATGCCAACTCAAATAAAGACCCAAGCTTACAGCCGTTAGTAATGGAAAATGTGACGAACCAAATCATTGATGGTAATGAGTCAATTATTGGTTTGATGGTAGAAAGCCATATTGGCTGGGGTAGTCAATCCATCCCTGATAGCTTGGATGATTTGCAGTATGGTGTATCTATTACAGATGCCTGTATTGACTGGGAGACTTCGGAGAGCAGCTTGATTGAAATGCGCAACAAGCTGAAAGACATTTTACCAAAGCGTAATGCAAAGCAGGAGTAACATGACGATGGGCTTGTCTATCAAGCCCTGAACGCAAGTCTTTTCTAAGCTAAATTATTGAAGCAGTGAAAGTTGTTGAGGGGAAATCTCGGTGGAGAGTTCCTCTTGCTGCTCTTTTAATGCCTTAGCTTTTTTGACGGCATGAGGCATGTTTTCAATTCGACGTAATAATATTGCCTTACAGATAAGGCACACCTCAGACATGCGTTGGTTAGTAAGCACGTCAGCAAAGGTAGCATGTTGAATTACTTCTGTACAAAGCGTGCGATTTCGTTGCCCTTCTTCAATGTCATAGTTTGATTCCACAAGGTGGTGCTCATGACTTTCGGGGTCAATAATCACAAAGTAATCAGAAAGTATACTCTGCTTGTAGCGTTTCACCGTATCGTCTGTCATTCCTGGCAAAAGGCGGCTAAGATACACGATTTATTGTCTTTTGAATAGACTACAGTTAATCCAACCTGGCACGTTGGTTATTACTAAAATGTTTCATCAATCTTTTCAATTATGAGCAAATCTAATTTTTCTCGTCCGCTCTATATTACACCTGAAGGTGCAAAAGCACTTCAAGAAGAGCTTGACTACTTGTGGCGTACTAAGCGTCCTGAGGTCACTCAGGCTGTTGCAGATGCTGCTGCACTGGGTGATCGTTCTGAGAATGCTGAGTATATTTATGGAAAGAAACAGCTGCGTGAAATTGATCGTCGAGTGAGGTATTTAAGAAAACGGTTGGAACATATCAAAGTTGTTGATAGTCTGCCGGAGCAGCAGGACAAAGTATACTTTGGTGCTTGGGTTACTGTGGAGGATGAAGATGGCGTTCAATCTCGCTATCGGCTGGTAGGCACAGATGAATCTGATGCAAGCCGTGGCTTGATCAGTATTGATACGCCTGTTGCGCGTGCGATGATCGGTAAAACATTGTTTGATGAGGTTGATTTGGTCCTGCCGGCTGGCCATAAGACAATTACGATTGTTGCAATTGACTATATTCCTCCAACATAAATAGTGGCTGGCTGGGGAATTAAAAATTGACTGTATAGCAATAGATGATCTATCACTACCGGTAACAAAATGAGTGCTTGCCAGTTTGAGTTGAAACAGTATTCGAATAGTGATGTGTGATTATAGAAAAGATGGGCGAATTGATTAGTTAAATTTTAATAATTTTATACGATAGTTTTAGTTTTGTTTGAAAAAGGCGATGTTTACACGTCTTTAATTTGGTTTAGTGGTTTCGTTACATAATTTTATCCACTTGTTGATAAAAATGTATGTTGGCAAGTGATGCACGTATTAGAGAAATTATGCAGTAGTCGACATAACAACGAGAATTGTTTAACAAAATGCTTGACTAATTCACGCTAAATATAATCAAATAACCAATGTCTTATTCACTTAGGCATTTATAAGCTTAGCCTAAAATGTAAGACACTTTTTTTACGAATAAAAAGTGTGAATAAATAATTAAAAATATAAAAAATGATCTTCTTCTAAGGGAGGTGTTTGCTTAGATAAACTTCTGAGCTGTGTGAATAATAATAACAATTAAGGAAAATATAATAACAACAAAGGATCAATTTATGAAAATGTCAATTAAGCTAAGTGCGTGGTTATTTGGCGCTACTTTAGTTGTTTCATCGGTTTCTAGTTTTGCTACAGAAAAACACAATGCTACACACTATACAAAAACTCGATATCCTATTGTTTTGGTTCATGGGATGTTTGGTTTTGACTCTGCTCTGGGTGTAGATTATTGGTACGGCATCATATCTGACTTACGTCGAAGTGGTGCTGAGGTTTATGTAGCTCAAGTGACAGCGTTGGAAGACAGTGTTCGTCGTGGTGAAGAACTATTGCATTATCTTGAAGAGCTTAAAGCGATAACAGGGCATTCAGCATTTAACCTGATTGGCCACTCTCAAGGTGGTCCCACCAGTCGTTATGTTGCTGCAGTGCGCCCAGACCTGGTTAAGTCTGTATCATCGGTGGGTTCTCCCCATAAAGGCAGTAAAGTGGCTGACCTGCTCATGTCTAAACCTGCGGGTAATTTAGGCGATAAACTGGTGGAAAAGATAGCCAATGGTTTAGCAAAGCTTATTGGTATTGCATCTGGCTCTTCTCAAGACAAGCAAGATTTTCAGCGAAGTCTCTCCTCTTTAAGTACTTATGAATCAGCATTGTTTAATGCCCAGTTTCCTGCGGGTATTCCATCATCTTTTTGCGGTGAGGGAGAATCGTTGGTTAATGGAGTGCGTTATTACTCTTGGGCAGGCAGTTCAAAGCTGACGAATGTTCTTGACGCCAGTGATTATGCGTTGTCTGCAACAGGGCTGGCTTTTTCAGAAGAAAATGATGGAATGGTTGCCCGTTGTAGTAGCCACTTGGGACGTGTTATTCGGGATAATTTTAAGATGAACCATTTAGATCAAATAAATCACTTTTTTGGTATCCACCACTTATTTGAGACAGATCCGGTGACAGTTTATCGTCAGCACGCTAACCGGCTTCAGCTTGCAGGATTGTAATATTTTGTATCGAGGTCGTTAGTTTTGTGACATTACTAAGTGTTTAGTTGTCATTTCAGTTCAGTTTCATTACGATACGTAAAAAGTGATCACTATGGTAAGGCAGTCCATGACATCACCAACTTGTACAACTGTAAACCCTGATCATATGAGAGAAAATGCACGTACCGCTGTAAATTTTCTCAAGGCAATAAGTAACGAAAATCGACTTATGATTTTATGCTACTTGGGGGAAAGGGAGTTTTCTGTTTCGCAGTTGAATGACTGTCTCGATTTGAGTCAGTCAGCCCTCTCACAGCATTTAGCTGTACTGCGCAAGGATGGTCTGGTGACTACGCGCAAAGAAGCGCAAACAGTTTACTACTCTTTAGCCAGTGAGGAAGCCAAAGAACTCATTAGCTTACTGCACAAACTATTTTGTCCAGCCCCTGTTTCAGCCGTTACTTCAGAACTTCCATCCACTTCTCCAGCATCGGTAAAAAGTTATGAAGTAGTTTAATAAGTTAGTTTTGGCGTTCTTATTGATCAGGACTAACGCATAATAAAAACGTTCACATACTTGCACTTCATGTTATTTCACCCAGTGAATCAATGCTGGGTGAAATAACGTAAAAAAATTTAGGTTTTTGAGTAGATCTTATATTTATCGTAGGTCATGTGTCTTGTAATAGTAATTTAAATTCAAATAGAAGCTTGTATTAAATTGCTTTTTTAAGGCCCCTACGTTATTAGTCAAAATTTCAAATGGTTTATTGGCTAATTTCATTTCTTACTAAAAAAACAAATTGAACCAAAGTGTATTTTGGCTGAAAACGGGATGTATTTATAAACTATTGCTACTCCTGTTTTAGTAGTAGGCTTGTGTTGTATCAGAGTGATCAGTGACATCTCTTACCCCTTTAAGCTCGGGTATACGTTCTAAGAGGGTTTTTTCTACACCTTCTTTTAGGGTTAAATCAACCATGCCACACCCCTGACAACCCCCTCCAAACTGTAAAACAGCAATATCCTCGACAATTTCGACAAGCTCAACCCGTCCACCATGTGCAGCAAGTCCAGGGTTAATCTCAGTGATGAGAATGTAATTTATACGTTCATTCAAAGGGCTGTCTTCGCTGATACGAGGCACTTTAGCATTAGGTGCTTTGATGGTGAGCTGGCCACCAAAGCGGTCTGTAGCATAATCAACTTCTGCTTCCTCAAGGTACGGCTCACTGTCACCTTCAATCCAGGCACTGAAGCCGTTTAACGGCATTTCAATATCGCCAGCCTGTTGTTCATAGGGCTTGCAGTAAGCGATGCAGGTCTCAGCGTAAGGCGTTCCGGGTTGTGTGATAAAAATGCGGATACCAATCCCTTCCACTTCCTGCTTTGCCAGTAGTTCTGCCAAGTATTCTTGGGCTGACTCAGTAATTGTGATATTCATTGATAGCTCTCAGTAACACACTTCAGACTAGTTCACGTTCTAGTTAGACAGTGTATAGCAAGTTCAATTCCGAGTAAATTGATCGGGTATTAATGGGCGACAGTTTACTACTAAAACATCGCCTTATTATTGGGGATTTTGTTAGAATGCCTAGCTTTGCTTGTGTATCGCAAGTGAGTTACCGGCTGTGAAGTGTTAGCAGATCTTTCCAAGGCTATGCCGATTGTTAACCCGTCTTCAGGAATAGGATAATGACAGTTATAAACCAACGCACCACATCGTTAATGGACCAGTTACAGCAACGGATTTTGATTCTGGATGGTGCAATGGGAACCATGATTCAGACTTACCGTCTTGAAGAATCTGATTATCGTGGTGCACGGTTTGCTGATATTGATCGAGAACTGAAAGGCAATAATGACCTATTGTCATTAACCCAGCCAGATATCATTTTTGCTATCCATAAAGCTTATCTTGAGGCGGGAGCCGATATTGTTGAAACCAACACATTTAATTCAACGCAGGTTTCCCAAGCTGATTATGGTCTTGAGTCATTAGTCACTGAACTCAACTACGAATCTGCTCGATTAGCCCGTCGGGCGGCAGATGAAATGACAGCGCTCACGCCAGATCAGCCCCGCTTTGTGGCAGGTGTGTTGGGCCCCACAAGCCGGACAGCAACTATTTCTCCAGATGTTAATAATCCTGGTTTTCGAAATATCACCTTTGATCAGCTGGTGTCAGATTACACAGAAGCCACAAAAGCACTGGTTGCGGGTGGTGTCGATATTATTCTGATTGAAACCGTCTTCGATACCCTTAACTGTAAAGCGGCGATTTATGCAGTGCAAACCCTGTTTGATCAAACAGGGGTGAATTTACCCATCATGATTTCAGGGACAATAACCGATGCGTCTGGTAGAACGCTTTCTGGACAAACCACGGAAGCATTTTGGAACTCTGTTGCTCATGCTAAACCACTAAGTATCGGCTTAAACTGTGCGCTTGGGGCTAAGGAGTTACGCCCCTACCTTGAAGAACTGGCGCTGAAAGCCGATACCCTGGTGAGTGCACACCCTAACGCGGGGTTACCCAATGAGTTTGGTGAGTATGATGAGTCTCCAGAGAGCATGGCTGAGGTTATCGAGGAGTTTGCGCAAAGTGGCTTTGTAAATATCATTGGTGGTTGCTGTGGTACTACACCAGCGCATATTCGTGCGATTGCCGATACAGTGGCTAAATACCCTCCTCGTCAACGGCCAACGCTTTCTGTGGCGTGTCGCCTTAGTGGCTTGGAACCCTTCAATATCGAAGCTGACAGCCTGTTTGTGAATGTCGGTGAACGGACCAATATTACGGGGTCAGCTCGTTTTGCACGACTTATCCGTGAAAACGATTATGAGACTGCGCTAGAAGTCGCCCGAGACCAAGTGGAAAATGGTGCGCAGATAATTGATATCAACATGGATGAAGGCATGCTTGACTCCAAGCAAGCCATGATTACGTTCCTGAATTTAATTGCTGCTGAACCGGATATTGCTCGGGTACCGTTGATGATTGACTCCTCCAAGTGGGATGTCATTGAGGCCGGACTGAAATGTGTACAAGGCAAGTGCATTGTAAATTCGATTAGTTTGAAAGAAGGTGAAGCCGATTTTATCGATAAGGCTCGACGTTGTATGCGCTATGGAGCCGCAGTTGTGGTCATGGCGTTTGATGAACAAGGCCAGGCAGATACAGCAGTACGTAAAATAGAAATTTGCCTGCGATCCTATGATGTTTTGTTAAATAAAGTTGGCTTTTTGCCTCAGGATATTATTTTTGATCCCAATATTTTTGCGGTAGCAACAGGGATTGAAGAGCACAATGATTATGCCCAAGCTTTTTATGCTGCATGTCGCTATATAAAACAGCATTTACCCCATGCCCTGATTTCAGGTGGAGTGAGTAATGTTTCATTTTCATTCCGTGGAAACAATCCTGTCCGTGAAGCCATTCATGCTGTTTTCCTCTACCACGGTATTCAAGCTGGTTTAGACATGGGCATTGTCAATGCGGGGCAGCTGGCCATCTATGAAGAAATCCCCCAAAAGCTCCGCAATTGTGTGGAAGATGTGGTATTAAACCGCAATGAAAATGCTACTGAAGCATTACTGGAAGTAGCTGATGAGTTTCGTGGTGATGGGACAGCTACATCAAAATCTGTTGAGGACTTAAGCTGGCGGAGTTTACCTGTTGAAAAACGGTTGGAGCATGCGTTGGTTAAAGGTATTTCTCAGTATATTGTTGAGGATACAGAAGCAGCACGATTAGCAGCAGATCAACCCGTTGAGGTGATAGAAGGTCCTCTGATGTCAGGTATGAATGTGGTCGGTGACTTGTTTGGTGCTGGGAAAATGTTTTTGCCGCAGGTGGTGAAAAGTGCACGCGTGATGAAGCAAGCTGTCGCTCATTTAGTGCCTTTTATTGAAGCAGAAAAAAGTGAAGGCGCAAAAGCCAAAGGCAAGATCCTAATGGCGACAGTAAAAGGTGATGTGCATGATATAGGTAAAAACATTGTTGGGGTCGTTTTGCAATGTAATAACTATGAAGTGATTGACCTGGGGGTGATGGTGCCCTGTGAGAAAATTCTGCAAACTGCCCGTGAACATAATGTTGATATTATTGGTTTAAGTGGTTTGATTACGCCATCACTTGATGAAATGGTGCATGTGGCTAAGGAGATGCAACGCCAGTCATTTAATATACCCCTGTTAATTGGTGGCGCCACAACCTCAAAAGCACACACTGCAGTCAAAATTGCGCCTCAGTATGAAGGGGCAACGGTTTATGTGCCTGATGCATCGCGAAGTGTGGGCGTTGCTACTCAGCTGCTAAGTGCACAACCTGAGCAGTTTGTGGCGTCAATTAAAGAAGACTATGACACTGTGCGTGCCCGCAACATGGGACGCAAGCCAAAAGCTGGCCCTGTCGCTTATTCGAATTTGGCGGCGCATAAACAGGTGATTGATTGGGCTGCTTATACACCACCCAAGCCTGCTTTTACTGGGGTGAAAGTGTTTAAAGATTATGATTTAAAGGCATTAATTCCCTATATTGACTGGACACCTTTCTTTATTAGCTGGGACTTAGCGGGTAAATACCCAGCTATTCTTCAGGATGAGGTGATGGGCGCTGCAGCCACTCAGTTATTCAATGATGCACAACAGATGTTAAAAAAACTCATTGATGAGCAACTGATTAAAGCAGAAGCGGTAATAGGTATTTGGCCTGCTGCTCAGCAAAATCATGATGATATTGTGGTGTATGAAGATGAGCAGCGTGCTTCCGTTAAGGCACGTTTGCATCATTTACGCCAGCAAATTGAAAAACCTCAAGGCAAACCACAACATTGTTTAGCTGATTATATTGCGCCAGAAAACAGTGGTGTTGACGACTATGTCGGTGGGTTTATTGTGACAGCAGGCATTGGCGCGGAAGAACTTGCCCGCCAGTATGAAGCTGCCCATGATGATTACAACAGCATTATGGTTAAAGCCCTTGCCGACCGGTTAGCAGAAGCATTTGCTGAGCATATGCATGAGCGTATTCGCAAAGAGTTTTGGGGGTATGCTGCAGACGAGTCTCTGGATAATGAGGGGCTGATTAAAGAGCGTTATCAAGGTATTCGCCCTGCTCCAGGTTATCCTGCTTGCCCTGATCATACTGAAAAAACAACTCTCTTTGCGTTACTAGAGGCTCAACAACACTCAAGTGTGTCATTGACTGAGCACTTTGCAATGTTGCCTGCGGCATCAGTCAGTGGCTGGTATTTTTCTGCTCCAGATGCTCGATACTTTTCCGTTGGAAAAATAGCACGAGATCAAGTTGAGTCTTATGCTAAGCGCAAAGGTATGACAATTGAAGAGGTTGAACGTTGGCTGGCACCTAATTTAGGTTATGAGCCTTAATCACACATGAGCTACTCCTCCATTTGCGACAGCCTCATTTTGGGGGAGTAAAAAATGTTTCCTTATCGTATTAACTTACCTTAAATAGTATCTTTTCGGTTTCGACTGATACCTTATTATCTGCCCGGTTTAAAAAGTAGATTGAAGTACTGTCCTATAAGGCAAGATAACGCACTAAGGATTAGTCGAGCGCTCATCGCAAGTATTGGGGGTACGGTTGCAACGTCAACGCATTCAAACCATTTTATGGCTCGGTTTACCTATCATTGGTGGCATGTTGTCACAAAGCTTGTTAAACCTTGTCGATGCTGCAATGGTTGGGAGCTTAGGTGAAATTTCACTGGCGGGTGTAGGGATTGCAAGTTACGCAAATTTTATGTGCGTGTCATTAGTGACTGGTCTTTCATCGGGAGTCCAAGCACTTGTCGCTCGGCGCAGTGGGCAGCAGCGTACAGCCGAGTGTGCTCAGCCACTTCATGTTGGTTTACTCGTCGGAGTTGCCGTTGCATTACCTGTCAGCATTGTTATTTACATGTTTGCACCCTGGTATCTGAAGCTGTTGAATTCTGACCCGGGTGTGCTTGCAGAAGGCATTTCCTATTTCGAGTGGCGGGTTTTGAGTGTGGCTGCGGTGGCCTTTAATTTTTCGTTTCGAGGGTTTTGGAATGGCATCAATCATTCCATGATATATCTTCGCGCACTCCTGTTTATGCATATTATTAATGTCATTCTGTCGTATAGTCTTATTTTCGGTTGTTTTGGTTTACCTGAAATGGGTTCAGCTGGTGCAGGGTTAGGTACAACACTAGCAATGTATCTGGGCAGTGCTATTTATGCCTGGATGACATGGCAGATGGGGCGTCGTCACGGATTTTTGCAGTGTTGGCCTGATCGGCGAACCTGGGCTGGAGTACTTAAACTGACGATACCTACCTCATTACAACAAACTCTGTTTGCTGCAGGGATAACCGCAATGTTTTGGATCATAGGACAAGTGGGGAGTCATGCCTTGGCAGTTGGGCATGTACTGGTCAATCTCGCATTATTCCTCATTCTTCCTGGTGTTGGTTTGGGTATGGCAGCCACCACGTTGGTGAGTCACTCGTTGGGTGAAAATAAGCCAGATCATGCCTACCAGTGGGGATGGGATACTGTCAAAATAGCGGGTGGAGTTCTCATTGTATTAGGTATCCCCTTTTGGCTTTTTCCTGACTTGATTTTGAGCTGCTTCATTTATGATGAGCAGATACGAGCCATGGGTATACTACCTTTGCAGCTTACTGGGCTAACGATGGTGTTGGATGCTACCTCATTAGTGTTGACTCAGGCGCTACTCGGGGCCGGAGCAAACAGGACAGTACTTAAAATTGCTGTGTCTATGCAATGGCTATTTTTCTTGCCGCTGGCCTGGGTATTTGGTCCTTATCTGGGGTATGGCTTAATAGCAATTTGGCTCTTACAGATTATACAACGTACGTTAACTTCAGTGATTTATGGCATTATTTGGTCGCGTCGCCATTGGGCGAGTATCCGTTTATAACGTCGCTATTTTACTCATATTTTCAGTCTTGCTAACGAGCTGTGAGACAATTCATTATTATCAACAAGCTGCTTTTGGTCAGTTAGAGGTTATTCAACGCCGCAAACCTGTCGTAGAAGTTATTAATGCGACAGATAATGTACGTCTTCAACAACAGTTAGCACTGAGTCAGCAGTTGTTGCACTTTGCTGACCAGCAGTTGCGCTTACCTGTAGAAAATAGCTACCAGCACTATGCTGACCTTGAACTCCCTTATGTTGTTTGGAATGTTTTTGCGGCTCCAGCCTTATCGCTTGAGCAGAAAACCTGGTGTTATCCCTTGGTCGGTTGCCTGGCCTATCGTGGTTACTATCTTGAAGCAGATGCTATGGAGTCTGCTGCTCAGCTGCAGGTCCAAGGGTTTGATACCTATGTGGCAGGTATTAAGGCGTATTCTACACTAGGCTGGTTTAATGATCCGCTACTCAATACGTTTATACACTTTCCTGAAGCTTATCTTGCTGAATTACTTTTTCATGAAATTGCCCATCAATGGTTGTATGTTCCTGGTGATACAGATTTTAACGAGAGTTTGGCAACCGTTGTTGCGCTTGAAGGCGTTAAGCGTTGGTTTCAGCAAGCTCATGCTGGTGATGCACCATTAAAGCCTTTACAAGGTCGGCTGCAGTTTGAGGATGAATTTACCCGTTGGTTATTAGGTTATCGTCAGCAATTAGGTGCCTTGTATCGAAGTCATTTACCGGATGAGCAAAAGTTGCAGCAAAAAAAGCGGGTTATCGCTGCGATACAGCATGACTATCATCAGCTACGTCAAGGCCCCTGGAAGCAGTGGCCTGCCTATGATCAATGGATCACATCAGGGCTGAATAATGCGAAGCTGGCTTCTATAGCCAGCTATTATCGATGGGTGCCAGCACTACAAGTCCTATTAGCACAACAGCAAACACTCTCTTCGTTTTATAAAGCCTGTGAGGCACTAGCAGAATTAGATCAAGCTGACCGAGAGGCAAAACTCATGAAGCTTGCTCCAAACGAGTAATGTCCCGCCTCCCCTATTCTTAATCCGTTGAGTCATCTTGTTGATGACGGCGCAAAAGTTTGAGTTCAGCCTCAATATGCCGCAGCTCTCGAAGCTGGTGCTCAAGCTGATCATGACGCTCTTGAATAACAGAGAATTGACCTTTGAGTTGACCCAGCTGAACGTGCATTTCTTGGCGGCGTTCTTTTTCTTGCTGTAAAGTTTGAAGGGTTTGTTGATGCTGTTCGGTCAGTGAGTCGAGGGACTTTTCTTTTTCCTGCAGTCGTTCCTGAACAATAGCTAAGTCTGCTTGGGTTCGAACCAGCTGGCTGTTCAGTTCATTTTTTTGTTTGCTCAGATCAGACACTTCTTGTCTCAGTTTATCGTTTTCCTGTCCACTGCGTTTTTCCTGCTCTCGTTGTGCCCGACGTGACTCATCCAGTTGTTGATAAAGCTTGTTTTCATTCGCTTCATAAAGGTCACTGATTCGCTTCATTTCATCATGAAGTCGTTTATTTGCGGTATGTCGTTCATCTTCAACTTTGCGTTGGAGCTGCTCAATAGAGTTTTTTAATAGTTGATTTGTTTGTAGTTCAGCTTCATAGCGCTGTTTAAACTCTAAACGTTCTGTTTTTAGCTGACTGAGCTCTGTGCGTTTACGGTCAATATGACGTTCTCGCTCAGATACCGTATCTCTTAGCTCCGCCAATTTAGCATGCATATTAGCCAGCTCATCACGCTGTTTGTCCTTATCCTGCTGGAATTGAGCTTGTTTCTCTTTTTCTTTCGTGAGCTCTGCGTGTAAGTCTTCATTTTGTTTCGCAGCTTCTGACTGAAACTTTTCTTTGAGCTGAAGACACCACTCATTTAATCCTGCTAGGAGTTCATGGTCTAGGTACTCAAGGCCATTGAGCCGGGCATTAAGTACCTTCCATTCTTGTATCCATGGCCCAAGTTTGGTGAATGATCCCCCCGTAATAGCTTGTACATCAGCTTGTTTTACATGGCCTGTTTCTTCAAACAACTTCTTACAGGCAGTAAAGACTGCCTCACGTGTAACTGAGCTTGCCATAGCGCTTCGTGTTCTCAATAAGTGTTTGTTTTAGTTAAGTATAGTCTTGTTTGGTTGATTATTAATCAGCTTTGGTTGTAAATAATTATATTACTATTTTTAGTAAATAGTAATACGTAATATCAAATTAAGTATTATATTATCTTATAAGCAAAAAAATAGCCGATAACAGAAGTTATCGGCTATTTTTTATTTGGTTTAGTATTAATCGCGTATCAGCACGTATTTAAAAGAGCTAGAGGCTTTGTAATAAAGATGGTAGAAAGGGGTATATGTATTAGTAAAACTTAATTTTGGAATAAGTGAAGCGTTGAGCCACTGAGCTTGAATATTTTGGTGAAGGGCAGTTAAGAAATGGCTAACCTGAATGCTTCAGCATATTGATCTAAAATACCATTATCTTCACCACAAAAGTTGGGTAGTTTTATTAAGCGATTATTCTCAGTGATCGTTTTTTCAAAACTGCCTGAAATGATCTGGTCTAAATCGCCACACCCTTTGGGGTATCGACCAACCTCTTTATACCATCCTTCAGTAAAAAAAGGTTGTTGATGCAGTAGTGGGTAACGTGGTCGAGTTACATGACAACCAAGTTGCTGTAGTGTTTGAAGGAGGTTTTCGGGTTCTCTTTCACTGTACCTAATAATAAATTCAAAATAGACTCGTTGAATATTGCTTGATGGGATGAAGCAGTCAAAACCCAACGCTTGTAGTTTATGAGAAAGGTATTGATGGTTTGTATTACGTAGTTGGTTATTCTTCTTAAGTTTTTTAAGCTGACTAACACCAAGCGCTGCGGCGAGTGAAGATATTCGGGTTTTAACTCCAAACCCTGTAGCGGCAAATCGACGTTGAGGAGTTGTTAATTCATTAATACGTGAAATGTCCCCAAGACAAGTAGCTCTTTCATAGTATTCATAATCGTCAGTAATGAATATACCACCTTCGCCTGCTGGCGCTAACTTATCCCCTTGTAGGCTAAATACAGAAACATCACCAAAAGCTCCACAGAGTTTGCCGTTGTATTCAGCGCCATGCGCATGTGATGCATCTTCAATGATCTTAAGGTTATGTTTTCTAGCGATGTAGCTAATTTCTTCAACCTTACAAGGAAGTCCCCAGAGGTGTACGATAACAACAGCTTTGGTCTTTGGCGTTATTTTTTTTAGCATATCCTCTGGGTCAATCCCTAGTGTTTCAGGCTCACTTTCACAAAAAACAGGTACCAGACCTAGCCATATAAGTGGCAGTACTGATGCCCAAAAAGTTGCTGTAGGTACCAGAACTTCGTCGCCAGGAGATAAACCAAGACTAAAGAAAGCCGCCAATAAACCTGATGTTCCATTATTATGAGCTAAAGCATATTTACGTCCGGTAAAAGTTTTGTACTCATTTTCAAGAACTTGAATGATGCTGCCTTTAGAGATCGTGCCACTTCTTAGCACATCAATGACAGCTGACTCATCGCTTCTATCTAAAATTGGCCAGCGGGTAATTTCTGAATGACTTTTCGTAACAACTTTTTTCATTATGGAAGGAAAGCCTTGTCGTCGTTTATTCGATTCAATGGCATAAACGTACATTGAACGCACTTATGCATTATAGTGTCCAGTGCTGTTAAGGAAAAAGAGAATACTATGGGGATGGGAATAGAGTAATTATGAATCTGCTATTTGTCGTTATTCAATCTTACTAGAATAAAAAATTATGATTGTTTGGAGACAAAAAAAGCCTGGTTAACGTTTGCTGAACTGGTCGCCGTAAGGATACGGCAACCAAGCCTTTAGAGAGGTATAGTTTTGTTGAAGTGACTAACGGCTAAGCTAATTTTTGTTGAAATAAATAGGCCCTGCAATTTTGTTAAGGTTATTATCGAGTAAATAAGCTTTAAAACGGCCTGTTTCTGCGATGGTCAGGTTTAACTCTCCACGATGGTTTGGAGTATATCCCCAAATATAAGCAGTATCTTGATCTGGGGTTTCATTTTCACGATAGACGCCTACCCATGTATATGCCCCTCCTCCACTATAACTGAAAGTATAGCTATATTCATCGAGAGATTTGATTTCGAGATAGTCAGGATGATTGCTATTTGCTAAAAACTCAAAGTGGCCATGCTTAGCAAAATGGTCAGATAAATACTGGCTTAACAGGTATCCACCCTTACCATTATTATCATTCGTTTGTGGACTCATAAAGGGTATGACTTTCGCGTAGCTGGATACTGGCTGTTTATGCTTTGTGGAATAAAGAACATAATCAAGGGTACCAGTGCCACCTTCAGCATCACTGTTTCTTGTTTCATCATGGCTGTTGATGAGTACAGCATCTGTTGGGTAGGATGGATTAGCAGCATTGAGTGAGTCTAACATTTGGGTATAGATCGACTTATGCTGAAACACATTCATATCTCCAGCGATGATGACTGCTTCATTCGCAGGAATTTTCTGTTTAGCAATAAAATTACCAAGCTCCGTAACTTGTGCCATTGTTTTAATATCTGCTGTTTGCGCTTTATCCCAAAGCAGATGGGTGCCAAAAACATGATAAGGTGTGCCGTGCTTTAATATTTTGACATACCAGGCACCTTTGTATTCTTGATTAAATCCACATGGACACTGTGTATAAGTGATTGAGTCTTTTATTTCTTGATCATGGCTATCAGTTGCAATAGGCCATTTACTTAAAATCACAACGCCACCGTCATCCTGAAATGTTTGGTCTTTAGGTAAATTCAAAGGACCAGTCCAAAAAGGATGTGTTTTTTGCAAAGCTTCACGCATGTCATTACGGTATTCGTCATTGAAGGCTTCTTCTAATACCACGATATCGAAGGGAGCTAAATGAAATGGAATTTCATTTTTTCGATAGCTGGCTTTATTGGCCACACCTCTTGGCATCCACGTATTGTAGTTGATGACATCAATAACATTTTCTTTGGTTGCATCTTCCAATACTGTGGACACTTTTTGGCTGAGAGTCGTAGGTTGTACCAAAGATAGAAACTGCGAGAATGCGGTTATCAACGTCGTATTGTCACAGGAATCTATCTTTGGAAAGCATAGTAAAAACGGTTTTACGCTCAATGTCCAACGTTAATAAACCTCAACGCACATTTATAGCCGCATTGTTGACGACATTAATCGTATTTCAAGGCAAGGCAACCTATAGAAATATGAACCGTTACAGTGATATGAGTGAAAAACGTTTTAGCCGTTGGTATA
>NZ_AUAF01000043.1 GCF_000428585.1 Zooshikella ganghwensis DSM 15267 | reverse complement strand
TTTAATTCTTCTTCTGTGAGCCAAAATCCTTTCATGGTCGCAAAGGATATACAATTTCCCTTGTTAAATCAAAAGATTAAACCTAATTCTCAAACGCTATGGGTATATTAAGTCAATATTTTAAATATTGATCACCTTACTGATAACGAGCTCAGTTTCCTTACTATAGGAATCCAAGCCTTTTTTTCTTCAACAGATAACTTTTCAGATTTAATCAACTTTTCAACATTAAAAAGAATAAAAGAATATGACTTTGTAGATAGTTTAGGTTTATTAGAATCATCATTTAAGATATTATAAGATCTTATCAACCAATTATGCTGATCCGCTTTAAAATAGCTATTCTTACTATCTAAAAGAAAAATTTTGATACCCTGAATAGCTCTCATTGTTTCTTTATCAATACCTAGGATTTTTGATATTAATTTTATTAATAAAACCTGAATTTTATTTTTTCCACACCTACCGTAAGGAAAAGTAGCAGTCAAACTAGCTTGCTCAGCTATATCTTTGTCAACATTCTCCTTTAAAAAAACAGAAATTTTATCATTAATAAATAATAGGTCTGCCCCATAGTAATGATATAAAATATTACGACAACCTTGAATTTTAGTATTTTGCCTAATAACTTCACCAACCACAAGCTGCTCAGTCACATACTCATTTGTTAATAAATATAACTTATCAATCAAAGAAAGCGCATCATCAAGTAGATAACGGTTATCAAAAGAAAGACCAATAACACCAGAGTTCCATAACTGACCTTCCTGGAAATTAAGTTTTCGCCCATCCCCCAAACTAAACTCATGATCTTTCACTTTATGACATAAGTTAGGCAAAGACGCTTTAACATCAGACTCATATTCATACATAACGGACGAGTCGTTATCAACGGATGAAAAAATATGTTCCGGACTTTTATTAAACCACGTATCCGTATCTACAAATGCTGTATTTGATTTATACTTTTTCATCCAATATATTTGCGATAACGTTTTTATTCTATGTATGTATGTTCCACCTCCCATCCACGCAGCTTTTTGATTCCCTGTAAGTTTCTCAACAAAAACTGGTAACTTTTTAAAAAACTCAGGCTTTTCAGTAAGTACACAAATCCTTACCGAGCAGCTTACATTTAAATAATTCAACGCTGTTAAAATACTAAAATAAGCCTGCTTGTAATAGACCTCACTCTCCCCATATACTAAGTACAAGAGATCATTCTTAGCTTGTCTATTAGTCATATTCACTACCACTATATATCAATTATATTTCTGTACTGTTCTCTGTACTTCTGAATAGAATGATTCTCTTTAACATAATGATAGCTATTATTAATAATATTTTCTCTCTCACAAACTGATAAATCTAAAATTTCTTTCATTTTATCAGTTAAGCTATCAATATCTCTGGGAGGAATTAATTTTGCTACATCAGCATTAAGAACTTCAGGAATACCACCAACATTTGTTGAAATAATAGGTACCTTCGCTATTAGTGCTTCAAATAACACTAACGGCATCCCCTCCTCTAGCGAAGGAAGCACAAACAGATCAAATGCTTTAAGAAGCTTATACGCATTAAAGATTTCACCCGCAAATAAGACTTTTTCGCTTATTCCTAGCTCTTCTACTAAAGACCTCAGTGAAGACTCAAGCCCACCACCACCAACTATAAGTAGTTTTATTTTACTATTTTCTTGTAAAACTTTAGCAAAAGATTTTATTAAATATTCATGCCCTTTTACTTTCACCAACCGTCCAATTGTTCCAATTATAATATCACTCTCACTAATACCTACTTCCTGTCTCGCAACATTTTTTTCAAGCATACTTGATTCAATATACTCAAGATCGACAGCATTAGGTATAACTTTAACATTGTTATCATTGAAACACTTACATTGTTTTATAAGATACTCTTTTACTGTTTGAGAGACAGCAATAATTGTCCACTTATCATCAATAAATAAATTGGAAATTAGGCGTCTATAAATTCGGTCAAAGTCACCAATACCATGAACTACCGAAATGCAATTCCTTACCTTAAGCAGTTTATTTGCAATAAGCATAACATCATATGACTTAAATCTATGAGTTATTACTACATCAAACGCTTTGTCTCTGCAATATTTCCAAAGTTGATAAATTGCTTTAAAGCGAAATCCTTTCATTTGCTTTTTTGACAGATTAAAATATTTTTTCTTCTCTGCAATCGTAACCATATCATCTCTGGTTGGCTCACCAGTACAATAAGCTGCAGTCACCTCATAGTCTTTTTCAGGTAACGCTTTTATAATTTCTTCATGCAAATCCGAAGTTCTAACATAGTATTTTTGTTGCAACTGTAAAACTTTTATTCTATCCATTTTGATTTACCAGCTTTTTACTATTTTCACCTGCAACTATTAAAAGTCCTATAGCGATCGAGATTGGTAACCAAGTTAAAAACCAGACTTCTTTTGGTCTGCCAACAATATTCCCTCCTTCTGTGAGACCGGCAATAGCTCCATATACGAGCAAAGGTAAACCAATGTAAATAATTAATGAATTTCTAGATCTCAAGCAAGCTATCGACAAAACACCTAATAAAGAAATCCATAAAAATAACCCAATTAACCCATAGTGATATGCAAATGCTAAATGGATATTATGTGGGTCATAAAAACTGGTGTTAACTTTGGATATAAACACTTCAAACCCTGCATCACCACCATGACCAAGCAACGGCTTATTTATAATCAAATCAATAGATGCACTCCATATCTCTGGCCTTAACGATACCCCTCTGGATATAATTTCATCACCAAACAAAACAAAAAATAAAACAAATAATGCTATTATTAATGCAACCCACTTCAAAAAGGCTGATTTTTTATTCATAATAATCAAATAAATGTAGATAACGACAACACCCAACAACCCAACCATTGTTGTCCTTGACTTGGTAAGCAATGAGCATAATAAAAATATTATCACGCATCCTAGCAATACAAGTCTTGTCTTCTTGTCTTTTGCACAGAAAAGCGTTCCTAAAGCCAAAACACACAATGAACCAAAGTAGTGTGAGCTCAATAAAGGATTACTTAGAACACCATCCCCAATAAACCTGACAGTATCTAATGATTTATTTTCAAAAAAGAACTGAGCTATACTTATCAATGCAAACAAGCTGGCAATTACAATCGAAGGAAAAAATACCTTTTCATAACCAAATTTATCTATCAAGTAAAATATAGAAAAAGAAAATAAAAAAATGAGCAGCATCTGCTTAAGTTCTTTTAAAGTATCACCACTTTGATTTACCAACTCGCTCAACAGCAAGTAAGCAAACAAAAACAATAATAACTTCACATAAATAGATTTAACATATAGCTTTGTATGTGCAAAACCAAAAAAGAAAAGGACCAACGTTGGAAGAAACTCAAGCAGATAAAGCTGTGTGTGCCACTTACTTGTATCTGGGACAACTTGAATACCAGCAATAAATATTAAAAATCCAAAACAAAGCAAGATCAAAAAAAAATTTCTAACGTAACTACATGTTAGATTAATATTCATTATTTAACCTTTTTAAGTAAAAAAGTTCATTATTTTTTATATTTTTCGAAAAGTATGTGTCATATCCATATTTGTTATATGATCTTCCTATTATTTTCTGAACTAGAGACCTAATGACCTTTTTATGTTTGATGGGTCTTTTTAAGTCATGCATCATTTCCAAAGCATAAACTTTATTCTTTTGCTCTTCTTCACTTAACGAAAGAGAGAACACCGCATCAAGACTTTGCATCATATCTACGTTTGGGGGTAAAGATGCTATAGAGTGTGGTGGACCAAAAGGATGCATATCCGTGTAATGAAAGTGGTTTGCATAACCGAGTATATGCTGAATGCCTTTGAAAGATGATTCTTTGATTGCTAACTCAACAAAACGAGACGTATAGATATGGTCTTCATGGGGATCCAGCTGACTATGTGGCATGATAATAACTTCAGGCTGATATTTTTCAATCAAAAATTTTAAGTCACTTATCAAGTTTTTTCCTGAAGCAAAGTTATCTTTATCACTAGGAAGTTTAAATGGGTTAAACTCTCTGAATACTTTTGTAGAATTAACTCCAGCCGTTAATGAAATAGTCGTTTTACTCAGATCATCAAACATCTCTTTTAAGCGTAAACAAAAATAACCAAGATGGATGATATTCTCTGGTTTAACACCACCCCATTGAGGTACTGCAATACTGTCAAAAGCTCTCAACCGTCCTTTTAATAAAGATGCCTTTTTACTATCAGCATAAACATGAGAGAAGCTTTCGGCTTCAACCTCTCCAGCCGTTAATGTAACAACTGCCACATCTGTTGCTTGGCTATACAAACCAAAAGCAGCTAATTCAGCATCATCCGCATGAGGAGCAACAACTAAAATTTTCTTATTTACAAAGTCATCATTACAAAACCCATAGACTAAAATATCACTGGGTAGCAGTGGCTGACAGTGTTTAAACTTGATAGAAACAGCTTTTCCATCTACGAGCTTTTCCAGATAATCGCTGATATTAATATATCTGATTCCCTCCAATCCCCTTTCAAAATACTGTCTAGCAATGTATTTACCGTCACCAATTTCAACATATGGATCGAATACAGAAGCTAAAAATGCATTACTTTTTATTGATATCGCAAGTACTGCTGTATCGCATTTAACCAACTCAGCACTTTGAAATAAGCATAATTTACCATTGTCTAACTCAGCTTTTGTACAAAATGCATTTGGAAAGCTGTACAGATAGTCAGATTTAGGATTATAGAAAATATGGTCTGACCATAGAAGCTCATGTGCAATATAAAATAATAAAAGCAGCAACAATGATTGCCAGTAAAATCCTAGAGCAACCCCCATTATGCTTATCAACAGAATTAAGCATGCTTTAATTTTGTTTTTCTGTTTCTTTTTTTTCAGCCAAGTAGCAGATTGAGTATTCATATTATTTCTAGGTTAAAAACACTGGGACTTTATTACACCAACGGAGCTTATAATCATTATCAGCCAAGCCAAAAGAATAACGGAGTGGTTTACTTTTACTATCAGCTAGCTCTTGTGCTTGCTGTATGTTCGAGAAACTTAAAATACTACCTGGACTATAGTTCTTGTAGGAGGGGTTAACGCCTCCATTCACATACTCAACACTAAAATGTTTCATAGTTTCAACTTGATATACAAGTTGAATCGCAATAGGCTCATCAGCTATATACAGTATGGTTCCAGTTAGAAAATTATATAGTTTCTCAAGCAGTTTATGCATTAAAGTTGCGCCCTTCGCACTGAACCCCCAACGTTTTTCAAAAAGATCGAGATAAAGCTCACATAGCTGGTCAGCAGAAACGCTATTAACAGATCTGAACTCACCACCTTCATCTTGAAATAATCTAATTTCTCTTCGGTGATTATATTTAAATTTCTTTGAAAAACCTTCTGCATGGAATCCTTTTGCCAAGCAAAGTGCTTTTCCTTTATTTTTTAAATTAATTATTTGAGGCTGATGTTCGCATGAAATAAAGTCAGATTTATAAGGTAATACTATCCGAATATTAGGACTCATTGGTAAAATCACTTCAGGATTACCAACATCAATTAGCCCTCGTTTACCGAGTTTTTTCAATGCTCCCTTACTACCAGCAATATAATTACCCCAGGTGGGAACCGCTGCGACTAACCTGTCATCTTCATAGCGTCCTTGGAACATAACGGGAATCTCAAGTAACTCAGAAATACCCTGAATAACCTCTGGGTGAGTAATAAAACTCCCCCCCCACTGGTTATATGCCTTGCAATAAGTCGAATAAGGTATCGTTGTCCAATGCCTCATGTGCCACTTAATCAACCAATTCACTGGTATTAAACTCCACTAATCTGTTGAACAAAAGGTATCTGCCAAAAACAGTTCTTAACAGCAGCATAGGAAAAGTTCTTAGTAACCTTTCTGTCCATACTATCAACCAGCTGGTTCATCATTACAGGATCATAATGATGAACCTCAAGCATTTTATTTACTAACGCCTTGTCATCACCCAGTGTAAAGAGAGCACCACATCCTGACACAACTTCTTTCGCCCCACCACAATCTGTCGAAATAATAGGTAACCCTGCTGCCATTGCTTCTAACAAGACCATACCAAAAGGTTCATGATCAGAAGACAGCACAAAGCTATCAAATGCTTTAAAATATCTAGCGGCTTCTTTGACTTGTCCTAAAAATAAAACACTATCCATAATACCTAGTGTTTTCGTCAGTTTTTCAAGCTCTCTCTGAAGACGACCACTTCCCATTATTGCAAGCAGTGAATTGGGCTGTTTTTGAATAACTTTCGCAAAAGCTTTAATCAAGGTTGCCTGATCTTTATCTGGATGCAACCGGCCAACATTTGCGTAAACAAATTTATCCAGAGGCAAGCCTAATTTTTTGCGAGCAGATTCTCTATCAATTAATTGAGATTTTAGCAAATCATAATCAACTCGATTATAGAGTGTTTGAATATTTGATGGGTTCCACTTTGTTAAGCAGCCACGCATATCATCACGTACTGCATCAGATACACCCAATAAAAATAAACGCTGACGATTCTTATTTACATACCAACGTCTTGTTAAACGCTGGTAGTCACCAAATGCATGATGAATACCAACACACGGGACGTTAGGTATATGAGATGCAATAAATAAGGCTTTATACCGGTGAGCTAAAACAAACTTAAAATTAAATTTTTTATGTAGTTTTTTTAAATCAGCAATTTGCTGTCTTTTCAAACCACGTAGTTGCTTTGATGAATAATTTAAAAAAATAACGTCTGATGATTTAGAAGCTTTGATAACTTCCTCTTTTGGCTCTCCTTTTAAGTAGACCGTAACAACCTTAAAAGGGGTATCATCAAATAATGCAGCATACTGATTAGCCACACTTAAAAAAGGGGGCTTGTAATCATGACAAAGCTGCAGTACGTACATAGACATAACCTTTTCAAAAACAACTATAGCTCCTGCTAGGAGCTATAGTCTCTTTCCTTTATTATTAATTTATGGGGTCTTGGATATCAGCTGGAAACTCAGCTTTAACAACCAAAATGTCTTCCATAATAAGATATTGCAGATCTGAACCAAAAAACATGTTTAAAGCATCTGTTGGTGTACATACTACAGGCTCACCACGTCGGTTTAATGACGTATTCAAAACGACACCATTACCTGTCCGCTTTTCCATTTCTTCCAACAGCGCATAATAACGAGGATTAAATTCCTGCTTAACCGCTTGACCTCGGGACGTACCATCTTCATGAACAACCTCAGGTACTCTTTCTTTCCACTCTTCATTAACTTCAAAAGTAAATGTCATGAAAGGCGCAGGATGGTCCACCTTAAACATTTCTGTTGCCACTCTATCCAGCATACTTGGACAAAAAGGCCGCCACCGCTCACGGAACTTAATTTGCTCATTTATTCGATCAGCGATCCCTTTAAAGCTTGGACACCCTAAAATACTGCGATGCCCTAACGCACGAGGTCCAAACTCCATCCTACCTTGAAACCAAGCCACTGGGTTTCCTTCGGATAAAATTTTAGCAATGCGTTGTGGCACATTATCAATTTGTAAGAACTTCGGCTTCTCTGCGTGTTGCTCACATGCTTCAATCACTTGGTCATTATTAAATGATGGACCAAGATAAACATGCTCCATTTTTTCAACTTTGATTCCACGCTTCTCTACAACATACGAAGCAGCACCTACAGCAGTTCCTGCATCACCTGAAGCAGGCTGTACAAATAGTTCTTTTACTTCGGGACGAGCAATAATTTTTTGGTTTAATTTTACATTTAAGGCTCCACCACCAGAAAATGCAATCAAACCTGTCTCTTTAATAATATCGCCTAAATAGTAATCCATTAGTTTTAAAGAGACGTCTTCATAAAGCTTTTGCATAGCTGCGGCATAATGTATGTATGGATCGTCAGCCATATCCCCTTTACGGCGAGGTCCTAACCAATCAATCAGTTTAGGACTAAAATAAAAACCTCGACCCTTTTCTTTATAACGTCTAAGCCCTATAACATTGGCATAATCAGTATTTACTTCGAAATTTTTACCATCAAACTTTATAAGTCGTGATAAGTCATATTTGTCAGGATCACCATAAGGTGCCATTCCCATCACCTTATACTCACCATCAAGCATGTCAAAACCAAGATATTCGGTAATAGCGCCGTATAAGCCACCTAACGAGTCTGGATCATAAAACTCTTTAATTTTATGGATCTTGCCATTTTCTCCATAACCGAAAAAGGTTGTGGCATATTCACCTTTACCATCAATTCCCATAATGGCAGTTTTTTCTTTAAAACCACTTAAATGATAGGCGCTTGAAGCATGGGCTAAATGGTGCTCAACGGGTTCAAACTCTATTTTATTCCAGTCAAAGCCCAATGACTCTAACATTTCACGGATACGTCCAACATAGCGACGATAGCGACGATTACCATTAAACAAAGCATCCAAAGAGCGATCTGGGGCATACCAATAACGTTTTGCATAATGCCAGCGCGCAGGTGTTGCCAAAGATATAGGGGCATAAGGTACTGCAACCACATCAATATCTCGCGGAGTGATACCAGCCTGAGCCAAACAAAATTTAGTAGATTCTATTGGCATTTTATTTTTAGCATGCTTATCCCGTAGAAAGCGCTCTTCCTCTACAGCGGCTACCAACTTGCCGTCTACATAAATAGCTGCAGAAGGATCATGCCCCAGTGCACCAGATAACCCCAAAACCGTTAACGCCACACGATGTTCCTCTTTGTTTTTTCAAACCTTTAGCATTCGACACATACACTTATCACCTTTGATAAACGTCAATATATGCATTCATAACGCAGAGGGTTTGAATCAAGCTTACTTATTTAAATCTTTAGTTGCTCTATTTTAACTGCTCTATCTGTGCATTCATATGCTGAACCAAAGGTTCAAATGTATCACACAAGTCAGGACTATCGGTCCAGTTTTTTAAAAACCGCTGCATATCTTTTCGAAAATAGCGTTGAAGCTGTTTCTGATTTGAGTGCATCTGCATGGCATCTAAGTCAATAACCTGTATATCCATCTTTTCATTGACTAATAAGTTATTGCCTTTAAGGTCACCATGACTAACACCATTGTTCAGCCAAATAGAAAAAAGTCTCTCTAGCTGACTTTTAATTACTGGTAATTGCTCCTGAACACCTTCTTGTTGAGTCCAGTTTAATAAATCAGGGGCTGCAATATAATCTAAAATCAAATAAGCACGCCCTCTAAGATAACAGCAACGCTCTTCAATCATCGCTAATGGCTGGGGGGTTGATATCCCCAGCATGGTTAACATATACCCATTACGCCACGACAACCATGCCCTAGAAGGGCGCCAACAACGACTTAAACGGTGCTGCCAATTCTTGATATTGTAACGTTTTACCACAACCTGACGTCCAGCAACCTCCACCAAATCTACCGTTGCTGTATTACCACTTTTAAGCCTCTTACCTGTACCCATATAGGTCTCAGGATTTGCTAAAAACTCAAGCCATTCCTTCGTTGCTAACTCTCTACGGGTTACATAGAAATGCTGCCAGCCATGGTTAACAACAAATTCTGTACAGTTGCGATAGATCTTTTTCAAGTAACGTTGCAAGCGCCAGTGACGACGAAACTTTACTCTAGATAAAAGTACTTCAGTCTCAACCTTGGATCGCGAAGTGCGCACATTATAAACAGTGATTAATTCACTTACAAAATCATCATACTCAGGAGGTAGCTGCGCAAACAGTAGTGCCAGATTATCTATTATTTCACTTTCAGTTAAGGACACACCTTGCTCTGTGGTTTCGACGCCATCACCATCAACCACAAACAGTTTTCCCTGTTTGTCTGTAAGAAAATTATTGAGGTGGATATCGTTTTGCTTTAGCCCCGCAGCATGCATATCTGCAATTAAAGGCATTACTCGCCTAAGAATGCTTAATCGGGATGGCTGATAACTGATATTATCCCACTGTGCTTGCAGGCTTTTTGTGCCACTCAAGTACGACAGAACGAGTACCTGCCCAATTCCTTGAGCAGCAGGACCATGAGCAATGATGTCTGCTGTATGCAGGCCAGCTTGTTGTAATGCGATAACACCTCGCAGCTCTCTCTGCAAATACTTATCAGCGTTACTTCCCATAAAGAGTTTTACTAAAACGTGCCTATCATTCATATTTGCACGACAGACCAAGCGCTTCTTGGGTAGTAGCCTAAAAATATATTCACAATTCAACTGGATTAAAGCAGTACTATCAACATCTTGAAAACCTATACGAAAAGGGCATCGAACATCACGATTGGCCTCAACCAAATCATTTATGGACAACATTGGGCCTAAACTCGTCGTACTCGTCACCAAGACACCTATTCTCGACCAGCAAAAAACTGCAAAATTTTATGAATTTGATGCTTATCAGCAATAGACAACTTACCACACTGCCGATAGCGCTTATAAAATGCTAGACGCTGCTTGGGGGTTAACTGATACTTAGCAACCTTATCCAGACATGCCAGGTCTTTAATTTTACGATAGCTCAGCATTGGACCAAACCAGCGGGTGCCTGCAGGACAATCAATTAAATAAATTTGTGGATTAGGTCCAGTCGTAACTAAGACATTACGCCACTTTAAGTCGTTATGTGCGAATCTTTCCCTGTGTAGAACTCTCGTTGCATCAGCCACTTGATTACTAACCGCTGTAACCCAGTTATGATCTTTTAGGCAGGAGGCCTCAGCCTGTGCTAAGGAAGCTAAGTCATCAGTCCCAACCAACTCTTCTGTGATAAGCGCTCCACAGAGGGTTTTACCTAAAAATCTGGACTCTCCATAAGCAACAATAGGGGCTGTGGGAAGACCTAATTTTTGAAAAAATAAGAGATTCTGCCACTCCATTTTTACCCGGCTTGGGCCAAGGTAACGTCGAATACCTTTACCACCCGCTGTATAGCGTTTAACAAAATAGTATTTATCGCCAACTCTCACCTTATATACAGCACTTATAGGGTCTGTTGTGATTAGCTCGCCAGGTAACGAAAACACCTTTTCCAAACTAGAAAAAGCATCTCCCGTATCACCTTGTTGATAGCTTGGTGTTACCGTCCACTCAGTTGTTATCAAACGACTACTCCTCAAGTACATGCGCTAAATGGCGTCACCCTTCCGCTGTTTTCGAAGGTACATTTTCTTTGCTTTGTGAGTAATGCTTTGCCAATAGCGTTGATTCTTCAGAGCCTGTCTTAGTGGTACGCCAGTATAATAACGAATAAACCGCAAGACATCTCGGTACGTTAAGCCAATATCTAATACTGAAAAATAAAGTGCCGCCAAATCTTTTTTAATCCAGCGTGTTGGTGTTTTAGAGCGAACCTGTGCTCTGTGCAGGTCAATCAAGTTGAGCTTTATAGTATCTACTGTTAACTCAGAACCATCTTCTGGTAAATGTAATAAATAATGGCATATATAATAATCACGATGATTAACACCACTCAGATGCATTTTCTTTGTGTATTCAGCAACTTTTTTAATCAGCTGATATTTTATCGCATAAGATGGAGGATGCTTTAACCAATCAAGCGTGTAGTCCTCCAAACTGATGGTATTCGTTAAATCATCAGTAATAATAAACGACAGCTGTTGTGCAGGATTTTTTCCTCGCTTTCCATATGCAGCAACTGTCATTGTCGGTACTTCAGCTTTCTCCAGGCGCCTAATCGCTAACCACTCATTTTCTGCGCCCAGTACAGGCAAGCGGAATCGAAGAAGGTTCGCGATTATTTCTTTCCAGCCAATACCACCATGGATTTTTGCAAAATAGCTTTTTCCTGCACTTTCAAACTGAAGCGTACGACGCGCCTCCAGTTCACGAAAAACCTTTCCCTGTAATAGTTTAACTTGCTCAAAGGGATCCAGCCCAGTCCAACGCTCTTCAAACTCTTTTCGCAAATAAATAGTCAAAGCTACTTACCCCGCTGACTGGCTAACTGTTCAATCAATGTACTTGCTTGCTGTGGCATGCTGTAAATATCAGCATGTTTGGCAAACTGCAAACCATTTTCATGCCTCTGCTGATACGCCTCCGGATCAGAGAGCATTGCCAGTAACTGCTTATTTAAATCATCTTGCTTAAAAGGTGACTGCACCACACGACCAATATCGGCCTCATCTATATAGTGTGCGTATCCACAAATGTCCGTCGTCAATACAGGTAATCCTGCAACGGCCGCCTCAAGTAATACTGTACCCGTATTTTCATGATAAGCCGGATGAATCAGTAAATCGGCTCCCAATAAAAAGCGTGGAATATCATCTCGCCCCGATAAAATAGATAACTGCTTTTCAATACCAAGCCCACGGGCAAGTCGCCAAAATGGTTTAGCATTATCTTGGCCTATCACCATAAAGTGTATGCTTTGTTTCAATTGTTCAGGTAAAGCTGCAATAGCATTAAGCGCTCTATCCAGTCCTTTGGTTCGAAAGCCAGACCCGACCATCAATACAAACTTATCACTGGCTGCAATATTAAATTCTTCACGCAGCTGCTGACGAATTTCTGCTGCATTTTCTGGAGCACAGCGATCACGAGAAATGCCTGGTGGTAATATATGGAATCGTTCAGGTGGGGTGTGATAATACTGCTCAAATAAAGCTTGCTGAGCAGGGGCAATCAGTAAAATATGAGTTGCACTTTCAGGGCTAAAAACCCCTCTCTCAAATGCCGAAAAATGTTTATAGCGATGCATCAAACGATATAATTTACTTCTCTGTAAACGTGCTTTGTCTTCATAGCAAGCATCAGCTGCATAATAAATATCCAGCCCTGGCATTTTATTAAAGCCAATAACACAATCTACTGCGTTTTGCTCAATATGATTCATCACCGCTTGATGAAAACACTTATCCCGTTTATGAGCCGCTAATGCTTTTGGTTTGATTTGATGGATAACAAAACCAGCAGGCTTTTCACCTTGCCAATCCATGGTATAAACCACAATGTCATGCCCACGACTCTGACATTCAAGCGCAATACGCAAAAAATCGCGTTGCAATCCACCATACGGAAAATACTTGAAAAGAATAAATGCTAACTTCATAGTGCAACGATCTAGGCTAAGAATGGTTGGACTGCCTGAAACACCTGAACTGGCATTAAGCTACGAAAAATAGCAGGCTCAACAGCAGGAAGTGGCTTATTGTTAGTCGCGTTGGCATCATCAACGGTCAAATGACATTGGCCTTCACCGTAAGTACCGACTAAGCGTGGGCTCGTTGGCCCATATAACGAGATACAGGGTCTATCCAGAGCAGCTGCAAGATGACCTAATCCGGTATCTACTGCGATTACACAAGTAGCCTTAGCCAAAACGCCAGCTATACCCGCCAGGTTCAGTTTGGGTAAAACCACGGCTTTTGATGAAACCTTAGATTGAATACGATCAGCTCTCTGCTTTTCTACCTCATTCCCCCAAGGCAACACAATATAAAGCCCCTGTTCTGCGAACTTTTCTGCCAGCTCAAACCAGTAAGGCTCAGGCCAATGTTTTTGCTCACGTGTTGTACCATGCAAAAAAACAACATAAGGACTGGAAGATAATACTGAAGCAATTTGATTGATTTCAGGAGAGTCAGCAAGGAGCATTGTTTTATTAAGTGCAAACTTTCCTCTTTGGCTTGGCAGCTTGTAATCCAAAGCATTTGCGAATAGCTGACGAACACGTTCTACCGCATGAATACCTTTCACAACAGGTATAGTATGCTGATAAAGGTGAGCCGCTAATGCCTCTCTAGCAGAAGATTTATCCATACCATAGCTTGGACCATGCGTTAAATATGTCAGCCATGCACTTTTCAATAAACCTTGTGCATCGATGATCGCATCATAGGTGGTTGCCTGCAGTTGTTGTTTAAACTGCTGCCACTCGCCCTGCGTCAGGGTTTTCACAATATTTTTCCGCCAGCGGCGAATAGCTACCGGAATAACTTTATCTACGGCAGGATGCCAATGGGGAATTTCTGCAAATGCCTCTTCCACAACCCAATCAAATCGAATGCCAGGAATAGCTTCTTGCGCATCAGTTAAGGCTGGTAATGTATGAATAACATCACCAAGCGATGAGGTTTTTACAACAAGTACTTTTTTCATTGCCGCTCAATATTTAACTGAACATTATCCACATGAGCTAGCGACGCTCTTTGCAGGCTTTTTATTCTCAGACACAACAGGCACAAGCTTTTGTAGTGCCTCAATTACCGTAGGTGGAGTTAATTGATGAAGACACTTTAAATGTCCCAAGGGACACTCGCGCTTAAAGCAGGGACTACACTCTAAACCTAAACGCACTACCGCCTGCTGTTGATTTAAGGGGGGCGTAAAGTCAGGTGATGTAGAACCATAAACCACAACAAGTGGTCGCTCTAAGGCTGCTGCAATATGCATTAACCCAGAGTCATTACTGACCACAGCGGAAGCCATAGAGAGTAAATCAATGGCTTCTGCAAGTGAGGTTCTTCCTGCTAAATTTTGCACCCGATTTTGCCACTGCTCAGGAATCTGCGAAGCAATCTTTGTTGTCACTTCCTGGTCCTTTGCAGAGCCTAATAACCATACTTGCCAACCCGCTTGAATCATATGCGTAGCTACCGCACTGTAGTGCTGCTCAGGCCAACGTTTTGCGGGTCCAAACTCAGCGCCAGGACAAAGTGCAAGTACTGGGGAACGTTCATCCGCCATTAATTCATAACGCGCTAGTGCTTTTTGCATAGAAACTTTGTCGACATGCAGCGCGGGAGCAGGTAAATCGCCAGGTAATGGTGTATTAGCGGGGTAAGCCAACGCTATAAAGCGTTGAATCATTAATGGTAAAGCCGATTTATCCAGCTTACGAATATCATTGAGAAGCCCATAGCGACACTCGCCGACCCAACCGGTTCGCTGTGGAATTTTTGCCATTGCCGGAACCAGCACCGACTTCAGTGAATTTGGCAAAACTATCGCCTGATCATAATGTTTATAACGCAATTTTCGAGCTAGATGCCAACGTGCAGATAACTTCAGCTCGCCATGCCCCACAGGCATAGCAATACTTTTATGCACTTCAGGCATTCGCTGCAAAATAGGACGGCTCCACTCTGGGGCCAGTACATCAATAACACAGCCTGGATGCTGAGCTTTAAGACTCATAAACAGTGTTTGTGCCATGACCATATCCCCCACCCAGGAGGGACCAACCACAAGGATCTTCACGCGCGCAACCAATTTACATTAGAGTTAGTTTTTTCTTGCCTTAATTAAGGCAACCTGTATCTGGACATCCAGATACAGGAAAAAATGACTGGAATTTCGTCAAGCGGGGAATCATAACACAGGAGTGAGCCATTCGGGATTAGCATCACGCTTACCCGTGACCTGATCGAAGTACATTTGCTGTAATTTCGTAGTTACTGGGCCACGATCGCCTTTACCAATAACCCGGTTATCATGCATCCTGATAGGCAATACTTCAGCCGCTGTTCCTGTAAAAAAGGCCTCATCGGCAACATATACCTCATCGCGAGTAATACGCTTTTCAATCACCTCTATACCCAACTCTGCAGCAAACTGTAGAATACTATCTCGCGTAATACCTTCTAGACAGGAAGTAAGTTCAGGCGTGTATAACTTGCCGTTTTTAACAAGGAAAATATTTTCACCACTACCTTCAGCAACATAGCCTTCATTATCCAGCAGTAATGCTTCTTCACAACCGCAGTCCTGGGCTTCTTTCAATGCCAGCATTGAGTTAATGTAGTTACCATTCGCCTTTGCTTTACACATCGTAATATTGACATGGTGGCGAGTGTATGAAGAAGTCCGAATTTTAATCCCATGTTCTAACGCTTCAGGGCTCATATAACTGGGCCACTCCCAGGCAGCAACAATGGTGTGAACTTGCAGATTGTCAGCCCGCAACCCCATACCTTCAGAGCCATAAAAGCACATTGGCCTTAGGTAAGCATTATCGAGCTTGTTCTCTTTAACTGCCGCTTTTTGCGCAGCAATGAGTACGTCTTTGCTAAAAGGAATATTCATCCCCAAGATATGGGCACTTCGAAACAAACGATCCGTGTGCTCTTGCAATCTGAAAATACAAGGTCCGCGATCAGTATGATAAGCTCGCACCCCCTCAAATACCCCTAAGCCATAATGCAGTGTATGGGTTAGCACATGGGTTTTAGCCTCACGCCAAGGCACCATCTCCCCATCAAACCAAATCAGACCATCGCGATCGGCCATCGTCATAAATGAGACTCCTTGTTCAATCTGCTTCTCTATGTCAGGTTTAACAATTAGTTAATAGCACTCATGCAAAAGGTATAAGTTTAGTCGGCACCACTCTCATGAGCTACTGGGCTTGGGGTATCTCCCAGAAGCTGCTGCCAAAGTGCAATAACACCTTGCCGATATTCATGAAAGGAATCGCCGGTAACTACACCAGACTGATTTTGTAACACCAGCCGATGAGCCGCAGAACGATAAGCCTTGTAAGCCTCGCGGAGCAGGTTAGCAGATTCAGGTGCTAACAGACCTGCTTTTTCCAACTCTTCCAGAATCCGAATATTATCGGTATAGGTAAGTAAGTCAGAATATTGGTGCGACCAAGCCAGGACCATATATTGCACCATAAATTCAATGTCTACGATACCTCCATAATCGTGTTTAAGATTAAATTTTGTCTCAGCCAACCAGGCAGCATCACTCCTCCCACCATTCGTTTCTTTTGTTGCCAGGTTATCGCGCATTTTCTTTCGCATTGAAATCACTTCAGCTTTGAGTTTTTCCTGGTCTCGTGCTTGACTCAACACCTGCGCCCGAACCTCACTAAATTGACCCGTTAGCTGAGGAGATCCAGCCACTACTCTTGCTCTGACAAGTGCCTGGTGTTCCCAAGTCCAGGCTTTATCAGCTTGATACTCTGCATAAGCATTAATGGTTGAAACTAATAAACCCGAAGCGCCCGAAGGTCTTAACCGCATATCCACATCATAAAGTTGTCCTGAAGGCGTCTGCGCAGTAAGAATATGGATCATACGCTGGCCAAGCCGCATAAAATAAAGGCTGTTATCGATTTCTTTAGGACCCGAAGAGGACTGGTTATGAGGAGCGTTGTACACAAAGACTAAATCCAGATCTGAGCCATAACTTAGTTCTATACCTGCTAATTTTCCGTAAGCAATAACAATAAACTCAATCTGATCACCCTCTATTCCACCTGGATGACCATATCGACTTTGCACATAATGCAAAGCAATATACAACACATGCTCCAACACAGCCTCAGCGATCCAGGTTAAATAATCGCTTACCTTCATTAATGGCAGTGTGCCTGCCACTTCAGAAGCTGCCACTCTCAACACATGCGCCATGCGAAAGTAACGTAGTGTTTCCATCTGCAGCTCAATATCATCCTCTGGCACTCTGGCTAATTGCTGCCGAAGCTCGTCAGCCAACTTTTCTTTATCAGGTGGCGAATAAAGTGACCCCACATCTAAAAACTCATCCAGCAGCATTGGATAACGAGCAATGGTATCGGCAATCCAAGGAGTAGCAGCACATAATTTTAACAACTGCTGAAGTGCCACAGGGTTTTCAATTAACAGTAATATATATGCTGTCCGCCTTAGGACACGCTCCACCAGAGGTAAAACTCTTAGTAACGTATTGCTGGGATCACTTTGGTGAATAGCTGCAGCAAGTAATATTGGCATAAAGGCGTCTAACCTTTGTCGACCTTTACGTTGCATCATTCGCACTGACTTATCACTTGCCAGTTGCTGTAAACGTTGAAGAATCGTTTCAGGGTGCTGAAACTGGTGGGCTATCAACTGCTGTGTCGCTTCATTTTCACTTAGCTGCCCCTGCCACAGCGACTGCCAACAGGACAATACTGCATTGGAAGCATGCTCTTCGGTAGGCTCAGCGACCATTTGTGAAAAGTGGTAGCTGACTTTTTTACGGTGTTCTTCCAAGGTTTGAGCTAACAGGCTCCAGTCAGCAAACCCTAAACTCCAGGCTAACCTACACTGCTGAGTTTTATCTTTTGGCAAGTCTTGTGTTTGCTGGTCTGCCCATGCTTGCAAAGCATGCTCTAATTTGCGTAAAAAGTGGTAAGCACTTTCAAGCTCTTGAGTCGCGGCAAGAGGAAGATAGCCCTGACCCGCTAGCACATTGAGTAATTTAAAGACTGACTTTTGCTGTAGTGCAGGGTCTCGACCACCATGAATTAACTGAAATGCCTGAACAATAAACTCAACCTCACGAATACCTCCAGGCCCCAACTTAATATTGTGTTGACGGCCTTTGCGCACCACCTCGCGACTAATCATTTGCTTCATTTCTCGCAGCGCATTAACTGCACTAAAATCGACATAGCGCCTGAATACGAAGGGTTTCAACCTGGCAAGCAAGTCTGCTCCTGCTTTTTTGTCGCCGCCAACAACTCGCGCCTTGATCATGGCAAAGCGCTCCCAGTCACGGCCCTGGTCCTGATAGTACTGTTCCATTGCATCAAAATTTAAAACCAGCGCCCCACTTTGACCATATGGGCGTAACCGCATATCTACACGAAAAGCAAAACCATCTTTTGTATTAGCATCCAATGCATTAATTAATTTTTGGCCAAGCCGAACAAAAAACTCCTGATTACTGATAGCCTTTTGCTTTCCTTCAGTGTGCCCTGCTTGGGGATATGCAAATATCAAGTCGATATCCGAGGACAGGTTCAACTCCCCTGCCCCCAATTTTCCCATACCCAAGATAACCATATGCGGTGGTTTACCCTCTTTACCTCCTTGTTGCCAAGCGGGTGTTCCCCACTGCGCAGAGAAGTACTGGTAATACCATTGATAACTGGCATCAATGCACTCTTCTGCAAGCTCCGTTAAAGCAGCAGTTGTCTCGATAAGGGTTGCTTTATTTGTTAAATCACGCCAAATGATGCCTACCATTGCTCTGTGACGAAACTGCCGTACAGCTTCCATCACTAAATCTTCACGATCAATATCAGCCAGGGTTAAAGCTAATGTTGACGTTACCGGATCAGTGACTGTCTGGTTATGGGTATCGTATTCCTGCGCCAGTGCCAAAAGCCAATCAGGGTGATGACAACATTGCTGAGCAACATAACTGCTCCCTCCCCACACAGTCACCAAATCGGCCCAAAAACTGTCTGGCAATCTATCCAAGTCATTGCAAACTGTGTTATTGTCGCGGCAATTTTGTACAAACTGCTCCCAGTAAAAAGTCACTAATGAGCTAATCTCCTGGGGACAATCGCTTAATGGCAATGATTGCATTGCTAATCCTTATTGACTCAAACTTGACAGATGAGAAGGTACAACCTAAAGGTTTTGAACAGTTTTTAGCCTTACATTTTTTGTAGCTTTACTACATAAACTCAGCCTGAAAGACCCCAAATTGGATCAATATGTAGTATTACTACATAAAAAAGATTAAAATCGTAATAATCTTTTCAATTCTTAGATAATCAAGCGCTAACAACCTTGTAGCTATAATCATTATACGCCTGATCCCAAGGCTTCTAAGACCTGGAGCAATATAAATGATGCAAAATGATGTGGATCCTATTGAAACCCAAGAGTGGCTCGAAGCGCTAGAGTCTGTACTCGAAAAAGAGGGGGAAGATCGTGCGCATTATTTACTGACTCGCCTAGCCCGTTATGCGAGCCGTAAAGGAACTCAACTTCCATACGCCATTACAACACCTTACCGCAATACGATTCCTTCTTCTCGTGAAGCACGCATGCCAGGCGACTTATTTATGGAACGCCGCATCCGTTCGTTGGTGCGTTGGAATGCGATGGCGATGGTAATGCGAGCAAACATGAGTCCAGATGATCTTGGTGGACATATCTCCAGCTTTGCATCCAGCGCAACTTTGTATGACATTGGCTTTAACTACTTTTTTAAAGGTCCCAACGATGAAGATGATGGCGACCTGATTTACTTCCAAGGCCATACTGCCCCAGGCATCTATTCACGTGCATTCTTAGAAGGCCGGATCACAGCACAACAGCTTGATAACTTCCGCCGTGAAGTGGATGGCAATGGTTTATCATCTTATCCACACCCTTGGTTGATGCCTGACTTTTGGCAATTCCCAACCGTTTCTATGGGTCTAGGTCCTCTGCAAGCTATTTACCAAGCTCACTTCATGAAGTACTTGGAAAACCGGGAAATGGCTAAGGCGGGCAACCGCAAAGTCTGGGCATTCTTAGGCGATGGTGAAATGGATGAGCCTGAATCTATGGGTGCCATTGGCATGGCCGGTCGCGAGAAGCTGGACAACCTTATTTTTGTTGTTAACTGTAACCTGCAACGCCTAGATGGTCCGGTTCGTGGTAATGGCAAAATTATCCAGGAACTTGAAGGCCAGTTCCGCGGTGCTGGCTGGAATGTGATAAAAGTAGTTTGGGGTCGTCATTGGGATCCTCTGTTTGCCCAAGACGATCATGGTTTATTACAGCAACGTATGGATGAGTGCGTTGATGGAGACTACCAAAACTATAAAGCTAAAGGTGGTTCTTATACTCGTGAGCACTTCTTTGGTAAACACGCTGAAACACTGAAAATGGTTGAGCACTTGTCAGATGACGATATCTACAAGCTCAACCGTGGTGGTCATGACCCTTACAAGGTTTACGCTGCTTACCATGCGGCGGTTAACCATACTGGTCAGCCAACCGTTATCCTTGCTAAGACCGTTAAAGGTTATGAAACTGGTAGTGGTATGGCGGCTAATACTACACACTCACTGAAAAAGCTGAAGCTAGATGAGCTGAAAGCATTCCGTGACCGCTTTGATATCCCTATCAAAGATGATGAACTTGAAAACGTACCATACTACTGCCCTGATGCCGACAGTCCAGAAATGGTCTACATGCGCAAACGCCGTGAATCGCTGGGCGGTTATATCCCACAACGCCGAACCAAGAGCTCTTCATTGCCCACCCCTGAACTAAAAGCCTTTGAGCAAGTGACTAAAGGTAGTGGTGAGCGTGAAATTTCAACGACCATGGCCTTTGTCCGTATCCTGAGCGTTTTAGTTAAAGACAAGGCCATTGGCAAGCATGTGGTGCCTATTGTTCCTGATGAAGCCCGCACCTTTGGTATGGAAGGTATGTTCCGCCAGTTGGGTATTTACTCTTCTGCAGGACAGCTCTATGAGCCAATGGATTCTGACCAGGTTATGTTCTACAAAGAGGACAAAAAAGGTCAGATTCTACAAGAAGGTATTAACGAAGCTGGCGCACATTCAGCGTGGGTTGCTGCCGCAACAGCCTACAGCTTCAACAATGTACCCATGATTCCGTTCTATGCATTTTACTCTATGTTCGGATTCCAGCGGACAGGTGACCTGGCTTGGGCGTCTGGTGATATTCAGGCTCGAGGCTTCCTGATTGGTGCTACTTCAGGCCGGACAACATTGAATGGTGAAGGCTTACAGCACCAAGATGGCCACAGTCATATTTTGGCTTCCACTATTCCAAACTGTATTAGCTATGACCCAACTTATGGCTACGAGCTTGCTGTGATTGTTCGTGATGGTATTCGTCGAATGTATACCGAACAGGAAAATGTGTTCTATTACATCACCACCATGAATGAGAACTACCAGCACCCTGCCCTGCCTGAAGATCCTGCAGTGATTGATGGTATTCTGAAAGGTCTATACTGCCTCGAAGAAAACTCACGTAAGGCTAAGCTAAAAGTTCAGCTCATGGGCTGTGGCACTATTCTGCAAGAAGTACGTGCAGCAGCAGAACTGTTGAAAAAAGACTTTAAGGTTGAGTCTGACATTTGGAGCGCGACCAGCTTCAATGAGCTGCGTCGTGAAGCTCTAGAAGTCAAGCGCTGGAACCAGATGCACCCAGAGTCTGAAGCCAAAGTGCCTTATGTGACTAACTGCTTCGCAAACCGTCAAGGCCCTGTTGTTGCGGCTACAGACTACATGAAGCTTTATGCTGATCAGGTTCGCGAGTTCATTCCTTCACGTTATGTGGTATTAGGTACTGATGGCTTTGGCCGTAGTGACTCTCGTAAAAAGCTGCGTGAATTCTTTGAAGTAGATCGTTACTTCATCACTATCGCTGCCTTAAATGCACTGAAAGAAGAAGGGCTTATTGAAGCCAGCGTGGTTACCAAGGCAATGCAGAAGTACGGCATTGACCCTGAAAAAGTGAACCCCGTTAAGTGCTAATCCTTCAGTCAAAGAATAATTAAGGTAACACGCAAATGACAGACGAGATTATTAAAGTACCCGATATCGGTGGCAGTGATGACGTCGAAATCATTGAAATTTCCGTCAGTGTGGGCAGTGACGTTGCTGAAGAAGAGTCACTGCTTGTATTAGAGTCAGATAAAGCCACAATGGAAATCCCCTGCCCCAAGGCTGGCCAAATCAAAGAAATCTTGGTCAAGGTTGGGGACAAAGTTTCTGAAGGCGATGAAATTTTAGTTCTAAGCACTGCTATTGGTGGTGCTCAAGCTGAAGCACCTAGTCAGCCTGTAGCAGAAGAGCCTGCCAATGAACCTACTGTAGAAGAAGCGTCAGCACCCGCTGCAGAAGCCTCTACTGAAACTGCAGTAGAAACCATCAAGGTTCCTGACATTGGTAGCGATGATGTCCCCGTCATTGAAATCTGTGTCAATGTCGGTGATGAAGTTGCCGAAGAAGACTCTCTGGTTGTTCTTGAGTCAGATAAAGCCACGATGGAAGTACCTGCCCCCAAAGCAGGTGTCGTGAAAAAAATTCTGCTTAAGGTCGATGATAAAGTCTCTATAGGTGATGCGATCCTGGAGCTTGAGACTAAAGGTTCTGCCAAACCTGCTACACCTTCATCTCAGCCTCAGCAAAAAACAACAGCAACACCTGCAGCAAGTGCTCCAACCACAGCCAAGTCGCCAGCACCCGCTCAAGCAGCTAGCACAGCTTCAGCTCAACTGCAGGAGCCTAGCAAGCGTATTCATGCTGGACCAGCTGTACGCAAGTTAGCCCGTGAGTTTGGTGTTGATTTAGCATTGGTAAGAGGCTCTGGCCCACGTGGACGTATTCTAAAAGAAGACGTCCAGCAGTATGTCAGTGAGCAGTTAAATAAACCTAAAGCAGCACCTGCTGCAGAAGGTATGGGCGCAATTCCTGCTGTTCCAGCTATTGACTTCAGCCAGTTTGGCCCAGTTCGTGAAGAGCCACTAACACGCTTGCGTAAAGTGGGAGCCTTCAACTTACATCGCTCTTGGCTGAATGTTCCTCATGTAACACAGTTTGAAGAAGCCGATATCACTGAGCTGGAAACATTCCGTAAAGCGCAAAAAGAAAAAGGCGTTAAAATGACGCCACTGCCTTTTATCATTAAGGCCTGTGTTCATGCTCTAAAAGCCATTCCTCAGTTTAATGCTTCACTCAACCCAACAGGTGATGCATTAATCATGAAAGATTACTTCCACATTGGGTTTGCCGTAGATACACCTGATGGCTTATTGGTACCCGTGATTCGTGATGCCGATAAGAAGAGTTTGACACAACTTGCGCAGGAAACTGTTGAGTTAGCAGCAAAAGCGAAAGATAAAAAACTCAGCCCAGCAGAAATGCAAGGCGCATGTTTTACCATTTCAAGCCTTGGCAGTATCGGTGGAACAGCATTTACGCCAATCGTAAATACACCAGAAGTTGGTATTCTCGGTGTCTCCAAAGCGAGCATGAAGCCGGTCTGGAACGGTAAAGAGTTTTTGCCACGCTTAATGTTACCACTGTGTTTATCCTACGATCACAGAGCTATTAATGGTGCAGATGCAGCACGTTTTGCTGCTGTTCTGGCAGCTGCACTTGGCGATATTAGAGAACTACTGCTTTAGTACTCATCACGCCTTAAGAGTCAAAAAAAGCCCATCAGTTGATGGGCTTTTTTTATAGTATTTTATGTTTAAAAACACGACTGAAGACTTAAATAGTTATTTCCAACTCCAACGCTGGTAATCCTGACCCCAATCATACCACATACCAACTTTAGCACCCTGCCTGTATCCATAAACTGTTAGTGCTCGATCTGCCAAGCTGTCATTCACTAATGCATCACCATTAAGCGTCCATTTTTGACTATTGCTGCCAGCGCATTTTTCCATAGCAACAGAGCCACCACTTCCACTACTATCTGTCACTGTCAGACACGAGTCTTTATAACGCTTAGACTTCATTGTTCCATCATTACCCAGCATCCACTGTTGGCCATCAGCTTTACTACACTCATTAGCCAGTGGTGTTTTTGAGTCCTGTACATCAAGACAGAAACCGATAGCGGAGTAAAACTGTTTGTACTCACCTTGATCGTCCCCATCGCCATCATCACCAGCGCTCTTGGCCATTTCAACTAAGAATGCTGTCGCTAATTGAGCAAATTTTAATGCGTGGTTTGCGTTATTGCCCGACTTATCAAGGGTGTCATTGGCCGTATGAATATAACGATTACTTTGCTGCATGGGAGCTTCAAATGGCATACTCGCAGCGTACCCCTGACGGTGCCAGGAAGCATGATCAGAGCAAGCATAACCACAACGCATTGTGGTATACGTATATTGAGAAAGATACTGGCTAATTAGCCGCTTTAAAAATTCATTTTGTGCTGAATTGGTATAATCCGTTACCAATGCATAGTCATAAGATGATCCCTGGTAATTGGTCATATCAAGTTGCATAACCCCAACCACATTTGCTCCCTGACCTTTCATATCTTCAGCGATATCATCCGAGCCTAGCAGGCCTACCTCTTCAGCAGCATAAGCCATAAACTTGATGGTTCGCTTTGGCTTATAGTTATTTGCCATCATTACTTTGATTACATCTGTAATAGTGGCAATCCCCGAAGCATTATCATCGGCACCAGGTGCTCGTGCTCTCAATTTATCACTGACGTTATGGTTGATAGAGTCCATGTGTCCACCAATAACCACCACTTCATCAGTACTCCCGTCACCTTGTAAGGTCATAATCACAGAAGGCTGTTTCCATCTACTGTGTTGATATAACTCCACCTTGGTATCGGCTCGCCCATTGGTTAAACGTTCCCAGGTATTTTTAATCCAGCCAGAGGCATCTTTGCCTGTATCACTTTGATAATAGCGGTTATGAAAGTTAGCCATGCCATCAATTGTCGTACGAATATCACTCTCTTGTAACTGTGGTAGAAAAGCATTCACTACTTTTTGTTGGTCTATTGTGTAGTCAATGGTTACTAATGATTCTGTCTTATTCGCAATCATCTCATTAGCTGACTTAACGGCATCAGCATAAGAATCATGCACCATAAAACCACCACAACGCTTATATTTGGCATGCATATAATACGAAATCAAATCAAGATGAGCGGGATCAAGCTGTGTTACCGCAACATCAGTCTGAGCCAAACTAGAAATTGTGTATTTAGGAAGCTGGTTACCCATAAGTTGCTGTATTCCAGCATAAGCATCTGAGCCCATTGTAACCCAAAGCTTCTGCTTCTCATCGGCAATTGTGTTGCCCACGCTCAGGCTTGAAGTCACAAGGCTACCCGTTAAAACCAACGAAGTAATTATCCCTGCCGTAACCTTTTTGATTTTCATATAAAATTCCCTGTAAAGAGTGACATCCTTGTATTTTTAGCTTTGAGCTATCCACCTCTATCAGCAAATATTTTTTTGGCGCGACTGTCAAGTAAAGAAATCGACTTTTAAATCATCAACTAAAATAGCAAGAATTAATTAACTAATCGTGATATCAGATTTTCTCCTAAGACACTACCGAAAATTGCTCATAGCAAAAAACTCAACCTATAAAATCCGACAACAGCTTAAGCTTTTTAACATATTTTTAAATAAAAAATTACACCAAATATTTCTACAATCACCAATAAATATTTTATAAAACAAACAATGACAAACCAATAGTTAAAAACTAACAAACGAATTCAACAGCATAAAAATATATCACTAACACGATACAGTTAATTATCACACCGTAACATTCAGTTTTATATATCAAAAAATTTTTAATTAAGCAGGCAGGAAATAATTGAAGAAATATAATAATCAAAAGGTATTAAGGGTTAAGAAGAAGAAACTTTTATTTTTTAATCTGTTTGTGCAAGCCGTGTAGAGTCAGACTTTTCTTTATCTTTAGATCTATCCACAAGGTCATTAAGAACTTGTGTTTCATTAATCATAGTACCATAACCCGTCTCATTATTGATTCTGACAGAGTAAACAGCTTTTTTAGTAGAAATCGTGATATACGTTTCGTGACTTCCTTTAGTCACTAAAATACTTTCACCGGGTTGACGGTTAAGTAAACGCCCAGACCAAACCTGCATATTATTGCGTTGGTTATGGGTAGAAAACAGCTCCGCTAGAAGCACTTTGTCTAATCCAGGTACTTTAAGCTGTAAAACCTGACCAAGGTTTAGTGTCGCTAGCACCTGACGATTTGCCTGTAGCTTTAGCAAAGGCACTCCATCTTCAACTTTTGAGGGAACAGGGTCAACAGACCAAATCGATTCACCCATAACCTCCATTGCCTGCTCGTCATTAATTACCGAAACAAGTTCCGCATGACTAGTCTCAGTATTTAAAGACTTTGAGCTTGCAACTGCAGCAGCAGTTTCTTTGATATATAGTGTATTTTGATTTTGCTCTGACACGTTAATGGAAGTCAGCGCCACAAATGTGCTACATGCCAGTGATAACAATCCAGAACAGCCAAAAAAGAATACCTTCATGCATCGATCCCTAGATAAAAAATAATGATTACTCATTATCAGGCTGAAAATTGTATGATTTCATAGAATAAATTGCACATATTTCAATTAAGTACTTAGCGCCAAATCAATTAAGTTGTGTGAAGTTTATAGGTTAACCTCTATTGTGGTTGTGAAAAAACACACATTCTGTTGCTAATTTATTACTTTTTGTATACCGTGTTGATACATATCACAAATAAAATCAAACTTTTGTCTTATTTCTGAATATTTTTTGTGCAGCTTAAGCTACCTATCACCTGTTACAAGGTTCATCAGCGCTTATCAAATATTAAGAGCTTCTCTAGCTCTGGACTCGAAAAGACATAAAAAAACAGGTGCCTAAGCACCTGTTTTTTTGAACGTCACTAGCAAATGCAAATTTATACTACTGAACGCGATTCACCTTAACATCATCCAGATAGTACTCAGTACCAGCAGATGGTCCGACAATCATCATATAGGTACTACGCAAGTTGTAGGCAGGTGCAGTAAAAGTACCTTCAATATCGTACCATTGTCCCTTGTTTACTTTCTTCGCAGACACAGTTTCCCACTTACGATAACCATTACTATTTACATAAGTCAGAACCACTTCAACATTCTCAGTATTCTTCAAGCTATAGCCTAGTCTTAATTTAGCCTGCATTTTAAAACGTTTGCTTGGCTCAATAATACCATGCAAGTTCAGTGCTGGACCGCTATATTGAGACGATCTGTTAAATGCAATTAAACTGCGATAACCAGATGTTGAGTACTGCCATGAATTAGTCGCATAACTACCATAACCAAACCAGTTACCCGCACCACGCTCAAAGTTTTCATCAAGCACAAAGCTGATAACAGGTTTTGGTGTTTCCTTAACTTTTGGCTGCTCAACCTTCTTCAATAAAACTTCATCAAGATAAAAGTCTGTACCCGCACCTGGTCCATAAGCTAAAACTCTTACAGAGTAGATTGTGCCTCTTGATTTAATTTTAAACTTGCCAGATAGTTTAGAAAGTGTATTAGCCGCCAACGACTTATTTGCAACATAGTGGTAATAAGTACCACGACTATCAGAGACTTGAATGGCTAAACTACCAGTACTTCTAGAACGATAGTTACCACTTAAGCCCATCTTAGCAGAAAGAGTATACTCAACACCCGATTCAACCTTTGCCGTTATATCTTGCACCGCACCGCTATAAAAGTAATTACGGTTGCTCACTAAAGCAATATAATCTCTTCCGCAGTCACGCGTTGTATAAACTGTACTAATGCTTTCAGACTGGGTGTAAGACTCCCATGCACCACTCTCATTGAAGTCACCATCATCAAGTAAGTTACCATCTAAGCTGTCTTTTTCACAAACAGAAATCGGCTTAGGTTTTGGCTTAGGATTAGGCTTTGACTTTGGTGTTTCTGGAGTATCTGTTTTGGGGGTTTCAGGCTCAGAGGTTGTTCCATCGTCAGTTGGTGTAGATGTATCAACAACCTTCGTTGCCATAAAGTTAGCAACTTTATCCCCCATCTTATTCAAATGCTTAGCCGCATCTGCACTGCCATGAACACCACATGAGTCGTTATCACAGTTATAAATTGCAGGGTTAGAAATATATGGCACTGTCTTAGCACTACCAAAAACATGTGGGTAAGCCATGATCGTTGCAAAGCGGTTATACTGGCCATAGCCACGTGCCGATTTGTCTACCCGATAGCTTTCTGAGTTATAATCATCTTGTTCTTTTGAGTGCCCAGCACCTGCATTATGCATTGACTCATGTAAAAACGTTCTGTTACCACACTCTACACCGACCAAATTGTAGGCATTAGCGCTAGCATTTGAATAAAACGTATTATTATAACCACCTGGCACATACCCTATACCACAAGTGTAGTATACAGAATTTCCTTTAACTACTTCTTCACGAAGGTTAACCAGCGTGACAATATCTGCCCCATACTTCTTCCTTAAATTAGCAACTTCACTGTTTTCAGCAAATGCTGCCAGAGAGCTACTATTTACTTTACCATAACGACTAATATTACGAGGATTAAATAACTGCTTGTGAACAAGACGATACTTCAAATTAACATTACTGCGCTTAAATGTTTCATTTGAATAATTAATATAAGACGCTATTTGGGCATCAATATCACCGGCTACTACATAATCAACAGCATCTTGAGTATAAAGCACCATGATATCAACAACATTTTCACCAGCTTGTGCTGACACAGCAAAGCAGCTCGCTAGTGATAGCACTAACGCTTTTTTTCTAAATAAAAAACTCATTGCAGGGCTCCCGGAATGGCTCTTCAATTCAATTTAAATGTTATTTTGGTTGTGGTTTAAGTAAATCATCTTTAACGGGAATCGCATCGACATGTTTTGGGTTTTGTCGTTGCGCAATCTCATCTTCACTTGTTGCGCGCCCTTTGCCCGTTTTCTTATCAACGACAATAGTCTGATTACCGTAACGAGTAGCTAAACTTATAATTGTGGTACGCTCGCCTTCTGTAACCAACATACTTTCTGTGTTATCGCCATCAACAATCTCACCTTTCCAGACCATTTCCCCCATATCACCGTTATAGGTCTCGACTAACTTGGCTGATACTGAATGGTCATGCGTTACCTGCATTGTTACAACACCATCAATAGCAAACGAAGACAGCACTGCAGGATCGGCTTGAATTGCATAAGTTTCCTTATTTTCAATATCAGTATCTAACAACTGCCAAAGTTGATGTTGCCCTTTAGTTAAGTCCACGGCTTTTTTTGAAGCTGGTGGTTCAGGGAATACCTCTTCTGTAACTACTACTTTTGGATTATTTTCTGATAGCTTTTTACTTTGCTGTGAAGCTTGACTTTCAGCCTGTTCAGTACTGACTTTTGATACGTCAGAAGCTGTACTTTTAACTTCTGCTTTATCTGTGGACTCTGAACACCCCACTAAATAAAAAGAAAATAGCGAGACGCCTAATACCGACAATGTCGTACGCATCAGGTTAGTGTAATTCACGTAAATTTCTCCAAGAAATGAGACTGTCTGACAACGTTGTACTACGATGACTCCTTACAAAATAGCACCAAAGTGCTGCGACATACCTTGTCACACCCTCAACGTTAAATAAGACAGAATAAGTATATTATTTGGGGGAATGCTTTTTAGCGAACAGGTTCACACTTTTCCAGTTTAAGGTGAACGTCCAGGAGGATTATGAGTCTAGTTCAGGTTGAAGCGTAATATCTGAAAGATAAATGGCTTTAAAAAAATGGTACTATTCTAGGCTGAATACAATGAAGAGCAGCAAATAAGCATAAAAACAAAATGGACCTAAAGTACAAATACAAGGATTTGCTAATACTTATTATTTGACATTATGAATGCACTACTTTGACTTTAGCAAAACCACTTTATGGAACAACTACAGAAGAAACTTCAGAGGGTGTTTCAGATGTATGTAAATAAGGTGATAGCATAAACGCTGCGCAAACACCCACAAAAATCAAGGCACAGGCTTTTATTAGATTTTTATCAACCATTATGGCTAAACCCCAGTACTTTCTTTATCGACTTACTTTACTGCTTACTCATTTGTTAATAGAGCAGTGATCTAATGTTGCCCTGATATACTTCCAGCCTACTGAGTGCATGTAGTAACGCCCAGCTTATCAAAAGGTTAACTTAGTAATTCAAGCTAAACCTATCCATGCTTTTTAATCCCTTATCGCAGGTGAAAGTATAAGTTTCTCCACGTTGAATATAAATGAACTTACTCACAGTGGCATTTAAGATGATGCTCTTTTCGACATTAATGCGATAGGTTTCTCAATTTAAGTGGTGGTTTATAACTGTACTGCCGAAAGCAAATGTGACCTAGACCTCAATACCATCTGGAAAGAATTAAAAAAGCGGGCACGATGTACCCGCTATCTAATTATCTTAAAAAGGTCACTACTCTTCAGAGTTTAGTTTTAAATTGATGTCATCAATAAAGAGTGAAGCAGAAGGTTCAGGTCCAAAGATATACAAGTTTGCATATTTCACGACGCCTTTGGGCGCAAATTTCAAGGCGGTTGTAATTTCTGACCAAGCACCACCCGCTGCAAGCTTTTCTGTTGTTAAACGCTGCCAATGATATCCATCTTCATCCACATAAAAGAGCTGAATATCAATATTCTCTTCTGCTTTAGCATCCTTACCCAAGCTTGCAGCCAAAGATAAAGTATAAGCTTTATCAGCCTCAATTAGCCCTTTCAAGTTAATCGATGGTCCTGAGTACCAGTGGCTACGATCAGATGACATTAAAGACCACTGACCACCGTGTGCAAAATCTGCTTTTCGTACCAGTTCACCCGACCCAAAGGCTGGCTTCCAACCATGGTCATTTTCCTCAAATGAGTGCTCAAGTAAGGGTGGATTTTTGGGAGGTTCTGGTGTCTCACTGGAAGATTTTGAGATCTTAATTTCATCAACTATTAAGTCACGCTGACCTTTAGGTCCAAAAATTAGCAATTTAACTTTTTCTACCTTACCTAGCGCTTGCAAAGAAAACGTCTCTTTAATCGAAGTCATTTCGCTAGTGGTAATAGACTTAATTGACAGGTATTGATAGTAGTAAGCACCAAGGTCATTTTTAATAAGCAGTGCAACTAAACCAAAGTCTCGATTTTCTTTACCGTCATCACCCACTTTCAAGCCAAGTTTAGCTGTTAGGGTATATTTTTGGTCTGCTTCGAGCTTTCCTGTTAAGTCTTGAATCACACCGTCATAGTATTGCTTACGATTAGTGATATGTAACAAGTTATCACGTCCACAGTCACGCTTAACAGTATGCTCCTTTAACTGGGTAGCACTTGTGTAAAAAGGCTGCCATTTATCTACGCTATTAAAATCAGGCTGTAAAATCAGGTTATCTTTTTCTAAATCTGGCTTCTTACAAACCGTATCAGGAGTATCTCCATCTCCTGGTTTATCTCCATCTCCTGGTTTATCTCCATCTCCTGGTTTATCTCCATCTCCTGGTTTGTCTCCAGGAGGTGTACTACCATCATCAACTTTTGTTGGCATATAAGCCGCAATTTGAGCAGCCACTTGCTTCATATTCGACACTGCATCAGCGCCACTTTCACTCTCTTTATCAATACCGCAGGCTTGATCCTTGCATTTTTTTAAGGACGGGGCCGACATCATGGCAACCTGTGGGGCATCACCATATGCACTTGAGTAAGCCATAACCGTGGTAAACAACCCTTCTTGTCCATGTCCTCTAGCCCATGGGTACATTCCACCTTTTGAGTTTTGCCGAGCTGAGTGGCCTAGTGAAAAGTTATGGCCAATCGCATGCACCAAAGCACTATCACCACAGGAGTCTCCAAAAACATTAAAGGCTAAATTACCAGAGGTTTCCTTTAGCTTTCCGTTTTCACCTTTGGGCATCCAAGATACAATGCACTTATCCCCTGTACGTGCCGTTATAAAACTGACGATATCAGCTCCCTTTTCTTGACGTAACTTGGAAACTTTACTGTCGTCTGTCAGTTTCTTAAGTGTTTCCTGATCAATTTTTCCATAGTCTTTACTTAATGCTTCAGAGTGCACCAAGCGTAGCGTTAAATTAAGCTCACTATTTTTATATACTGTATTTGCATACTCTACCCAAGATGCCATTTTTGCTTTTATATCTGTGTTTTCTGCTACTTCTGGGGAATACAACAGCATGACATCAACTGTTTCAGCCACTACGGATGCAGACATAATTGAGGCCGTTAAGAAGCTAAGCCCCATTAACGATCGTTTTATTTGGCTTGCCATTTCTTCTTTTCTCCTACATACAACCCTAAAACGCGGTATAGGCTACTTTGTGTTATAAAAATTTTTTTATTAGCCATTATCTTTTTGAGGAGGCGTAATAGGCACTTCTGGGGCAGGCAATGCATCATTAAAGTTTGTAATGGTACGCAAGCGATCTGTTTCACTGACCACTGTACTTCTGCCTGTTTTGTTATCAATGCGAGTGGTGTAAACCCCCTGCTCTGTTGAAACTGTTACATAGGTTTCGATTTCTCCACGAGTAACAATGACATTCTCAACATTACTTCCATTCTCAATTTTTCCTTTAAAAACATGTACATCATCAAGCTGATTATGTGTTGAAGTAAGTTGTGCTTTATACGATTGATTCAAATGGGGAATTTCAAACTCTAAGGTTTGTCCCATCTGTAAGCTGGAAACAATAGTCGGATCAACTTGCACATTGTAAGCTGTAACACCGCCATCCTCAGATGTTGGATTACCATCATCAACTTTCCACATATTGATCACTTCATTTGGATCTACTTCTGCTAGCTGAGGACCTGGCTCAGGCAAAGGAATATCTTTTTGGCTAGCAACGGCTGCATCTTCTGCTGGTTGAGTTGATGGAGTAGATACTGTATCTGAACCAACAGAAGCCACAGGTTGTGCTTTATCTCCTGCAGTACTACTAACAGGTTGCACGCTAGCGGCTGGTTTTGTCTTTAGTGCAGGCGTCAAAACCACAGCAGCACAAACACCGACCAGTAATGCACCAGCACCTATAATTATTTTCGAGTTTTTCATAAAAACGGTACCCCTTAAGAAGCAAACAACAGCTCTTGGTAAACAAGTTCAGGAAACACTTCTTCGGAGTATAAAGAGGGCTTATTATGCTTTATGCGATATCTTGCACAATAAAATAAAAGACACATCAGTAATTGTATATGTTGTAGATATGTTCACGCCGCTTAAGCGACGGTAATCATTTACTGTAAGACAGATGATTCAACGGCGAGTATATATTTCAATATTGTAAGTTTAGATAAAAGCGTGAAAGGTTATACAGTAACGAGGGCCTGTCATTAACGACCCTGTAAATATTTCTGTGTATCCGCCCAGTTTTAAATATAGGGTTTAAGTCTATCTTCAAACTCAATCATAAATCGATTGAGCGCGGCTTTCCAGTTTCGAATCGGCATTGTCCACTTTTTTGATGCATCTTGAATCGCTAAGAAAATAACTTTTCTTGCCGCATCATCCGTTGGAAACAGTTTACGCTTTTTAATCGCTTTTCGGATGACGCTGTTGAGTGATTCAATGGCATTCGTCGTATAAATCGCTCTTCGAATGTCATCAGGGTAGTTGAACAGTGTCCTTAAGTTTTCCCAGTGCTGTTGCCAAGAGCGACTAATTTGCGGGTATTTATGATCCCACTGCGCTCCAAA
>NZ_AUAF01000042.1 GCF_000428585.1 Zooshikella ganghwensis DSM 15267 | reverse complement strand
TACCAACGGCTAAAACGTTTTTCACTCATACCGCTGTAACGGTTCATATTTCTATAGGTTGCCTTGCCTTGAAATACGATTAGTGTCGCCAACAATGCCGCTATAAATGTGCGTTGAGGCTTATTAACATTGGACATTGAGCGTAAAACCGTTTTTACTATGCTTTCCAAAGATAGATTCCTGTGACAATACGACTTTGATAACCGCATTCTCGCAGTTTCTATCTTTGGTACAACCTACCACTCTCAGCCAAAAACTGTCTACAGTATTGTTATATAAAAGGTGATCGAATGTTCCTAAAAAAAATTTTGCTGGCTTATTTTATGTTTGCATCTTTCTCAGCTGTTGGTAATGAAACTTGGCTGATAACATCCTTGAATTGGGAGCCTTATTCTGGTGATGAAATGACAAATCAGGGTAACTCCATTCAAAAACTACGAAATATCTTAAAAAAAGATGGTATCACTCTGAATGTAGAGTTTTATCCTTGGAAGCGTGCTCAAGAGATGGCTTTGAAAAAAGGCTACATTGGTTATTATCCTGCGTGGCCTGAGGAAGTAGGGGAAGGATTTGTTGCCTCAAAGCCTGTTGACTGGTCTGAGATTTCAGTACTTAAGCGAACTGGTGCAACAGTTGAGTTTTCCTCTATTGACGAGTTATTTGAAAGATACGACGTTGGTATTGTTAAATCCTATGTATATCCTAACGAAATTAGCCAGGCGATGAAAAAATATCCTAGCCATGTAGAGGGAGCGTCAAATGAAATGTCATTATTGAAGAAAATATCTAAAGGAAGAAATAATGTTGCGATCACGGACCCAAACGTAATGCTTTATTTGGCAGATAAAAATGGAATATTGAATATAGAATTAGTTAAAACCTTAATGCAAAAAGAATTGGTTGTTGCATTGAGAAATGATGACGAAAATAAAGCGCGTATAGAGCGTATCAATAAGTTGTTGAGTGAAATAAATAACTAGTAACTCTGGAGTGTCGTATTATATGAGTTTTTAAGTCTTACTCTGGAAAAATGTAATTTATATGAGTAAAGCAATATTTTCTTACTTTATTGGTAGTAACGCTAATCACAGTGCCACTACAAGCTAAAGACATTTGGAAAATAACCTCTCTTAATTGGGAACCATACTCTGGTGATGCTATGACACACCAAGGAAATTCCATCCAAAAATTAAGAGCAATTTTGAATGCAGAAGGCGTTAAACTTGTTGTTGAGTTTTATCCTTGGTTACGGGCTAAAGAGGTTGCTCGAAAGAAAGGTTATATTGGCTACTTTCCTGCATGGCCTGAGGAGGTAATTGAGGGCTTTGTAGGATCAAAACCTATTGATTGGTCTGAAGTCGCTGTTATGAAAAGGGGGGATACTCAGGTTGAATATAACTCAATTGATAAGCTATTTGAAGTGTATAGTATTGGATTGGTAAAAACCTATATTTATCCCGAGATAATAGACTCAAGAATACAAAAATACACTAAAAATATTGAATGGTCATCTAATGAATATTCATTGCTTAAAATGTTAGCGTCGGGTAGAAGTCATGTGGCAATAACTGATCCTAGTGTTAATTTGTACCTTTCTGAAAAAGAGGGGATTTCGGATATCGAAGTATTAACTGTTTTAATGGAAAAAGAGCTGGTTATTGCCTTTCGAAATGATGAAGAAAATCTTTAAAAATTAAAGTGGTTAAATAATTTTTTGATCAAACTGCAAAATTGAACTTAAATTGCAACTGCCGTCTCTCTAAAATAAAGCTAAAAGAAAAGGATGCACAAGAATATTCTTCTTATGCATCCCATAGTATTTGGATTTAGCTATCTTTTAAACTCGCCATATCGATGACAAACCGATATTTTACATCACCTTTTTTCATCCGCTTATAAGCAGCATTGATATCTTGAATGCTAAGCATCTCAACATCACAGTTGATATTATGCTCTGCGCAAAAATCCAATACCTCTTGTGTTTCAGCTATTCCACCAATCAGGGAGCCTGTAAGTATACGGCGTTTCATGACTAACACACTGGCTTGTAGTGCCGGTTCAATGGGCTCTAATAGCCCAACTATGACATGAACACCATCATATTTAAGACAGTTAATGTATGGGTTTAAGTCATGTTGGACAGGTATTGTATCTAATAAAAAGTCAAAAGTTTCTGTTGCTGAAGACATCTGCTCTTGATCACTGGAAATAATAATATGATCTGCACCTTGTTTTTTAGCTTCTGCTACTTTGCTTGCTGAACGAGTAAAAATAGTTACTTCAGCACCCATGGCTTTGGCGAATTTTACGCCCATGTGACCTAGGCCACCCATACCTATAATTCCAACTTTGTGGCCTGGTTGGATATTATAATGCTTAAGCGGTGAGTAGGTGGTTATACCTGCACAAAGAATCGGTGCTGCAGTGGCTGGATCAAGTTGATTGGGTATATTTAAAACAAAGCGCTCACTCACAACAATCGTTTCAGAGTAACCGCCAAAAGTAATATGTTGATCATGACGATCCTGTCCATTATAGGTGCTGACCATACCTTCTTGACAGAATTGTTCTACACCTTCATGGCATGCTGAACATGTACGACAGGAGTCGATCATACATCCCACACCGACAATATCACCTTCTTTATACTGAGTTACACTTTTACCTACAGCAGTTACATGGCCGATAATTTCATGCCCAGGAACCACAGGATAAATACTCATGCCCCAGTCATTTTCTGCAAAATGAATATCAGTATGGCATACACCACAATAGTCTATTTCGATAGCTACATCATCGTCTCTGAGCGCGCGTCGCTCAATATTATGAGGTGCTAGACCTGATGTTGCGGATTGTGCTGCATAGGCTTTCGTTAGTGTCATGTGAGTATTTCCTTATTTAAGATTAAGGAGGGAGTCGCCGTAAGCAATTTGGCTTTATTGTGAGGGTCCTTGTTTTTTTTGCCATCAACAAAAGTATGGTATTTTTGCCAATTCCTCCAGATTTATTATCTTTGATTGAATCAGGGGAGCTACTAACAGCATACTGAGTCGTCAAGTGATTCGTAAAGGTTTATAGGTTTAATATGGGTTGTCCTGAGATGTTGGCGCTAATTCGCCAGCTGGTAAAACATGATGGAATCTCCGAAACGCTGTTGCCTGAAGTGTTCATTTTTTCAAGTCATAAACCACAACCTAGGGTTCCTTTAATGTATCAGCCTAGTCTGTGTATTATTGCTCAGGGGCGAAAAATCGGCTATTTAGGTGAGAGGGAGATTCGTTACGATGAGGGTCATTATTTAGTACAAACCTTACCTTTACCTTTTGAGTGTGAAACCTTTGCATCTGAAGAGACACCATTGTTTGGTATTTCTGTCAGTATTAATGCGGCTACATTAGCGGAGCTGGTTTTAGCATTGGCTGGTCCGCAATCGAAAGAGGGTAATGCAGAGCTGCCAAAACCTATGGACTCTGTAGCCATGACGATTGGTATGGAAGAAGCCGTTATAAGGCTGTTAAGGGCTTTACATGATCCTCAAGCGGCTAGAGTGGTGGGAAGTAATAGAGTAAGGGACGTTATTTTTGAAGCACTTCAGGGGGCACAAGGGCCTGCACTAAAGGCTTTGGTTCAAAATCAAGGACATTACTCGCGAATTGTACAGGTTTTGACTCAAATGCATTCAGAGCTGGCAGATGAAATTTCCGTTGAACAGTTAGCGCGTCGGGCAAATATGAGCTTATCAACATTTCATCATCATTTTAAACAAGTTACTCGCTCTTCTCCTATACAATATCTAAAAAGGCTTCGTCTTATAAAAGCACAGCTATTACTGAGTCATGATGAGTTAAATGTCACTCAAACGGCATCTGCAGTAGGCTATAAAAGTGTTAATCAATTTAGCCGGGATTATAAGCGCTATTTTGGGGTGAGTCCTATCCAGCATAAAGTCTAGGTAAGATAGGACTCAGACATATTAATCCGTTAAGCTGATTGCTGGATTGGCCTCATCAAGAAAACCATCATCTTTTATTTGTTTTAAAAGGTAACGATACATATTCTTACGTACTTTGGGTACCACTGAAAAGTCATGGGATGGGAAAGCAAATATCATAGGTAGCCATTGAACTAAAGTTACAGAGTCCTTCAAAAGATATTTTTTCTGACGACCTTCTTTATTCTGAATAATAGCATTTACTTCATAGTTAGATGTTGCCCAGGATGGAATTGTATATAGGCTTAAACCAGTAATAAATGCTGGTATAAGGGCTGCAGGGTTACCTGCTTCAGTGATTATTAGCTCAAGTTTTAATTCAGCCTCAGGATCATTCGCTGATATACGGCTAAAATAACCTGATTTTTCAAGAACAGTTGTAAGTTCACCTTTAATAATATTTTGAGCAAATTCTGGTTGCTTCGATGGTTTTGAAAATCCTCCTTTTGCTAGAGAAGTAAAAGAAAGTGATTTTTTATTTTTGATATTAATATTGGTTTTATCTAGCGATGTACTGGGGATATTACCTCCTTCGTACATTGCGCAGCCAGACATAAGAGAAATTAAATATATAATTATTAGCGTTGAAAGTTTATTCATTTTTTACTGCTATTAAGTAAGGATAGAGTTGGTGATTAAATGGAGGTATTCTAGTAGTAATGTTTAATTTTTAAATGGTTTTCAAGATACTCCTGAATATAAATGATTTAAGTCAAGATTAGAGCAGGCTGCTCTGTGGGTTGGATACTGAGAGTAGATTTAGGAATGCTAAGTTTTATTGACGCCAAAATAAACGTAAATGGTGGCGTGCAGGTTTACAGGCAAAAAAAAGACCAACAACATGTCGGTCTTTTAAAAAATGGTAGCTACGAGTGGATTTGAACCACTGACCCTCGCATTATGAATGCGATGCTCTAACCAACTGAGCTACGTAGCCAAAGGATGGCGCGTATTTTAGGGGTTTTATGTTTAATGTCAACCCCTTGTCATGCTCTTTTTAACCTATCGATGTTTGTAGCCCTTGCTTGCATTATATATGCTTGGCAAAGGTTATAGGTTACACATTAAAACGGAAGTGGATAACATCACCATCTTGTACAATATAGTCTTTACCTTCAAGGCGCCATTTTCCAGCTTCCTTAGCACCCTGTTCACCATTGTGGGTAATGTAGTCATCGTAGCTGATAATTTCGGCTCGAATAAACCCTTTTTGAAAGTCTGTATGGATAACACCCGCAGATTCAGGGGCTGTTGCACCAATTTTTGTGGTCCAGGCTCTTACTTCTTTTACCCCAGCAGTAAAATAAGTTTGTAAGCCGAGTAATTGATAGCCTGCTCTGATTACACGATCTAAGCCAGGCTCTTCCATGCCCAAGTCAGCAAGGAATTCATCACGCTCTTCATCTTCAAGTTCTGCAATTTCCGCTTCAAGTTTATTGCAAATAGGAACAACCACTGCGCCTTCTTGAGCAGCAATTTCTTCGACCACTTTTAAATATGGGTTGTCAGTAAAGCCATCTTCGTTGACATTGGCAATGTACATGGTTGGCTTTGTCGTGAGCAGGTGAAATTGCTTGATTTGAGCATGCTCATCTTCAGTGAGGGAGAGTGAGCGCACGGGAAGGCCTTCGTTCAAGTGAGGTAAGAGCTTTTCAAGCATTGCTTTTTGTTTTATTGCTTCTTTATCGCCGCTTTTGGCAACTCTTACAAGACGTTGTAATTGGCGTTCAACACTTTCTAAGTCTGCCAGGGCAAGTTCAGTATTAATGACTTCGATATCTCTGGCAGGGTCAACCTTGTTAGCTACATGAATGACGTTGCTATCTTCAAAACAACGTACAACATGAGCAATTGCGTCAGTTTCACGGATATTAGCAAGGAACTGATTACCAAGCCCTTCGCCTTTGGATGCTCCTTCAACCAAGCCGGCGATGTCAACAAACTCCATACTGGTAGGAATTACACGCTCTGGCTTTACTATCTCGGCTAATGCGTTTAGGCGAGGGTCAGGCATAGGAACTACACCTGCGTTAGGTTCAATTGTGCAGAAAGGAAAGTTTTCAGCGCCAATGCCAGCTTTAGTCAGAGCATTAAAGAGAGTGGACTTACCCACATTAGGTAAACCAACGATACCGCAGTTAAAACCCATGGTCTGTGTTCCTTTCACTTGAAAAGTAAGTTTAGCCTTTAAAACGGTGCAACTGTTGTACTGCCAATTGCCAAGAGCCAGTGATTGCTTCAGGTAACAGGTGAATTGCCTCATGCGAGACAGCATCGATTAAATCCTGCTCTTGTCGTGGCGCTCGACTTAACACAAAGCCAACAACCTGCTCTTTAATACCTGGATGACCGATACCAATGCGCAGGCGAAAAAAGTCTTTGCAGTTTCCCAGCTTATTAATGATATCTCGCAGGCCATTGTGGCCACCGTGACCACCACCCTGTTTTAAACGGGCAATACCTGGAGCTAAATCTAATTCATCATGGGCAACAAGAATGGCTTCAGGAGGGATTTTGTAAAAGTTAGCGTAAGCCTGAACAGCTTTGCCGCTGAGATTCATGTACGTTGTGGGGATAAGTAAATGTAGGGTTCGCCCTTTAATCTTTACTTGTGCCACTTCACCATGGAATTTCTTCTCTGGGTGGAGGGTTGAACCGAACTTACGGGCTAACCCTTCAACAAGTATGGCACCAGCATTGTGCCGAGTATTAACATACTCGGCACCAGGATTCCCTAGGCCGACAACTAACTGAATGTTTGCTTCGGGGATCATTTTAGCCATGTTGGCAAAACCTCAGATTACTCTGCAGAAGTTTCTTCGTCAGCAGAGCCTTCATCAGCAGAAGCACGTGTAGCCTGTACAACTGCAACGGTATTATCGTGGTCTGCACCATGAGATAGCTCAACGAGCTCAACGCCTTCTGGTAGTTTCAAGTCAGATAAGTGAACACTTTGACCAACGTCAACTGCAGTCATATCAACTTCAATAAACTCTGGTAGGTTTGCTGGCAGACAGCGAACTTCAACTTCAACAGCAGAGTGAGCAACAACACCACCGGCTTTTACGCCAACGCTCTTATCTTCGTTGATGAAGTGTAAAGGTACGTGGGTAGTGATTTTTTGGTTAGCACTTACACGCAAGAAGTCTGCATGCATGATGAAACCTTTAGCAGGGTGACGTTGTAAGTCTTTCAGGATTACCTGCTCTTGCTGGCCATCAAGCTCTAGAGTCAGGATATGAGAGTAGAAAGCCTCATTTTCGAGCGCTTTAGCGATATCTTTTTGAGGTACAGAAGCTTGCGCAGGTGCTTTTTGGCCACCATAAATAATAACTGGAACTTGTTGCGTTTCACGACGCAGGCGGCGGCTCGCACCTTTCCCTACATCTTCACGCTTTTCCAGTGTTAAAGAAAATTCGTTAGACATTGAAGAACTCCTGAATAAGGTCAAATCCACTGTGGCATCTCGCGACCAAGAGCACAGCAATAAATTGCCACAAAAAAGGCGCGCGAATAATAACCTATTTCTTAGGCTTTTGCTCGCATTTTTTAAGATTTTGATGGCAACTGAGGGGTATAGGGGTAAGTAGTTTACCCCCATAAGTATAGAGCTTTAGCTAATAATCAGCGAAAGAGGGCGCTGATTGATTCTTCATTACTAATTCTGCGTACGGACTCAGCAATCAGGTGTGACATATCCAGCTGACGGATTTTACTACACTGTTTAGCGGCTGAAGAAAGAGGAATGGTATTGTGGACAACCAGCTCATCGAGTTGAGAGGAGTTAATGTTATCCATCGCACGGCCAGAGAGTACAGGGTGTACACAGTAAGCCAGGATTCTGGAAGCGCCTTTTTCTTTCAATACGCGTGCTGCCTGGCAAAGAGTGCCTGCAGTATCAACCATGTCATCAACCAGAATACAGGTACGCCCTTCAACATCACCAATAATGTTCATGACTTCAGCCTGATTGGCAGCTGGTCTTCGCTTATCAATGATAGCTAGATCTGTGTTGAGTTTTTTGGCGATTGCACGAGCGCGGACCACACCACCAATATCAGGAGAGACAATAATAAGGTCCTCAATACGTTGCTGAGAAATATCATCCAGCATGATGGGGGAGCCATAGATATTGTCTACAGGAATATCAAAGAAGCCTTGAATCTGATCTGCATGTAAATCAACTGTTAACAGCCGATCAACACCTACTGCAGTGATCATATCAGCTACTACTTTGGCGCTAATTGGGACTCGGGTAGATCGGGGGCGTCTATCCTGGCGAGCATAGCCAAAATAGGGAACAACAGCAGTAATACGGTTGGCGGAAGAACGGCGTAAGGCATCAGCCATAACGACCATTTCCATCAAGTTGTCATTGGTAGGAGCACAGGTGGATTGAATAATAAAAACATCTTTACCGCGGACGTTTTCATTAATTTCGACAGCGATTTCACCATCACTGAAACGACCGACGTAAGCGCGACCAAGAGGAATACTTAAGTGATCGACAACCTTTTGAACCAGATCCGGGTTTGAATTGCCCGCAAAGACCATCATTTTAGACACGGTAATTACCTTTTTGGGTCATATTTTTTGATGGGTTGGGATAGGTGGTGTGAAACTTAATTTGGCTGGGGTGGGAGGATTCGAACCTCCGCATGACGGGATCAAAACCCGTTGCCTTACCGCTTGGCGACACCCCAGTGTCTTGTGTGTTACCGGGTGCGAATTATATTGAATTCGTCCGGCTTTGCAAGTGTTTGTGTAATATTGACTGGTTACACCCTCTTGCAAGGAAGGCTTGCAGATCATCCGGTAGCTGCTTAAAAGCTCGTTCGGCGCTGTTTTTATCTGCAAATTCAGCAAATAGACAAGCACCTGTTCCGGTCAATCTTGTCGGGGCGAGATTATTAAGCAATTTGAAAACTTTATCAACCTCTGGATAACGCTTTCTAACGATTGCCTCGCAGTCGTTTCTAGCACCCCGCTGCAAGTAGGCGGCAACTGTAATAGGATCAGAGTCTCTTGTCAAATCTGGGTGCTGAAAAATTTCGGCTGTACTGATGTGGCAGTTTGGCTTTACCAGAATAAACCAAGGTTCTGGCAGTACTACTGGAGTCAGTTGTTCACCCACACCTTCTGCCCAGGCTGCCTGCCCATGAACAAACACAGGGACATCAGCCCCAAGCTGTAATCCAAGTTCGGCAAGTTTTTCATTAGAGAGACGGGTTTGCCAAAGTATGTTCAGGCCATGCAAAACCGTTGCAGCATTAGAGCTGCCTCCCCCAACACCACCACCCATAGGTAAGCATTTGTGAATTGAAATATCGGCACCCAGGGAGGTATTGGTTGCTAACTGTAGTATTTTGGCGGCTTTGATCGCTAAGTTATCGCAATCAGCCAAACCCGCAAAAGGTGTCAGTAAATTGAGTTTCCCATCATCACGCACTGTCATGGTGATGTCATCAGCTAAATCAAGAAACTGAAACAGGGTTTGGAGCTGATGGTAGCCATCAACTCTGCGCCCTAAGATATGAAGAAACAAATTAAGCTTTGCGGGTGCGGGGAGTGTTAACTGCTGCATAGGCTGAAATCAAATGAGTCTCGATTAAATGTGCCATTCACTAATAATGAACGTTAATTTGTACTGGTCATTACTGACTCTGATCTTTCTAGGCAGCCATAGGTTATTAAACTGCTGATAATCGAAATACTTAATTTCCCAGCCATTTTGTTTGATTTCTGCCAGCAGGCCCTGTTCGTTCAGATTAGGTTGGGTATCACTGGATGGGTCAGGAATGCCTTTAATCCAGTGTTGCATATTAGAAATAGGCAGTGTCCAGCCAAGCTCACGAGCGAGTAGTTGTTCTGGGCTGTCAGCGGTAAATAGTCTTGAATCAGCTGTATTCATGACAACCCAGCCTGGTTTGCCCATGATTTCAGCAACACCCTGACCTAAAGGTCCAGATAGACGAATAGTATAAAGGTGGTTTTGTTGCTCCCAGTCCAAGTAAGCACTAGAGCTGTCATTTGGCGTACGAATACCTAGTTTACCTTCTAATGACCAGGTATCAATTTTCGATAATTGTTGCTGGTGCTTCAGCCAAAACTTTTCTCGCTCGCTTAAGTTAAGCGCTTGTTTTTCTTTATCTAAGGGCCAGTAGTCTGTTTTGACACTTTGTAATAAAGAACATCCACTGGCAAGTAACGTCAGTGTCACAATAAGAAATAAGCGAAATGTCTTCATAAGATTGTTTGGTTAAGGTCTATGGTTTTTGGACATTGAGGCGTTGCATTGTGCGCTGCAGAATTTCACTATCTGGCTTTTCTTGCAAGGCTTTTTGCCAAACATCGAGCGCTTCTTGTTTTTTGCCCAATACCCAGAGCACTTCACCGAGATGCGCTGCAACCTCATGATCTGGAAAGGCTGCAAACGCTTTGCGAAGCAAGGTTAATGCTTGTTGATGGTTGCCAAGTCTAAACTCTACCCAACCCAAGCTATCAATAACCGCAGGGTCATTGGGTGTAATACTGTAGGCTTGCTCAATTAATTTTTTGGCTTCTTGCAGGCGATTGGTTTTATTGGCGAGAGTATAACCAAGCGCATTGAGGGCAAGGGCATTATTGGGGTCTAGCTTAATAATTGAGCGAAGATCTGACTCCAAAAGGTCAAGGTTGCCCATTTTTTCAGCAACCATGGCTCTCGCGTATCGTAGGTTAATATGATTGGGTTCTGTTTGTAATGCTTGGTCAAGCGTTTGCTTGGCTTCTGGGTAGGCCCGCTGGTTGCTGTAGGCTTCAGCCTCAATCATATAAAGTTGCGCGGATAGCTTAGGGAAATCTTTACGGGCCTGATTAAAGTAATCAGTAATAGCTTTGGTTTGCTTTTGTTCTAGCAAGATTAACGCTAGCTGATAGTAAGCCTGAGAAAACTCATGGCTTGGCTCAACCTTTGTGTAAAACTGGATGGCTTTATCAAACTGTTTTTGTTCTTCTGCAATCCGACCTAGATAATAATTAGCAGCATTACTGAGTTGCTTATCACTTTGCAACTGCTTGAAATAGCTTGCGGCCTTTTCGTACATTTCATTTTCGAGGGTAATCAGACCAAGTGAAAAAATAATTTTGGAGTCATTAGGTGATAATTTTTGCAGTTCAGTAAACTGAGTTTGAGCGTCTTCTAGTTTTTTCTGATGTATTAGGGTGCGTGCGTATAGAAGACGAAGGCGTACATCTTCCTTATGACTCTTTATGGCTTTTGCCAGGTAGTTTTCAGCTTCTTCATACTGTTTGAGGTGAATGAGTAAGCGGCCTTTGAGGTTGATGACTTTGGGGGAAGGCTCACTGTCATCTAGTACTTCGTCAACAAGTTCCAGACTTTGCTGATACTGTTCATTTTGTTCAAGCAATAATGCTTTGGCAAAGCGCAGTTGTGTGTTTTCAGGATGCTGTGCTAGTGCCTGGTTAAACATGGCTATGAGTTTAGTGCGCTCTGAGCTAGGTAATTCAGCGGCATTGAGGGCGATAAAGTCAAAGTGGGTTTCACCATCTAATGCCAGAGACTCAAGCATTGCCTGCAAGGCTGCTTCAAACTGACCGTTATAGCTTAAGTGAATAGCTTTGGCTTGGAGGGCGCGGGTATTGGCTGGATCCGTTTCACTCCATAAAGAGGCTGCTTGTAGGGCAGCCTGCTTGGCACCAATATATTGGGCAATTTGATAGGCACGTTCAGCCACACCTGGGTCTTTAGTTTTTTGTGCTTCGCGTAGGTAATTTCCCAGGCCAATATCAAAGCGCTGCTGCTTATTTGCCAGTTCAGCTAATAGCAATGCGTATAGAGTGTCAGGAGTGAAAGAGGCTGTAGGGGGGGCTTCAGTTTGCTGTGATGCTTTTTTATCCTCTGAAGGCTTTAGCCCGGTACAACCTGCAAGTGTGGCACAAAGCGTAACTGTTAATAAGAGTGTTCCATTGCGAAGTGTGGTCATCAATGTTTAATACCTACGTAATCGATAGTTCGCCAGTCACTTACCAAGCGCAGAAAAGCGCCTCGCCAGAAAAAATTGCTTTGAAGACTGATGCCTTACTTCGCGCATGGACCACTGGGTAAATTCTGACTTATCTTAGAAAGAAACATTCTCATGTTTTTTTGCATATTCACATTGGCAGTTTTAGGGGTATTCTGCAAGTGTAGACTGATTGATTGATAAACTGTTCAATGTGGATGCAATATTTTGTAATCCTAACGGGCTGGTTGCAGTTATAGGTTATTCATAGGAAAATTCGCGGTCTTTACGCCTAAGAATAAGTTAAGTTCGGTATTGTCTAGCAGTAAAAATTGATGTTGTACCCTTCGTAAGGGGTATATTGATGCTGTGAACAGGTCCTGATAATTAGTGAAGTGATATGGGTTTTTTGGCACTGGGAATAAATCATAATACAGCAAGCATTGCGATGCGTGAGCGAGTATCGTTTACGCCTGAGCGACTGCAAGATGCCTTGCTGTCTGCCCAGAAAATAATGGGAGTTCGAGAAACCGCCATACTCTCTACCTGTAACCGGACAGAAATTTACTGCTCTTTAGACCAAGTTGAGCCTAAAGTATTACTCCATTGGCTTTCTGAGTATCATCATTTACATGATGAAGATGTGAGCAATTACATTTACTGCCATAAACAAGAACAGGCAGTTCAGCATCTTATCCGGGTAGCCTGTGGTTTGGATTCAATGGTGCTGGGAGAACCGCAAATTCTTGGGCAGATTAAAACGGCTTATGCGCAGGCACAAGAAGCAGGAACTGTTGGACCGGCATTACGACGCTTGTTTCAGACTTGTTTTTCTGTTGCCAAGCAAGTACGAACTCAAACCAGTATTGGACAAAACCCTGTTTCAATAGCTTATGCTGCAGTTTCACTCGCTCGGCAAATCTTTGCTGATTTATCAGAAACATCTGTTCTGCTGATTGGCGCTGGAGAAACCATTGAGCTTGTTGCTCGGCATTTGTTTGATATCAATGTTAAAACCATTATTTTTGCCAATCGAACATTAGATCGAGCTGCGAAATTAGCAGATAAGTTCAATGCGCAATCAATTGCTTTAGCTGACATTCCTGATTATCTTCCCAAGGTGGATATAGTTATTGCTTCAACAGCCAGCCAGCTGCCTGTGCTTGGCAAAGGGGCTACTGAACGAGCATTGAAGGTGCGTAAACACCGGCCAATGTTTATGGTTGATCTAGCCGTTCCTCGGGATATTGAACCCGAAGTCAGTGAGCTTGCTGATGTATATTTATATACCGTTGATGATCTTCGTGAAGTGATTGATGAGAATGTTCGGCAGCGTGAGCAAGCCGCATCAGAGGCCGAGAAGCTGGTATTAGAGGGTGCTGCAGAGTTTATGCTCAAGCTCAAAGAGCTTGATGCGATTGATGTGCTGAAAGCCATTCGAAAAAAAGCGGATATGCTCAAGGAAACTGAATTAGAGAAAGCACAACGTCAATTAAAAAATGGGGCAGATCCGGAGGCAGTGTTAGCTCAGTTTGCACATGCACTGACGAATAAATTAACGCATGCGCCCAGTGTGCAAATCAAGAAAGCAGGGGCTGAAGGAAGAATGGATTTGGTTAACTGGGCACAGTACCTGTTTGAAACAGATCAATAGCCCTTGCGCTAATTCTTGTAATTTTTGTTAAGTATTAACACTTGAAAGTCTGAGGATCATGAAGCCTTCTATTCACGCTAAATTAGAAAACCTGGCCGAGCGCTATGAAGAATTGGCCGCCCTCCTAAGTGATGCAGAAGTCATTACCGACCAGGAGCGATTTCGTAAATTCTCTAAAGAATATGCCGATTTAGAGGATGTTGTCAGCTGCTTTAAAAAGTATCAACAAGCCAAAGAAGATCACGAAGAAGCTGAAGCTTTAGCCAAAGATGGCGATGCAGAAATGCGAGAAATGGCTCAGGAAGAGTTAGTGACAACAGCAAAGCTTATTGAAGAGCTTGAGCAAGCATTACAGGTTTTATTATTGCCTAAAGACCCTAATGATTCTCACAATATTTTCCTAGAAATACGTGCTGGAACAGGTGGTGATGAAGCCGCTATCTTTGCCGGTGACTTGTTCCGTATGTACAGCCGTTATGCTGAGCAACAAAAGTGGAAAGTGGAAGTAGTTAGCACCAATGAGGGTGAGCATGGCGGTTATAAAGAAATTATCAGTCGGGTAGTGGGTGAAGGTGTTTACGGTATGCTCAAGTTTGAGTCAGGTGCTCACCGTGTACAGCGTGTGCCTGAAACTGAGTCTCAAGGCCGTATTCATACTTCAGCATGTACTGTTGCGATCATGGCTGAGCCTGATGAAATAGAGCAGATAGAAATCAATAAAGCCGACTTGCGCATCGATACTTTCCGGGCATCTGGAGCGGGTGGACAGCACGTTAACAAAACAGACTCTGCTATTCGTCTAACGCACTTACCCACAGGGATTGTCGTTGAATGCCAGGATGAACGTTCTCAGCATAAAAACAGAGCAAAAGCGATGTCACTGTTAGCGGCGAAATTAAATTCTGCTGCTGAAGAAGTTGCGCGGAAAGAAGTGGCTGACCAGCGTAAGAGTCTGGTGGGTAGTGGTGATCGTTCGGAACGGATTAGAACGTATAATTATCCACAAGGCCGGGTTACGGATCACCGTATCAATCTAACACTGTATAAGTTACCAGAGGTAATGGAAGGCTCTTTAGGTTCTGTAATACAGCCATTACTTCATGAGCATCAGGCCGAGCTACTGGCATCCATGAGTGATGACTGAGTTAACTATTGCGCAAGCCCTAGCGATGGCGGGTGATCTGAAAACAGTTTCTAGTGAGCCTGAAGTTGATATTGAGCACTTGCTTTGCTTTGTATTAAAGCAACCTCGGAGCTACTGCTTTACCTGGCCAGAAAAAACACTGTCTTGCGAACAGCAAACCGCTTTTTTGGCATTGTTGGATGCACGTAAAGAGGGACAGCCTGTCGCTCATTTACTTGGGGAAAGGGGGTTTTGGAAATTTGATCTTGAGGTATCAAATGCCACCCTCATCCCTCGCGCTGATACGGAATTATTGGTTGAGACGATTTTGCAGCATCATGCAAAAGAACAGAGTAACCAAGTGTTGGATTTAGGCTCTGGTACAGGTGCTATTGCGTTGGCGCTTGCCTATGAGCGACCTCATTGGCAAGTACTGGGGGGGGATGTGGTGCCTGAGGCGGTAGCGCTGGCAAGGCGTAATCAGCTGCGTGTCGGTGTTAATAATATTCAGTTTCTTGAAAGTGACTGGTTTTCAGCAATTCCTGAAGCGACACGCTACAACATTATTGTCAGTAACCCTCCGTATATTGATGCCTTAGACCCTCACTTACAGCAAGGTGATGTGCGCTTTGAGCCAAAATCTGCTTTGGTTGCTGCACAAAATGGTATGGCGGCTATTAATCATATTGCACAATTAAGTACTTGCTACTTGAAGCCGGGCGGGTATTTGTACTTTGAGCATGGTTTTCAGCAGGCTGAAGTGGTACGACAGTTGTTAACTAAACTGGGTTATACCCATGTTCAGTCCGCATTCGATTTTGGTGGACAGGAACGAATTACTTGGGGAATATGGCCATCGTGCTAAGCTAAACCCTTTTTGGGTAATTTAATCGTGTCTATTAAGTCATCAACTGTTGTATTTCACTTTTTATGGTTATGCTGCAATGTTTAGCAATGACTTGCCTGTTCAGATGCAGTGAAGAGGCCAATCTGTCGAAGGAAAATACCCTATGCTAAGTGATGAAGAGCTGCTTCGGTATAGCCGTCAGATTATGCTGCCAGAAGTAGATATCCTGGGGCAGGAAGCGTTAGCAAAAAGCCGTGTTGCAATTATTGGGCTTGGAGGATTAGGTTCACCTGTAAGTATGTATCTTGCAGCTGCTGGAGTGGGTGAACTAGTACTGGTCGATTTTGATCAGGTGGACCTGTCAAATTTACAACGACAAATTGTGCATACTTCTGACTCGATAGGTGTGGATAAAGTGCTTTCAGCAAGTAAAGCACTTAAGCAGCTTAACCCTACAACACACATTTTCACGATTAAAAGTAAGTTTACTCAAGCGCAGTTACCGGATGAAATTCTGCAGGCTGATGTTATTGTTGATGCAACAGATAATTTTAATACACGTTATGTGCTGAATCGTTTCTGTGTACGTCACAAAAAACCACTTGTTTCTGGGGCTGCAATTGGTTTGTCAGGACAAGTGACGGTATTTGATTCGCGGCAGCCAAACTCTCCATGCTACCACTGTTTATACCCAGAAGGATATGAAGAACAACCCATGACCTGTAGTGAGTCTGGTGTGTTAGCGTCAGTGGTGGGAATGATTGGTACTGTTCAGGCTACAGAAGTGATTAAACTGTTAGTTGGTTTTGGCACTACATTGGTTGGACGCTTACTGGTTTTGGATGCAAAGTACATGGATTGGCGCTCATTGAAGCTAGCGAAAAATGCTCAGTGCCAAGTTTGTGCTGATCAGAAGTCATAAGCCGTATTTTGCGGATAAATGTTTATGAACATTTAACCTGATATTGCAACAATTTTTTAAAGAATCTCCAGAATCTTCAGATTGCAACAGTGCTGTGATAATGAACAGCATAAAGGTAAGTACCTATTTGTCTTGTTAATATATGCTGGTTTTTTAATATAGCTTAAGATGCTAACTATAGGTTTCCGGTGTTGTTTATTCAGGGGTATCAATGATTGAAAAAATAAAGCACTTTTTACATACAGAGTCAGCGGGCGGCATAATTATGGTGGTTGCTGCTATTTTGGCACTGATTTGTGTTAACTCACCACTTTCTTACTATTATGACCAGCTTCTCTCTGTTGAACTAGTGATTAAAATTGGCACACTGGGTGTCGATAAACCCATTTTGTTGTGGATTAATGATGGCTTGATGGCTGTTTTTTTCCTGGTTGTTGGGCTTGAGGTAAAGCGAGAGTTTTTGTCAGGGGAGTTATCTTCTCCCAGTAAAGTGCTCTTGCCTTCGGTAGCTGCAGTGGGAGGTATGGTTGTACCTGCTGCGATTTATGCCGCGATGAATTACCAAGACCCTTTGGCACTTCAGGGGTGGGCTATACCAGCTGCAACTGATATTGCATTTGCGTTAGGTGTGCTCTCTCTATTAGGCAGTCGTGTTCCTCCTTCATTAAAAATCTTTTTAATGGCTCTGGCAATTATTGACGATTTAGGGGCCATTATTATTATTGCGTTATTTTACTCTAGTGATTTATCAATCGAGTCGATAATTGCTGCTTCAATTTGCCTAGTGATATTAGTGCTGCTTAATCGCTTTAAAGTGTTGCGTTTAGGGCCATACATGGTTGTGGGAACCATTATGTGGGTCTGTGTGTTAAAGTCTGGTGTTCATGCAACGCTAGCAGGCGTGCTTATTGCGTTTACTGTACCATTAAGAACGGGAGACCACACAGTCCTTTCGCCCTTACATAAGCTTGAAACGGGACTTCATAGTTGGGTTGCTTTTGCTATTTTGCCTATTTTTGCTTTTGCAAATGCGGGTGTTGGCCTAAGCATGACAGACTTAAAATCAGTCACTGATCCCATTCCTTTAGGTGTTATTGGCGGACTTTTTATTGGTAAACAACTAGGTGTATTTGGTTTTACCTGGGCTTTAATTAAGCTTGGGCTGGCAAAACTACCTAGTCATGCAACGTGGCGACAGTTGTATGGGGTTTCTCTGTTGTGTGGTATTGGTTTTACTATGAGCTTGTTTATTGGTTCACTGGCATTTGAACAAGTTGGTGGTGATTATCTAATGACAGATCGTATTGGTATTTTATTTGGCTCCTTACTCTCAGGTGTTATTGGTTATCTTGTGCTGAAGGGTGCTCCTAATAATACAAAGTCATTTGCCAACTGAGGACTATGAATGGAAGGACGTGCAGTACTTTTAGTGAATCTTGGCTCACCTGATTCGCCATCAGTCAGTGATGTTCGTCGTTACTTAAATCAATTTTTGATGGATAAGTATGTTATTGACCTACCTTATCTGTTGCGTCGGTTAATCGTCAGCTGTTTTGTACTGCCGCGTCGCCCTAAGCAGTCTGCTGGGGCTTATGCAAGTATTTGGTGGCCCGAAGGGTCACCATTAAAAGTATTAACGGAGCGTTTAACCGAACAATTAGCAAATAAAACACGAGCAGTATGTGTGCGTTATGCTATGCGCTATGGCTCTCCTAGTATTGAGCAGGAGCTCATAAGCTTAGCGAGCCGACCTGATGTGACAGAAATATTGGTTGTACCTCTTTATCCGCATTATGCAATGTCTACGGTTAAAACATGTGTTGTTGAGCTGGAGCGTATTACACGAGACCAAGATATACGCTTACCTGTTTATGTTCACCCCGTGTTTTATGAAGATGAGGCTTATATTGGTGCTTTGTATGACGTTGCTAAGCCATTTTTACAGCAGTCTTATGATCACTTGCTATTTAGCTATCATGGTGTACCAGAGCGACATATTCGAAAAGATGATCCGACAGGTTCTCACTGTTTGTCTTCAGCTGATTGTTGCCAACAAAGCTCAGTTGCACACTTAACTTGTTATCGTGCTCAGGTCCTGAAGACCACTGCGGCCTTTGTTGCAAAAGCAGGCATTGAGCAAGACAAATACTCTGTTGCTTTTCAGTCTCGCCTGGGTAAAGCAAAATGGTTGGAGCCTTACACTAATAAGCAGTTGGTTTCATTGGCAGAGCAGGGTGTAAAAAAACTGCTGGTTATGTGTCCTGCCTTTGTATCTGACTGCCTGGAAACACTAGAAGAAATTGCTATACAAGGTGAGGAAATATTTAAGGCTGCAGGAGGCGAGTCATTAACGCTGATTCCTTGTCTTAATGATCATGAGACTTGGGCAGAGGTGTTAGCGGCATGGTGGCAAAAGTCGCCTGCCAAGCTGTCTAGAATTAAAGGTTAGGGTTAATATACCCAATACGAATTGTTTTTAGGTGCGGCCATCGAGTGACGAAGTCCCATGAGCCTATATTAATAGGTGATTGGGGTGAGGAGTGAAGATAACAAAACCTAGAAATCATTCGTGAAGGGTATAGTAAAAAGGTAAATGATTGGGCACCAGTATCAAAGCAGGACTAGCTCGATAATGGTGCCTGACTTTAATTAGCAGCTATGGGTTTGAACGCATAAACCGAATCAAGCTTTGGTCGTTAAACATGCGACTTAAGCCGTCATTTAACAGATCATTAATAATCTCTTGGTTTTTCACATCAGAAGGTGCTTTTACAACACGGTGTTTAGCTGAAGATTGATAACGGCCGGTGTATCGTTTTAAACCAATTTCGATAACAGCCTTAACGGTGGCTGAAACATTAACTTGAGTTACGTAGTTACTATCTGGTGTATCGTAGTTTATTTCATCAATGTAAACATTGAATTTGACACTGGGGTTTTGGTTGTCGATTTGCATTTCCATTTGCAGTAAACCTTGCTCTACAGCGTGTTTGATAGCTCTCGACAGGTCATTTTGAATGGTGATTGTGCTTGTTTTATCGTATAGCCCACCTCGTGTACCAAGCACTTTAGTAGGACGACTATCCTCAACATTAACCATTACTGTGCGCTGAACAACAGGTACACGTGTTGGCAGAGTAATTGTAGGGTTGACATTAATTTGCTGAGGAGACAAGACGCAGCCAGTCATGGTAAGTAGTATGGATAAACCCAGGCATACTGCAGATATCGTTCTTTTCATCATACTAGTTCATCGCTATGTCAGTCTTAACAAACACATTGTGTAGCTTTCGCCATTTAAGTAAAAATCAAAACACTAAGGTAGTGTTTTAGATAGAGGTTAAAAAAGCATTGGAGATTGCTTTTAGATCATAATCATCTTTATTTAAACACACTATACCCACAGCAAAGTGAATATTGTAGCAGTATAAAAAACAGAGAGACTGATTAAACGTCAGGTCACTCACTTTAGACACTGTTTTAGCCTTTTATGTGAAATTTATCACTTTGTGCTTTGCGTTGGGTTTTTCTATCTTTGGTGGTTTTATAGTTGTGAGTTAGCGTAAAACACTACTGAATAGTAATGTCATCGTGATTATCTTTTTGCAACTGGTTTAGTTTTTTGAGAAAGCGTTTGGCTCGATCAATGTGATTATGAAGTTCCTGGCTCTTGGGTGACAGTTTTAAAAGTGGTTTCCAGGTTTCAAGCGCTTGCTCTGGGTAGCCAGTACTGTATAGCTCAATGCCTTTTTGGGTTTGAGCTTGAACATAGTATTGGGTTTGTTGTTTTAGCGCTTTTCGCTGTTTTTTAAGGTCAGGATCATTGGGTGCCATTTTCTCAATTTCACTGAATAGGGACTGGGCAGACAAAAAGTCTTGTCGCTGTAATGCCAAAGAAAAACGTTCCTGAAGTTTACTCAGCTGCTTGACGTTATTCGCCGCTTTTTTACTTTGTTGATTTTCTTGTTGACGTTGCTCTGCTTGCTCAGCCAGACGCTCTGCCTGCAATGGTTTAACGGGGGCGCGTGCCGCGAGAGCCTCTTGCTGTTCTTGTGTGGCAATTTGGGTTAACTGCTTTTTAAGCGATGCAATGCGCTCTTCGTCTGCTGTGTGATAGGGTAACTTGTTTGCCAAATGCAAGCAGGCGAGTCCACGTTGGGAACGTTTTAAAACGACGGCATTATCTGCACATTGTAATAAGAAATAATAAAGCTCACCTTGTTTGGCTTTGGCTGATTTGAGCTGTTGGCGAATATGTAAATTGGTTGGATCAGCTTCAGCCATTTCTTCAAGTAAGCTTATTTCATCACTCAGTACCGTAGCTTGTAATAAATAAAGTCGGTTCTGTAGTTTAGTGATATGTATATCACGTTGTGATCGTGTTTGTTCAAAAGCAGCCTGCAGTTTTTCATCATCAGGCTTGAGCATTAACGCTTGCTCATAGCGGGTAAGCGCTGTATGCCACTTTTGATTGGCGGCAGATGCTTCTGCTTCTGCAGTTAACGTCTCAATATTTTGTGTGGGGTAGGGAGGTTTTTCTCTGTAAGTGAGAAAAGCTTGAGGTAATCTGCACCCTGCAAGCTGTATACAGCATAATACAATTAAAATAGGGAAGCGAAATGACGAGTATCTCATTGGTCTTGCGCCTCATGGAGAATCTTTTTGACTAATTCTCGCATTGTCTCGTGATATTCTCCTGTGAGATTGGTCACGCGAAAAGCTTCAATTTCTGTTGCTTTACCTTTAAGCGATAAACTGCCATGGTGCTGTACGCAAACTTTGTCTTTTACTGTTGGATGTTCATAAATGCTGGAAGGGATAATGATTTGCCCAGAACCAGCTTTGTCAGCTAAGCGAGAGGCTAAGTTAACCGCATCGCCAATGACGGTATACTCCAGGCGTTCATTAGCACCAAGTAAACCTGCTAGCATTAAACCACAGTTCATTCCAATTCGTACATTAACAGGGAATAAACCATTCTCTTGTCGTTTTTTATTCACCACGCGAATCAATTTTTGTACTGCAACAGCATAGGCAATGGCATTTAAACGATGGTTGGCATCTGGGGTTGGTGTACCAAATACGACCATTGCACAGTCGCCAATAAACTTATCGACAATGCCCAAAAACGCTGTACTACACTCATAAAAGAAACTGAAATACTCATTGAGCATGGCAGCCACATCTTTGGGGGACATATTTTCTGATAAGCTGGTAAAACCAACAATGTCGACAAAAACGACAGTTGCTTCGACCTGCTGGCCACCGCCAATGGTGACTTCATCCATTTTTTCTAACAACTGTGTTGCCACGCTTTTTGAGACGAAGCGAGAAAAAATAGACTCAATCTGTGAGCGCTCACCAAAACCTTTCGCTAGCGTTTTCATGCTGGCAGCGAGATAACTAAGCTCATCCTGTGATAAAGCAGTGTTTTTTTCTTCTCTGCCATGGCTTAGTGCTTCAGAAGCTGCATTCATCAGGCTATGAATGGGTCTTGATAGACGGCGTCCCATTACAATGGCAATAAAGCTCATCAGTAATGACAGGATCACGGTGGTGAGGATAATCCCTTTTACTGAGCTGCGAACCACTTCAAACATGCGAACTTGACTGAAGCTAACCATCGCATAACCTGCAACAACATCCTGAAATTGGATAGCACTAACAAAAGCAACCATTTCCGCTTTTTCAGAATGACTTCCAGGCTTTTTCCACTCGACACGAAAAGTATCATTGGGTAGGCGGTTATCCTCGGTGAGTAAATTTTTGACAGAGGCTTGTGGAATATAGCCTTGGGCGACCATCAACTCACCATTATTGGTGTATACGGCCACACCTTTTATATCTGACTCATTTGAGAGGTTGTTAGTTAACACCTTTAGCCCGACGAGATCATCGGTAAATAGGGGTTCTTGTGCTGCAGCCGCAAGCTGGTTAACGATGGTGGTACCAAAATCATCAACTTGCTCTTTCATGAGTCGGTACTGATTGGTAGTGATCACTGTGCCCATGATGGCCATACCAACAGTCATTGTTAAGGTCAGAATAAAAGCGAGTTTATAGGCAATTGGTAAACGTATACTTTGCCAGACAGAAGGTGTCTGTGATATGGACGTTGGAGTTGACGTATTAATTGCGTTTGACAATGTCTGGCCCAGATAGCAAATTGAGTTATACCTAAATGTTGGCTGTTGTTTGTGTCGTGTTAACAGGCCATAAGCAGTAAATAAGACAGCTTATTGCTATTAAGTTGCTTTTTAGTAGAAGAATGCTCCTGAGTAATACAAAAGGCTGGTCATAATTTAAACATGTAATAGCTGTGATAAGCTATCATTGTTTGCTTAAGAAGTGCCCTCATGTTATTGCCAGCCTTAATTTCTGCCTTGTCAGATAACTGCGTTACTTTTAACAGTGTGATTGGAAGTACAGTCTATCAAGACACTTTTCTAAAGGGCAGTACATCACTAAAAGACTGCAGATAAGACCTTTAGTTTATATAAGGTTTGCCTTAACTAAAATAAAAGCCGTCAAATAATGGCCGTTATTGGTCGTTTTGTGGAGCGTATTATACCAGTTATGTATGTGGCATCTTGCTAAATAATTTTGTTCTATGTCTCATTTTGACTAAGAGCAAGTTCTAATATGTGGCTTAATTTATGAGCTGCTGAATATCAAAAGCTTATTTCTTGTCAGGCAGTCAATACATCAAGTTTAAGGACTATCTGAGAGTAACCGTTAATAGGGGATCACATTACTAGTACTTCGAGTACGTATATAAGAATAAGTTAGATTTATACTCACCATTTTTAATATCAATGGGAACACGCAGTCAAATGGGTTTGATTTCGGTATAATAAAAGCGCTGTACTTATCAAGTCACAGCAATCTCAACGCGTGAAGCTATAAACATACTAAAAGCACCTTAGAGAGCCGAAGCAGTTATGACTGTACATACCCATGATGTATTGATCGTTGGCGGTGGCGTATCCGGTACCGCACTCCTCTATGAACTTGCAAAATTTACCAACCTTAAGTCTATTTGTTTAGTTGAGAAGTATTATGACTTGGCTCAGGTGAGCTCCAAGGGCAGCAATAACAGTCAGACAATCCATTGTGGTGATATCGAGACCAACTATAGCTTAGAAAAGGCAATTGTCGTCAAACGTGCTGCCGATATGCTTAGAACCTATGCTTTGCAGCTACCAAAAGAAGAGTATGAGCAAATCGTATTCAAGTACCCCAAAATGGTACTCGGTGTTGGAGCTAAGGAAAGCCAGTTTCTGCGCGAACGCTATGATGTGTTTAAGCATCACTTTCCCAGTATGGAGTTGTTTGAGAAAAGTGATATTGCCAAAGTTGAGCCAAGTGTTGTTAATATCAATGGTCGAGAACGGCCAGAAGAACTGGCAGCATTAGGTGCTGTTGATGAGTACACCGCTGTCGATTACGCCACACTCTCTCGCTCTTTTGTAGCACAAGCCAAGCAGGCTCAGGATAAGTCAATTGATATTTGCTTGGGTACAAAAGTTGAGGACATTCGTCGAGATGGTGAACGATTTAGAGTTGTTACTGACAAAGGCGATTATTATGCAAAGTTTGTTGTTGTTTCTGCTTGTGGGCATAGTTTGCTCTATGCGCAGAAAATGGGGTATGGCTTAAACTTTTCTTGTATGCCAATGGCGGGGAGCTTTTACTTCACCCCTAAGGTATTAAATGGAAAAGTCTATACTGTTCAAAATGATAAACTCCCGTTTGCAGCAATTCATGGTGATCCTGACGTATTAGTTGATGGCAAAACACGTTTTGGACCAACCGCGCTACTGTTACCCATGTTGGAGCGTTATAATCCCAGTACTATTTTAGACTTTTTTAAAGTACTTCGACTGGATAGTGCTGTCGTTAAAGTATTTTGGGATTTATTAAAAGTACCTGATATTCGTAATTATATTTTTAAAAATATGTTATTTGAAGTACCTTATGTGCGGCGCAGATTATTCTTAAAAGATGCCCAAAAAATTGTTCCCTCTTTGACATTGGCTGATGTTTCTTTTGCTAAAGGATTTGGTGGTGTAAGGCCACAGTTGATTGATAAAGAGAAAAAACAGCTATTGATGGGAGAGGCTAAAATTAAAGAAAAAGGCATTATTTTTAATATGACGCCATCTCCAGGTGGGACTAGTTGTTTAGATAATGCTGAAAAAGACCTGCAATCAATCGTAGATTATTTAGGTTGTGAGTTTGATGAAAATAAATTTAAAGAAACGCTATTTAAGTGATTAATGATTAATCAGGCCCGAAAAGGGCCTTTTTTGTGCCCTATTACAGATCACATTGCGCCTTTATTGGGCATCTAACAAGGATAAGTTTGTATTTTCAGGGGATGGCTGTAGTTAGTTTTTTAGCCAAATTGAAAAATTATATTTGTGCTGACTAAGCTCAATTATCGTAGTGCGCTAGGGATATACGCGTATTTTTCATTTCCCTTTTACTCTTGGATCTAAAGTTTAATGTATGGCAGATCAACCTGGCATCCTTTATGCAATGAATAGAAAGTGTTAACTCCTTCCAAGTTGTTATCTTTTTATAGCAGTGACTTGTTCGCTGCTTTTTTATTTTAGCTCACCTAAATTAGATTCTTCTAATTATTAAAAGGAGAGCTTCCCAGATTAAACTGAGTTAGTTTTAGTGAAGTTTTTTGATGTTTATTTTCCTTTCTTACGAGAAAAACAACCTTAAGTAAACATGGCAACCTAGTGTTCTAGGTACCCGACAAGATGGGTATATATTAGATAAATCTTTATTTTGAGCATTATACCTCACTCGCCTTTAGTAAACTTAGTTTGCTGACTGTATAATAATTATCTAGAATGTAACAGATTGTTTATTTTGGATGTGTTTTATTTTATAAAAAGAGATGAATAGGTTGTGTACCGATGAGCTTTCAGAGGATTTAATCTGAAGCTTGTACCCTTGTGCTAGTCATTATTAGAGGGAGTGTTTCGTCTTGTTGCCAGGGGGCTGCTATTCAGTCACTCAGGAAGTAATCCATAAATTGGCTACATTACTTACTTTTGGCACAGTCAGCACTTTTTAATTTAGTCAAACGCGACTGTCTTTTCTGAACAGAAGCTTGGCCCGCTAATTATGACTCTCTATGGGTATTGCGTAGTAAACGCCAAAATAATGAAAACATAATGAAAAGTTGATTGCGTTTGTTTTGCCAATAGGAGTCTTGACTATGATATTAAAAAAGATTTCACGTGCTGTGTGTATGTCTTTTCTGTGTGTAGGCATTGCCGCACAGGCTGCCATCGTTCCAGAAGGGGTTAAGTTGGATGAAGAGCAGCGGTTAGTTCGGGGCAATGGTTCAGAACCTGCTTCTATCGATCCTCAAAAAATTGAAGGAACACCTGGTTCAGCTATTGCGCGGGATTTGTTTGAAGGGCTTGTTTCTAATGCTCAGGATGGCAGTGTAATACCAGGAGTAGCTGAAAGCTGGGATGTAAGTGAAGATAAGATGGTGTATACCTTCAAGTTACGCCAGGATGCGCGTTGGTCTAATGGCGATCCTGTGACTGCTGAAGACTTTGTATATGCTTTTCAGCGTGGAGTTGACCCTAAATTAGCCTCTAATTATGCGTGGTACTTTGAGCTAGCGGCCATCAAAAATGCAGGTGCTATTATCAATGGCAAAGAAGATAAGTCTAAATTAGGCGTAAAAGCGGTTGATGATCATACTTTCCAAGTAACCTTGGAGAAGCCTTTACCTTACTTTGTTAAAATGATGGTGCATACGACCACATACCCAGTACCTAAGAAAGTAATAGAAAAGCTTGGAGATCAGTGGACTCGCCCCGGAAAAATGGTATCTAACGGTGCATTTAAGTTAAAGAGCTGGGTGGTTAACGAAAAAATTGTCGTAGAGCGTAATCCAAATTACTGGAACAATAAGCAAACTGTATTAAACGAAGTTGTCTTTTTACCTATTCAAGAGCGCAATGCTGAGCTTGATCGTTACCGTGCAAATGAAGTACATCTGACCTATGAGCGGTTACCTATTGAGCAGTTTAAACGTATTAAAAAAGACATGGCTGACGAGTTACACATTACCGGTCAGGCATCAACTTACTACTACAGTTTCTACACACGTAAAAAACCATTTGATAATGTCAAAGTAAGAAAAGCGTTATCATTAGCCATTGATCGGTCCATTATTACTGACAAAATCCTAGGTATGGGCCAGATACCAACCTTCAATCTTACACCTGCTAATATTGATGGGTTTAAAGCACCTGAGAATAAAATTGCTAAGTTATCTCAGAAAGAACGCAATGAAATGGCGAAAAAATTATTAGCTGAAGCCGGATACTCAAAAGATAAGCCGTTGTCTTTCACGCTGTTGTACAATACAGATGACAATCATAAAAAGATTGCAGTAGCTATTGCATCTATGTGGAAAAAAACATTAGGTGCTAAAGTTTCACTTGAAAATCAGGAATGGAAAACCTACCTCGATAATAAGCGTTTAGGTAATTTTGAAGTGGCTAGGGCAGGCTGGAATGGTGATTACAATGAAGCATCAACAATGCTTGATTTAATGACCTCTAAAAACACTTTGAATGATCCAAAGTATAATAATCCTGAGTATGACCAGTTGCTTGTTAGTGCGATTAAAGCTGAAAATCCTGGTGAGTTTTACATGAAAGCAGAGCAACTGCTTGCCCGTGATATGCCTATTGCGCCCATTTATCATGATGTAACAGCCCGTCTTGTTAAGCCGTTTGTTGGTGGTTATCAAAACCAAGATCCACTGAATAATATTTATTCAAAAGATTATTACATCATCAAACACTAATAATATAAAGTATATCTATAACGAGGTTATAAAAGGAGAATAACCATAGACGTTGGCTCAGTAATAATAGTAAAAACTATTTGTTATTGAGCTAACTTGCTGGTTATAGGACTTAAAAAATCGTTATAGTGATAAGCGCTGGTTCAGACTTTTATTTAATAATTTAACATTTTTAGAATAAAAACTGGCCAGCAATTGCTACGGCGGGATCAGTTTATGTTAAAGCTAATTATGCGCAGACTTGTTATTGCTGTGCCCACCTTATTAATTTTGATTGCCATTTCTTTTTTTCTGATGCATTCCGCACCAGGAAGTCCATTTACCTCTGAAAGAGCACTCCCTGCTGAAGTGCTTGCAAATATTGAAGCAAAATATCATTTAAATGAACCAGTCTGGAAACAGTTTTTTATTTATCTTGGAAATTTATTACAAGGAGATCTAGGCCCTTCATTTAAGTATAAGGACTATACCGTTAATGAGTTATTAGCGCAGGCGTTTCCTGTTTCAGCCAAGCTAGGTATTGCGTCTTTTATTGTCGCATTGGTTTTTGGGGTGACATTTGGGGTTGTGGCTGCCATCAGACAAAATACTTGGATTGACTATACAAGTATGACAGTAGCTATGACAGGGGTAGTCATTCCAAACTTTGTGTTGGCACCGCTTATGGTGTTGGTATTTGCCATTATGTATCGATGGCTTCCAGCAGGTGGCTGGAACGATGGACAGTTTAAATACATGATTTTGCCTGTTATTGCAATGGCAACACACTACATTGCTGCGATAGCGCGTATAACACGTGGGAGTATGATTGAAGTATTAAACAGTAATTATATTCGAACAGCGCGTGCAAAAGGGTTGCCGGGTAGCTATATTATTTTTCGCCATGCATTACGTCCGACGTTGTTACCTGTTGTATCTTATTTAGGTCCTGCATTTGTCGGTATTATTACTGGATCAGTTGTCATTGAAACCATTTTTAATATTGGTGGCGTTGGTCAGCTGTTTGTGAATGGTGCGCTAAATCGTGATTACTCAATGGTGATGGGATTAACCATTTTAATCGGTGTTTTAACAATTAGTTTTAATGCTATTGTCGATATTTTATATGGACTTATCGACCCTAAAATTCGTTATGCATAAAACAATATGTCTTCACTGAGGTGGACAGAATACTCAAGGGAGTGACTGTTATCACTCGGCTTTGGCCATTATTGAATACACATGACGGCTAAAAATAAGCTATTAGAAACAACGGGTTAGAATTAATTCATATCATGGTTTTCATTAGACATGAGTTAATTCAGGTTATAACCACTAACAGTATTGCTTTACCTGCAATGCCTTAGCTTCTAAATGGCCAAAGTCGAGTTATCAGTGAAAGGCAAAAAATAATGCCGGTGAGAGAAGAGATAAACACATGTTAACGCTAACCAAAAAAATTGATGCATTGGATAACCTGGTAGAGGCTTCAGAAGTAAAAGGGCGAAGTTTATGGCAAGATGCCTGGATTCGTTTCATTAAAAATAAAGCAGCTATTTCTAGCTTAATTTTATTGTTATTAATTACCATAATGACATTTATTGGTCCCAGTATTAGTGAATATGCTTATGATGATACAGACTGGGGGGCAATGGATGTAGCACCATCAATGGATGATGGCCATTACTTTGGCACAGATAGTTTAGGTAGAGACCTCTTTGTTCGCACAATGATGGGTGGACAAATATCGATGCTTGTTGGGGTTTCTGGTGCATTAGTGGCGGTTATTTTTGGCACCCTTTATGGCGCTATTTCTGGCTTTGTAGGAGGGAAAGTCGATAACTTGATGATGCGTACTCTTGAAGTCTTGAACTCATTTCCTTTTATGTTTTTTGTCATATTATTGGTGACATTTTTTGGGCGGGATATTCTACTCATTTTTGTGGCGATAGGTATGGTGTCTTGGTTGGATATGGCCAGGATAGTGCGTGGACAGACCTTAAGTATGAAAAATAAGGAGTTTATTGAGGCGGCTCATGCTTGTGGTGTGCGTACCAGTAAAATAATAACACGACATATTGTTCCTAATGTGTTGGGTGTTGTGGTTGTTTATGCAACATTATTAGTACCAAGTATGATTTTATTTGAGTCTTTTTTGAGTTTTCTGGGATTAGGTATACAAGAACCACAAACGAGCTGGGGTGCCCTTATTTCAGAAGGTCGTAAAACCATGGACTTATACCCATGGCAATTATTGTTCCCTGCTGGATTTCTAGTAGTGACACTATTTTGTTTTAATTTTATTGGTGACGGTTTGCGTGATGCATTAGACCCCAAAGACCGCTAGGGAGAAGATAGTATGTCATTACTGGCAGTAAATAATTTAAAAGTTCAGTTTACTACGCATGATGGTGTAGTAACCGCAGTAGATGATTTAACGTTCTCCTTATCTGAAGGTGAAACATTAGGTATTGTAGGTGAGTCAGGCTCAGGAAAAAGCCAAATGGCATTTTCTTTGATGGGGTTACTCGCCAAGAATGGTAAAGTATCAGGATCTGCTGAGTTTGAAGGACAAAATATCCTGAACTTACCTGCTTCAGCATTAAATAAAATTCGTGCAGAAAAAATTGCGATGATTTTTCAGGATCCCATGACTTGCCTTAACCCTTATATGAAAATTGGTAAGCAGTTAATGGAGGTCTTGATTCTTCATAAAAATATGACGAAACAGGAAGCAAAAGCTGAATCCATTCGTTTATTAGATGCTGTTAAAATCCCTGAAGCAAAAAAGCGTTTTGATATGTATCCTCATGAGTTTTCAGGAGGAATGCGTCAACGTGTTATGATTGCAATGGCCTTATTATGCAGTCCTAAACTGTTGATTGCGGATGAGCCTACCACCGCGTTGGATGTAACGGTTCAAGCTCAAATTATTACTTTGTTGCAGGAGCTGAAAAAGGAATTTAATACAGCAATTATTATGATCACTCATGACTTAGGCGTTGTAGCAGGGCTTTGCGATAAAGTCATGGTAATGTATGCAGGCCGTACGATGGAGTATGGCTCTGTTCAGGATGTTTTCCACAAGCCAACACATCCTTATACAAAAGGTCTACTTGCTTCAATTCCTGACTTGGAGTTTGATCAGGCTGAGCTTCAGACAATTCCCGGTAATCCTCCCAATTTATTGAGTTTACCAAAAGGTTGCCCATTTCAAGAGCGCTGCCAATACGCTGTAGAGCTGTGTCGAGCAGAGAAGCCCGCCTTAACAACATTTAATCAGTATCAACAACGTGCTTGTCACCTGACCGAGGAGGCTGTTGCATGATGGCGCCACAAAATGTTATTGCCCAAATCCGTGATTTGAAAGTGCATTTTCAGGTAGATAAAGGACGGCGCTGGCCTTGGGAGCCTAAGCCTGTTTTGAAGGCTGTTGATGGTGTGAGCTTTGATATTTATGAGGGCGAAACACTTGGTGTTGTCGGTGAGTCGGGATGTGGTAAGTCAACATTAGCGAGAGCATTAATTGGGCTGATTCCTGCCCAAGATGGCCAAGTACTTTGGTTAGGGCAAGATTTAACCCAGCTTGATGAAAAAAAACTACGCGTGAAACGTCAGGACTTACAATTTATATTTCAGGACCCACTAGCCTCATTAAATCCAAGAATGACTATTGGTGAGATCATTGCAGAGCCTTTGATAAGCTTTTATCCTCACCTTTCTCGGAGGAAGGTTGAGGAAAGAGTGAAGTCAATGATGAAGCGCGTTGGCCTGCTACAAAATGTCATTAACCGTTATCCTCATGAATTTTCTGGTGGTCAATGTCAGCGTGTTGGTATCGCACGAGCACTTATTTTAGAGCCAAAATTGGTAGTGTGTGATGAGCCGGTCAGTGCACTGGATGTTTCTATACAAGCTCAGGTTGTTAACTTGTTGAAAGAGTTGCAACATGAAATGGGGCTATCATTGGTGTTTATTGCGCACGATCTGAGTGTTGTAAAACATATCAGTGACCGCGTGATGGTGATGTATTTGGGGAATATGATTGAACTCGCTGAAAGACACGAGTTGTATGATAACCCTCTACACCCCTATACCAAAGCACTGCTTTCTGCTGTACCTGTTCCTGATCCTGAAAAAGAACGTAATAAGCAAATACAGTTATTAGAAGGTGATTTACCTTCACCTATCAACCCACCTGCAGGCTGTGTTTTCTGTACCCGTTGTCCTATTAGTGATGAGCGTTGTTTCAGTGACCGTCCAAAACTGATCGCGCGTGATGGGCACCGTGTTGCATGTCATAAAATAGAAGAGTAAGTGGCTTCTGCTGCTTCTCTTAAGCAACAAAAAACGGCAAGTATGAACTTGCCGTTTTTTGTTGCTTTTTACTGTAAATGGGAGGTATTTATTTGTGAGTCGCACCCATCTTTTCCATTGCTTCAACATAAGGAGCAGCTTCAGTATGCTGACACAAGAGTGACAAGAACGCCTCCCCTGACTGATTCTTAACGTTAATGTCATAGCCAGCCTTGACAAAAAAATCTAAGAAGCGTGCGAAATCATCTTCTCGTAAGCTTTGATAGGCTCGCAGTAAAATATAGTAACCTACCGGAGTATCATCTGCGGGACGGGCTTCAAGAAGTGTTTTCAGGTGGTCATCACTTAGTGTCTCGCCGATTACTTTTTGCTTGTCTTTTTTCATGTTATTCACAGTATATTTAATGTGCAACAAACCCTAACAATGATTAAAGGGTATAGCTAGACCTGTATTATTCTTCTATATGCATGAATGTAAAAGACTTTATTATAATTTTTAATGATAAGATTATACTGAATTATTTTTACTGCTTATGATTGTATGCCAGCAGAGCTATTTCTAACCTCCCTGATGATTCAAGTTAAACACTGAGAATATTCTTATAAATCTGAAAATAGGGATAATGCTGACAATTATGAGTTTTTCACTTGCTCATGATGCGGCTTAATAAGTACTCATCCTCATTTGTTATATAAATTAGAAATAAATCTCGATAATTATATTTCAATAATTTTTATAAATACATTTTGTTTTGAGAATAGCGTCAAAACAAGATTATGAAATAGTTAGTATAAATTGCGTGTATTAATTACCCTCAATGTGTAATAAAGAGTAACAAGGATGCGTCATAAAAAAATTGCTATAGCCGTTGTAGGCTTTGTTTTTGGCTCCGCCATTATAGGCTTTTTTAAATTAACTGGCTCGAATAGTGTAACTACCCCCATTGAAATAAGTGAAAAAAATGTAAAAACGCTTGAGGGGAATCAGGGTTTAGATTTGCCCCCTATACAAGAAAAGACAGTGAGTCAGAAGAAAGAAGAAAAGGAGCAGTTGGTCACTCATTATGAGGCTAACACATTATGGAGCTTGGATGAGTGGCAGCCGACTTATGATGATGAAGGTTTAACTTATTATGAGACGGAAACTGATTCGATAGTTTTTTCTTCTTTACAACCTGGTCAAACACTTACATTTCAAATACCACAAGAACAGGTTCCATTTACAGTGACCTTTTCCAACAAGAAAAAAGGATTTGGAGATATAGACATTGTAAGTGGTGATATTCCTAATACAACGCAAGGTGCCTCTGTAATCAAAGGTAAAATTGATACTCATCTTACCCTTATTACTGCTAGCTCAACCTATACTATTATTATTGATAATGAAACAAGAAAAACAAAAATAATTGATGAAAAAGAGCGCGCTAAAAAACAGTTTATTGATGAAAATGATGGTTTGATCCAGCCCAAAGTTGAAGAAGCTCTGCCTCCAGGAATGGATAAAAGCCAGTTAACAAAAAGTAATGTTCATACACATGAACATTCCTAACACAAGTAAAAGCCGATACTAATTCGAGGGAAACTATGAAAATATTAAAAAATAAAATGATTGGGTTAAGTGCCGCAGTGGGGCTTTCATGCTTATCTATGCTAGCTACTGCAGAAGCTAAAACATTAGATATGTTGTTGTATACTCCTGAAGCGACAACAACATGGGAAGGTCGAGATATTAATGCTCGAATTAATAGTTTTGTAGAGTACTTTAATCGTACTCTAAAAAATAGTGATGCAGGGTTTGATGCTAGAATTGTTCATATTCAGCAAGTGGACTGGGCTGGTGATCTTAATCGAGCAACTAATCAATCATTAAATCAAGTAAGCTATGATCAGCGGATTAATCAGTTACGTGATAAATATGGTGCTGATATTGTTTCCGTTGTTTATAAAAACCCTCCTGGGGAATCTTGTGGTATTGGCTGGATTTCAAGTGGCGCTAATGATGGTTCTTTTTACCGTAATTCTGCAAGAGGGGATCATGGTTATAACCTGTCAGCAGTAAATTGCTATATTTATATAGTTGCACACGAAACAGGCCATAATATGGGGCTTCGCCACTCATTACCTCAGGATAATGAAAGTGGTTATAATCCTTACTATCATAGTTTAGGTGCGTTCACATTTAGTCGAGGTTGGGGGGAAAATAACTCATTCCATACACCGATGGCTTATCCTTCAGCGTATGGTACATGGAATGTGCAACCGATTTTCTCTAATCCCAGAAAATATATCTGTGAAGGTCGCGCTTGTGGTAGCAGTAATGTTGCGGATGCGAGTAGGGCATTATCAGAAATGAGTGATCAGCTTGTCTCTTTTCGTCCTACCAAGGTGTCGAATACGACAAACACAACAACGGTGAATCCGCCCGTTAATATACAACAGAAGATTGATTTTACATATGACTTTGCAAAATCAATGTCTGGGTGGAATAGCTTTTATAGTTCACTGAACTATGCTTACGATCATCGGAACCGAGCCAGCCAAATATTGGAAGTTAAAAATACAGGTTATTACTGGACTGGTACTATTGGTGATGTGAAAGAGCATATTAAAGCAGGTGAAAACTTCCAGTTGAGTTTTGATACGTGGATAAGCAGTGCAACGCCGTTGTATGCATATCTTTATATTGTGAATACTAGTGGTCAGTATCAATGGATTCCTGTTAGCACACAAAGTGTTCCTGGGTGGCGTTGGACAACTTTGCAAGGTGTAGTTAATGTTCCAAATCAAAATATTAAGGCTCTATATGGATTCCTAGGGGGTTATATCAATAGCTCTATTAGATCATTAAGTAAGCTTTTTCCTCGGCACTTTATATTGTACACAAACTCAAATAATGCTAAATAAAAAGGTAGTTTTTCTTGAGAAATACCTCGATGAGGTCTTAACCATGAGCGTAGTAATGACCAACAACCTTCAATGGTGTTAACATGTACTTCGTGAAAACCATCCCCATCTTCATCACGAGCATACTCCCCTTTCCCGTGACAAACGGTTTTATGTTGATATCCCCAACT
>NZ_AUAF01000041.1 GCF_000428585.1 Zooshikella ganghwensis DSM 15267 | reverse complement strand
TCTTAAGCCACTGAAGCTTAAAAAGCATGGCCGAAAACCGAAAAGTTTATTTCGTCTAGGGCTTGATTACTTACACAGGGTACTAGTAGAAGGAAGTGTTAACCTGGCAGTATTTCGGCACTCCCTGAAAGTTTTGTCCTGTACATAGAACCTTTTCTCAAATTGAAGAAAATATTATCAATAAAAAACAACAATAATTATCAGCAATAATATTCATCCAAAAAATAATTCTTTTGCCTCACTACACTCACCCCCAAATTCAAAAAAACACAATAAAAGCATGGAGTTACAGATAAGCCCGAGCATCACTCAAGCTGCTAATGGCTCATACTATAAAAAATGAATTCACATTAACCGGTATTTTGCTATTGACAAAAAGGAATATCTTATTGCAATTAAGGATTATTCTTGCTTTTAATAACTATCTGATCTGAATCTTTTGTTTATTTGGCATTTACTAACAACATTGATATATCACTGTATTTCAAGGGTAAAGTGCTAAATAAGGTAATACAAAGCTCAATATCATAAATAGCTCATTAATTAATTGAGCACTGGCTTACAAAAGCAACATCCGCTATTCACATGGCATTGCTGAATATTTATGGACACTGTAATAATAGATATAGGCTAGAAATTAATTTTTTTTATTGGCCTGTACCACAATCAAAGATAGAATAGCAACGTTTAGAACAAAGCCTGTTAAACCATTGTTCAGGAAGATTGACTTGCAATATCTATTGCAAAGCTAATTTAGGACAGCCGTCAAACAATACGTTTCAACCAGTACTTATTTTAATCTGCCCAAAGTAAACTTTAGGGTAACAACAATCAAATAGTAAGTATCTGGTAATAAAAGACATTTTCGAAAAACTATTCGCAACAGATGTTCTGCCGCGAAGCAAATTAGAGAATGTCTAACAAACGTAAGGCAATTTCTCAGGCCAGAAAGTAAAGTATTAGTAACAAGCAAGTCATACCCGAAGAAATGAGTTGCTTAATCAGCACTGTAGTGAATTGAGGTGTAACAGATCATGTATTGGGAACCCTTAGAAACCGCTTCTAGTGAGCAGTTACTAGCCTGGTGGCATCCAGCACCTGATTGGGTTGAGCCTGAAGACCTTCAGTTATTCTATGATGAGCTTGGATTTATCATCAGTGAGTATGTCCCCAATGGCCAAATATGGCTAAAACAGCAAATTGCTTGCGGTAACCTGGAACAACAGTGTGCGGCCTTACGCCATGGCTTATCACGCCAAAAGCTATTACCTGAAGATCAAGATTTACTACTTGCCGCACTAGACTCCAATCAGCCTGAGTTTCAAGCTATTGCACTCAGTGAATGCATTAACCAACAACGATTTCTACTTCCTCTACATAAAGTTCAGCAGTTAACCAAGAGTGGCAATGAAGACGTTTCTGCTTTGGCAGAAATGTACTGCTGTTATGCCTTTCCAGATGAACAAATTTTTAGACTTCAGCGCTGCCTACTATCACCATCAGCCAAAACCCGCGAGGCAGCCTGTGACTTCATCGGCAATGAGCTCATTAATGTATTGGAAATCGCCCTTAGAAAGCGTCTGCAAGATACAAACTATGATGTTAGAGATGCCGCTAAAGAGAACTTAGCGATTTTGAAAGAAAACCTCCAGTAGCAACCCTCTTCCTTTATTTAAGTTACACCTGAAGGTGTAACTTAAATAAATATACCTATTAATCCTTTACTCAAAAGCCTGATACCAGTGATGAGGCATTAGTGCTTTAAGCGGCTTAAATATTAGCTGATTCTCCGCATTAGTCACTGCCACTTGTACATCATAACCCCAGTGAAATAATCGTTCCTGGCAAATTCCACATGGCGAAAGAATAACAAATGAAGTTTGGTTATCTGACCTGGACATACATAAACTATGAGTAACCTCCTCATTAAGCTTATGGGCCTCGCAAATCGCACCCACCTCCATACAAAGCCCTAAACCTTCTTGTTTAATCGCAGGTGAAATACTTGTTAAAATTTTACCACTATTAGTTCGAAGTGCTGCTGCACCAGCCCACCCATCAGGATAGCGCTGTTCTGCCAAGTCAACTGCCGCTTTATACAACGATTGATGTATAGTGTAATTATCATCCACCACTAAACTCATTACTAAGCCTTTTGACAATACTGCACATTACAACTTTACTGAAAAAATAATACAATTATAGTATATAACTTTAGAATAATTATACAAACTAGTGTTCCCACAACATAAAGCTAGTCACCGGTTCGCGAATTACACCTTGGTCATCTGTTTCCAGTTGTCTATTAATGCGTTCAATCATATCCAGACAGTTCAGCGAAAAAGGATTCCCTTCGCACAGTTTTATGCTTTTACCCACATCATGATCCGCTCTGGCTTGATAGTTACCTCGCTTCGGACAAGCAGATAAGAACTGTGTTTGCCCCATGGAAGACTTCCAACAGAAATTCGGCATAGCGTCCAAAATAAACTGATGAATTTCAGATTCGCTCGTATCGACTCTTTCCTCAAACTTGATGGAATCATTCAGATCAATAGTCAACTGCCAAAAACTGTTCCGCTGTTTTTGAATAATACTTTTTACGTTAGTATGCCAGTCGTTTGCGTAAAAATCTTTCCAGCTTAAAAAGTTTTTCCAACGCCAATCTACTACTGACGGCTCTCTTGCCTGCCAATAATCCAGTTCTTGTTGAATATAGTCTCCATACTGCTGCTGTTCAGTATTAGACTTTAAAACCCGCTGAATTCCTTGCTGCTGATAATACTTCATAAAAGCCTGTGTGGTGTAAAAACGAGTTGCATCATGCTCACCCTGTCTTACATTCCATCGACATGGTTTTTGTACTGTATTAAACAAGCCACTAAAAGCATCGTCATAATAAATTGCGTATTGGTCACGAGTTGCTGTGCGTCCTGAATTAAACCACTGTTTATCCAATTGACAGTGCATTGATCCTTTTAACTGAGGTGGCTGTACTTTTACATCGGCTGTTAGCACCACCGGAAGCGCCATAACACCCCATTGCGCAGTTTTTGCCATCATTGCACCAATATAGGTAAAATCAATCATGACATTACACTGCTTATACTTCCCACACTTGCCATTTTGTTGAATATTGACACCTTTATATAACCTAGGTGCGGATACGATCGCATTATTATCAACTATAGGGTTGTCATCACGAGGTTGATTAACTGACATACCCGCCATAGAAACATGCAACTGTTGTGGTTGGATATCAACTAAGCGTATATCAGGACGTAATTGATAATAATAATCCAGAAAAGCCATTTCCTGTTGGGTATAACCACTCAACAGTAGTCCTTGCCTCACCCCAAAGTCCATAGCATGTACCGCTTTTGCAGTAACCGTCAGAATACCTTCAACCTGTTGTTTAACCTGATCACTAAACAACATAGCTTGCTCATCAGCTGTTACCTGATAACCTAAGGTCGCCATGGACTTGACTATTTCTTGAACCAACTCCTTACGCAAAGCCACCGTTAACTCACTCAAACCTTGCTCACCCTTTGCGTGCAACTCAACAAGCTTATTGGCTAATACAAGATCTTGCTCTGCCAAACTCTGATCAACCTGCTTTAAGTAAGCCAGTGCTGTATGATTACCCTCTCGTTGCGCTCGCGTCATTTGCGCCTTTACATGCTGACGCAAAGACTCGATAGATACACGTTCTTTTGTGATTTGTTCATAATACACTAAGGCCACATCCGCAGAAGTGACTAAATCTTGAAGGGAAGCAATCACCTTCAATGCGTTATCCGCTACTTCTTGAACACCTGCAACAGGGTATTTATCTGTAGGTTGATAATAGGGCAATAAATAATATGTTTTATCTGTTGAAAGGTCATTGAGGGCATCAATGCTGGTAGGGTTAGCATGGTCAGGAAAAACCGTTAAGCCTAAAATAAATTCCTGAAACTGCTGTAATAATGCACCTCGATATTGATCACTCGCAATATCGAGATCTTCTCCCGATAATGGTAGTCGTCCTGGCAATGATATTGGGGCCGAAAAAGCACACACACTAAAAGTGCAAATAAGTAATATAATACTGCGAACAATGAGTTTATTCATACTTCCTTATCTCTTAAAAACTTATCCTATTACATTCATCCCGCTCCAGACATTTACTACAGTTTTTTTACGGCTGGATAGACTACTCAGGAAATGATACTAGCTCATATTTAACTTCACCATTTGCATAAGTTAATTTATTCCATTTAATCCCCGCCTCATCAGTAAACTCAGCAATTTGTGGTGGCTTAACTTCAATATTTTCAAGCTTGTCACGCACCGCCTTAAGTTGTTGCTGCTCGGCAACAATATCCTCTCGGGTTATCTGGGCAGTACGTTGCCGGACAGTATTCAAGGCTAGTCTTACTTTTTCTTCCCGTGCCTGTCTTACCGCTTCATGAATTAAATCCTGTGGAGACTCAGCAATACTTTCTTCGACCTCATCATTTAATACGTCAGATTGTGGCGCTTGTAGCGCATTTTTAGCGATTTCATCCAGTTCTTGCACTTGGTGATTATTTGCTGATGGCGACGCTATCATCGCCCTTTGTTCATTAGATGATGGCGAAAGCTGAGACTTAACACTTTGTAAACTAGATGGTTGAGAGTGAGCCTCGTCCTCCTGACCAGGCAAGAGCCATATAGTAGCTCCTGCCGCAATAACAACAACACTTAATAAAGCATACTTTTTTTTCACACTCATGGTTGTTCTACTCCAACAACTAAAGACGACTGATTACCAAGCGTCAGCTTGATCAACATTAATGGAGACTGCGCTTTACAATCAGTAAAACTAAATGGTTGAAATAAATCGTCAGTATTAACGACACAATAATCAGTAATATTTTTAATTTCCTGATCCACCAATGAAGTTTCACGTAAAAACTGCCAAAAGCTATCATGCTCTTTTTCAAAAGCAGAAATACTAGCGATACTCGTAAATTTACCCAACGTGGAGGTAAGTGTTTCTTTCAGAAGATTCAATGACTTTCTCACCCATAAACCCTGACTACCGAAGTAAAAGGATTCGAATGTTTTTGAAAAAACAAATAAATCAGCGGATGACACTCTGAAATCATTTTTACCTTTGAGTACTTTTTCCAGCACGAGCATCAGCCGCTCTTGGACAACAGGTGCCATTCTGTAATTATTATTGCTTAGATCACAACGATCCTTTTTATAGGCCTGCAACATTTTATTAGCAATAGGTTGGTATTTCCCGAGTAGTGCTTTAATTACTTGCTCAACATCACCCGCATTAGCTACATACTCGTCACTGTCAATAATGGCTTTTTCTAGCTCAAAGGCATCATCTAAAACTGTTAAGCTTTTCATACATGCAACAGTCATTTGCATAAAATAAGGCAGAAAAATCGAATTATTTTCGCCGACCTGCGGTTGAACTTTAATATCCCAATAGTTATCAACAAAGTCATCTACCACAACGCCTGGAAAATAATCTTCCAGATTAGATGATAAAAGTTGATAAAGTCGGTGGCTGATTTGAACAGGTTGCTTATTTTGATCGACAAGCGTCACAGCAACTTTAGGTGGAAAGTAAAGCACATCCGGATTTCTAGAAATTTCTACCGGCCGATTCCAAAACTCATAGTGCGTATCAGTTTCAGTCTGTCCATAGCTCCAACCGCTGTTCATTAACACCAATAGATAACTGACAATGAGTCCGATAACTCGATAAATTTTCATGTTTTACTATTCCCTCAGCATAAAAGCGCTGTCTTAACAAGCACTAGCCTTTCCCATAATAAGGTCAAACGTACCCTTTAATTAAAGGAGTACATATCCCCTCAGCGAAGGGTATATAATACAAAATTAAAAAAGGGGGAATCCTCCCCCTTTTTATTGCTGCTTATGCCCAAGGATCCTGAATTACACCATTTTCATCTGTTGTTTGGTTTTGCTCATTTTGCTCAATCTGATCAGTACAGTCAGTGGTAAAGCTTTGATCCTGACAGGTTTGCTGTGTCCTACCTAAATCAGTATCAGCTTTATCGTCATACTCAGCAGAAGGACAAGCGGATAAAAACTTATTACCAAAACCTTCAGACTTCCAGCATAGTGTTGGGTTTGCATCAAATGTAAAACGAACGTTTTGTACTGTATTAAACTCTTTTATAGTGGTTGAAAATTTCACCCGGTCATAATTAGACGTATCTTCAATCCGTGTATGCCAATAGAAGTTTCTTGCGGCACCTACTACGAAGCTAACAGCAGTTCCCCAACCACGACCAAATGCGCGCGTCCAAGTAGTTAACGAATACCACTCCCAGCCATTATCCTGTTGAGACATGTTGGCATGGCGCTGTACTTCACTGGTTACATACTGCTGATAGCGGTCTTTTTCCTCTTTTGATTTAATGGCACGTTGATTTTTCAACTGCATGTAGTTTTTATACAAATAGTTGATGGTATGAAAAGCAGCAGAGTCTTTATCGCCCTGGCGAATTTGATAATCACATCCACCATCTTCAAGTGACGAGTATTTTATGCGGTTATAAACGTCGCCATCATAAATAACGCCACCATCTTTAACATCAGCGCGTCCTTCTGCTTGCCAACCTGTTTTAAAGTCACATGTTAAAGTACCATCAAAGTCGGGTTGCTTGAATTTAACATCCGCTTCAAAAACAACGGGGAAAATTTTCGCTCCCGTCTTAGCCAAAGCTGAATATGCACCTTGACTGGTTAAGTCAATAACGACATTACAGCTGCGTGTGTTACCACAACGACCATTAGAGCCACCATTCACCGCTAGATAAAAACGGGGGGCATTTGCCACTCCACTGCTGTTGGTCAGTGGATCATCTTCTGAGGCATCTACACGAGAGGTTAATGCAGCGGCTTTAGCGTATACAGCTGTTGTTGACAATGCTGATACTTTTACATCATTCCGAATTAAGCGGTATACCCGGATATACTCCATTTCTTTTTGGTTATACCCCTGAGTAAAGACACCTTGCTGAACCCCAAACTGACCTTCGGCATTAGCTCTAGCCATCATGGATGTCATCGCTTGCAGAATTTTTTGCGACTCATTACTGTTAAATAAGCTCAGCTCTTCTGACGTTGCTTGTACACCAAGCATAGCCAAATCCATCCTTACCTGATTAGCAACTTCCTGGCGTAATGTATCGTACATTTCCTCCAGACCTTGTTGCCCTTGTTGCTGGCCTTGTTGTTGCTGATCTTTTAAGCCAGCAATTTGTTGTTTTAACTCTACAATAGCTTGCTTAATAATTTCAGCTTTAGATATTTCACTGTTTTCTATAGCTTTCTCATACATTTTCTCAAACGCTATGAGTGACTTTTCGTAACGTTGGATTTCTTGTTGGCGGGCGGTATATTCAACAAGGTTAAAATTAAATGATCTTGCCGTTGTCTGTACACCAGCCATTAGCTTTAATGCATAATCAGCTATCTCTACAGCACCTGCTACTTGTTGATCTCTGGGTGCTTGAAAATAGGGTGGAATATAGTATTGCTTTTTAATTTGTTTATTTTCCATCTGGGCGATGGAGGTTGGGTTTTTATGGTCAGGAAAAACATCTAAACCTTTAACGAATTTTGCAAACTGCTGGAGTTCAGCTTCAGACGTAAAGTAATTAGACGCTTGGATTAAATCATCACCCGTAAGTGGTAAGCTGGTTGATGAGAGTAATGGTGCCGCGGATACCGCAGAACTCAATAAGGCGCCCCCAAGTCCTGCAATAATAGCGCGAGTAATTTTGTTCATGTTTCCTCCATTGAGCAGAGTATTTATTTTTTTAATGAGTGTTACCAAACCAATATAGTCCAATCCCTTGAGTTTTTTACTGCCCATATACAGCTTTTGCCGTATAACTACTCATACTATCTACTTTGTCATGCAAAGCTATACTAACGTTCAAGTCTTCATTTAAAAGTAGTTTCGACACTCGTCCACAGAAGTGTAAGTTACTTACTATATCCTTCGTTGCGGGTATATCTAAGTAACATACAGCCCTCAGGATTCAGCTTTTATCCTTTCCAATGAAGTCAATAGACCTTTATTGGTATCCCCCTAAGACCCGTTGTTATGAGTAAAAACACACAAAACATCACTCTATTCTTAACTACCTTGTTAACACCATAGAGGATATCTGGAGAACGAATAAAATTCACTTATTAAATTCGTAGCTTATTTATCAGTAAACGATTATATTTATTACGCTAGCCAAATTATAAATAATTGCTTTGTAGCTTTATGTGATCATAATTTATTACAAATCAGCACGCAACACCTTATTTGTTTCATCAATGCTTATTTTCTCTATTTTTTGATTATCAGTAAAACTTGCTCAGTCACTCTTTACTACACCAAAAATAAAGGTTTTTTACGCTCTCTAACAGCACCTCTCTTTATAAGAGAGTGATTTAATACTTTTTAATTTAATAAGTTGGTTGGCAATAGTTTGAATTTTTATACACAATTATCCCGCTACTGTCTTACAAATGGCAATCTTATCTTACGCTTTTACCAAAATCACACTGACTAAAAGGGTACTTTACGCAACGAAGGCTGTTAACAACTATACTGGTAAGAAACTACTTTAAGGATACCCGCTGATGATTGATGCTGGTTCGCCCGTTGACCCACCTACACCTCGACCAATATCCAACATCAGCGCTACAGCTAAATTGCAGTTAAATGAAGAACAAATTGCTCAGCTCCGTACTTTATTAGCCACACAGACTGCAGCATCCTCCCCAAGTACAATATCAGCCCGCGTGCTTGCTTCTATTCCCCTTTTCCAATCATCTTCATTGACTGATCCTGACGCATTACCGTCAATACCTAGAGGTGCCATCCCCATCAGTGAACCTGCAAATTACCTTATCACCCTTGAAGTAGCAGGAAAGCCGTTTAAATTAACATCCGCTTTTAATTATTTACCTGGACATATCCTTGGTCTGATACTCAAAGCGCCAGGTCAACAACCCGTAAAAGTTGTTCAGGATGAACTTTTTCAGCAACTCGTTCAGTCATTACAAACCAGTCAAAATACTGCACTGACAGCTAAAGTGATCGCTACGACAACGAAAGAAAGCTGGGTAGCAAACCACTCCCTGCCACTAGGGCAAGGCGGCCGTTATTATTCATTAATACAGCTTGCCAATCAGCAACAGCTCTGGCTTAACTCAGAACAGCCTTTAAAACTTTATAGTCAGCTCTTATTGCAATATCGTGAAGGGCGTATTCATACCCAATTAACTGCGTTGGGTCCTTGGTATCAAGCGTTATTAAGTAATAATTTACAAACAGCACTGCGTACTTCAATGCCCTTAACACAGGCTTATTACTATTTACAACAAAGTAAGGTGGATTTACCTCAGGCTAAAGCAGCAACATCCTTCGCGCAATTGCCAACGACAGTGCAACAAGCTATCAATCAGTTATTACAACGTTTGCCTAGTGCTGCTCAATTACAGCAACCAGAGCAACTGACTCAATGGCTTCAGCAAAGTGGTCTATTTATGGAGCAAAAATTATTGAATACACCACTTTCACAATATTCATCCTATTTACCACTCTTGTCGCCTTCATTAAGCCATGACCTGAAAGCACTTTTATTACGCACAGCACAGCAACTGGTGAATCACTACCCACACCTTGCCAGCAATCTACTTTCGGCCTCGTCGATGCTGTCACACTCATCTCCCTATCAACCTACACTTGCTTACCTGTTACCCTGGCTCCCCCCCCGTAAAGAATTCAACACATTCAACATCGACCAATTATTTAAAATGCTGCAAGGCGCTCTTCTGAGAATACACTCAAGTCAGCTCATGTCACTTCATCAACAGCATACTATTGGTCAAGATCCAACATTGTTAAATAGCTGGAACTTTGAATTGCCTATTTATCATAACCAACAGCTGGATCATGCCCATATTCATTTAGAGCAACGTGAACAACAAGGAAAAAATGGAACCAAGACGCCCAAATGGGATTTATTTTTAGCCTTAGACATTGCTCCAATTGGCACACTCTATGTCCAGCTAACATTACTTGAGCGAAAATTATCAGCCACATTTTGGGCAGAACATAGCCAGGTATTAAATAAACTGACTGCTCAACTTGATGACTTTAAAAAACGGTTAATGAAACAAGGAATAGAAGTCCAGGCTTTGAATGTTGCTCCAGGTGTTCCCCCGCAACAAAAAATTTCTATCCAACATCAGCTCGTAGACATAACAACGTAAAATGAAACAAACACCACCAACCACTAAACAAGCTATTGCACTTTTCTATGATGGCGAAACAGCCCCTAAACTCACTGCCAAGGGACACGATGCCATTGCCGAACAAATTATTGCTATTGCTCGCGAAGCAGGTATACCACTGTATGAAAACGCGGAGTTAACAAAGCTTTTAGCCACTCTTGACTTAGGCGAAGAAATACCAAAACTACTGTATATTACGATTGCAGAAATCATTGCCTTAGCCTATCGGTTGCAAAATAAATATCCCCCGGGTTGGACACCAGATACCGATAAACCTGAAAATGCATGATTGAAAAAATACTTGAAGGGATGACTAAATATTAATTAACGGGGTGAAATCTTGCCAATAACTCTACTTCTGCCTGAGTCAGTCCGCAGCTCGATGCAACCTCTTGAGTTGAAGCGCCCATTTCGAGTAATTTACTGGCTTGATTATAAGGCAGGCTACCTAAATCACGCTGTTCAAGAATTTCCTGTTTATCCACCAGGAGATACAATTTAGCTTCAACATCCTGTAAGTGCTTGCCAACGCCAATAGCTCCAGCCGCTACAGCTTTTAGGTCTTCCTGTAAACGCTGTAATTGCTGTTCACTTTGCTGCCGTTGTAAACGCCAACGATAAACAGCAAACATCATACTCAACTGTAACACGATAATAACAAAAGCAATCCCTATCAGCGGCCATAACCAATCCATTATTAATACCCTTAGCGATGGGTAAGCCGCTAAAAGTCAGAAATCTCAGCCCACTCATCATCACTGAGTAGCTTATCCAACTCAACCAGAATTAACAGCTCCCCATTTTTATTGCACACCCCTTGTATGAACTTAGCACTTTCTTCATTACCTACATTAGGTGCTGTTTCTATTTCAGATTGACGTAAATAAACCACCTCTGCCACACTATCAACCATAATACCCACTACCTGCTTTTCAGCCTCAATAATCACAATTCGTGTATTATCAGTCACTTCACCAGGTGCAAGCCCAAAACGTAAACGGGTATCAATCACCGTCACCACATTACCCCGTAAATTAATTATGCCAAGGACAAACGGCGGTGCCCCTGGTACAGGTGCTATTTCAGTATACCTAAGCACTTCTTGAACTTGCATTACATTAATACCGTAGGTTTCGTTTGCTAAGCGAAACGTCACCCACTGAAGAATAGGATCTTCAGCACTTTGATTAGCATGGGTTGAATGTGTCGTCATGGCACTACTCACTTTTTTGCTCCACAAAAGTCTCTTTGGGGCTCAATCAAAGTCACTTTTTAATTCCATAAAAGTCACTTTTTAATTTACGCAAGGCCAAAGTTTTCATCTTGCGTCGCCATTAAACATATTAAGTAAATTAACTATAATACATGGTCATCAAAGTGGTTAGTTCAAACTATAAGCAGTTATTTTTGAAAGTACCTACAACAACTATGCTTTATGAGTGATCGTGATGCTTCCATAAAAAATTAACGATCGTCACACAGTATTATGAATTGGAATAGACTTGACTATTAAGTTGTAAGGCCAGTGCTTTGATATTTAATAGTGCACACATTTTGGCAATGACCGTACCTGCTAACCAGGGGCGCTTACCCTTCTGCTTTCGCCAGCGAATTTCATGCTCGGAGAGCAAAATAGATTCATGAACATTATCAACGGCCAACACCCATGATGAGTTTTCAATCACTAACAAGTAGTGAAAAGCCTTTTGTGCATCAGCCTTATAACGCTCAGGCATTATACATTGGGCAGTATCAATCACGTTGAATGTCTGCTGCTGGTAATGAATAATACCTAAAAACCAAGAAGGCTTACCTACCAGCGTTGTTAACGGATAGTCGCGGACTGACAGCACAGTACCCAATTCGGTCAGAGGAACAGCCAGTCGCAATCCACCCACACTGAATAACAAACAGTCAAGTATTTGATTTTCCTGCACTTGCACAGCTTTTTCAGGGACTACTGGAACAGCCTTCTCTTCAGTGGTTTTCAGCTCCTCCGGTACACAAGCATCCCCTGTCTCTATTTGAGGTTCAGGCTTTATGAGTGACTCAGTGTCATGCTTTGTTTCAAGTTCAACAAGCCCTTCCCCCCAACTGACTTCCTGTAATAAATGATCCAAATAATCCTTAACTACATCCATCGATTTGGATGGATTCTGGGTGTTTCTCTCCTGGCTCATTTCGCCTGGGTCCTTAATGGTGTAGCTCGCTGATGCATGGCCAATAAGTCTTTCAATAAGTGACCATAGGCTTTTACACTCCGTGAGTTTTTGTCAAAAACTGAAGGAGGAATACCCGCCTGGCTTGCATCACGCAGACGCGTATCTACAGGAATATATGACTGCCAAATATGATCCATATGTTGTTTGCGCAATGCTAATAAACTTTGTACAGAGGCTTGTGTCCGGCGATCAAATAAAGTGGGAATAACTAAAAAAGGTAATGCTTTTTTCTGCGACTGACACACCATGCGCATGGTATGCAACATTCGCTCTAAGCCTTTTAGTGCAAGAAACTCGGTTTGCACAGGTAGCAGTAAGCGTTGGCTAGCGGCTAAAGCATTTACCATCAGCACCCCCAACTGTGGAGGCGTATCCAGTAATGCATAATCAAACTGGTCCCACAAGTGAATCAAGGCCCGAGATATCACCAAACCATAGCCACCCTGATTGGTTATTTGACGGTCTAACACTGCAAGTGATGTGGTTGCAGGCAGTAGCATCAAATTATGAAACCCAGTATCAACAACCAACTGACCAGGAAGGTAGTCAGGCACTTTGCCTTGATGACTAAATAAATCAAATAAACTATGTTCCAGCTGATCAGGATCATACTTAAAATAACAGGTAAGGGATGCATGCGGGTCCAAGTCTAACAACAATACACGGTAATTTTGCTGGGCTAATAAACCTCCCAAGGCGACAACAGTCGTCGTTTTTCCTACGCCCCCTTTTTGGTTTGAAATAGTCCAGATTCTCACACATCCCCCAGCGCTTAAATTCCCCGCCATGTGACGACTGAATTATTATTGCCTTGAACAGCAACAATTAAGCCAAAACAGATTTAAATTAATAGTTAGCACATGCTCATTGAAATTGCTTTTAAAATAATGCGCTTACTCTGGGTTTAACACCTCATTTATCCATGATTAAGGCGTAGCACCTGCAGCGTGAATACTTCGCCTGATGTCCAAATTTTTGGAAATAACCAAGACCACCCGCCGATTTTGACTCCTTCCCTCTGGTGTACTATTGGTGGTAATCGGTTGAAACTGGCCATAACCAACGGCAGCCAATTGCCGGGGGTCAACGCCATAGCTCGCCAGCAACCGGACAATGGCTGCAGAACGTGCCGCCGATAACTCCCAGTTTGTTGGAAATTGGTTGGTATTAATGGGCATATTATCGGTAAATCCTTCAACATGGATTGGGTTTTTATAGTGGCGTAATATATCCGCTACTTTTTCCAACACCTTAAAGGCTTGATTGTTTGGTATCGAATCACCACTGGGAAATATCAGGCTGGATTTCATTTCAATTTCGACCCAAAGCTCGTTGCCAGCCACTGAAAGTAAATCATTACTGATGAGATCCTGAAATTGATCGTTCACCTGACTTTCAATTTCAACCAAAGGGTCTTTTTCCGGCTCCTGTGGTTGATTAATATCATCAATCGCCATGTCATGCTGATTTGGCTCTTTCACAACAGCTTCGGGTTCTTTTGGTTGACGTGGTGTCAACTCGCCTATTTGAACGGGCTTTAAACTTCGCGCAGGTTCATTAAAAACACCATCCAGGGTTTCTGATAACAGCTTATACTTCCCTTCATTCACCGACGAGATTGAGTACATCACGACAAAAAAAGCGAAAAGCAAGGTAATAAAATCCGCATACGACACCATCCAACGCTCTAAGTTTTCATGCTCTTCAATCATTCTGCGCCGAGCCATTGTCATCACCTTGTGTTTAGAGAGCCAAGTTCAAAGTTGACCAGTCTCCAGATCAGACGATCCCCTTCATGCAAGAAAAAGTAAGCTTTTAATTATTAGATAGGAGAGAAGGAGGAATGTTGTCAACTCACCTGCCCCAAGGTGGGTGTGGTAAAAGCAGAAATGCCTGACAACACATTGTGATAAACATCAGTTGATAAAGCCTTGCAGTTTTAGTTCTATGGAGCGGGGATTTTCTCCCTCAGCAATGGCCAATAAGCCTTCCACTAACATTTCTCGGTACTGTGACTGCCGATGAACATAGGTCTTCAGTTTATTGGCCATCGGTAGCAATAACAAATTAGCCATCCCTACCCCATAAATCGTCGCCACAAACGCGGTCGCAATTCCAGCCCCAAGTTCCGAGGGGTCTGCCAAGTTACCCATCACATGAATAAGCCCCATGACAGCACCAATAATACCAATGGTTGGTGCATACCCACCCATGGCCTCAAACACTTTAGCTGCTTGTAAATCACGAGCTTCAGCCACATACAACTCAACTTCAAGGATATTGCGCAACGCTTCAGGTTCATTACCATCAACGAGCAGTTGTAGTCCTTTTCGAGCAAAGTGATCAGACTCAACCTCCGCAATAGACTCAAGGCCCAACAGCCCTTCCTTACGGGCTTTCAGACTCCAGGCAACCACTTTAGCGATACCCCCTTCAATGTCCAGCACAGGTGGCACGACAACCCACTGGATAATCGCTAGCGCTCGTTTAAAGTTTCGACCTGAAGACTGGACAAATGCAGCACCTATCGTGCCACCGATAACAATCACCGCCGCAGGGCCATTTAACAGCGCACTGATATGTCCTCCCTCAAGAAAGTTACCACCAACAATGGCCAGCAAGCCCAGAACCAGGCCAGCTAAGCTGAGCACATCCATGCTCAAATAGCCTCAACTAGCCGCCGGGGAATTTCATTGAGGTGAATTACTTCATCAGCCAGCCCAGCATTAACCACTGCCATCGGCATGCCGTAGATAACACAGCTTTCTTGGTTTTGTGCCCAAACATGTGAGCCAGCAGACTTGAGCATTTTAGCACCATCACGGCCATCAGCCCCCATGCCGGTCAGCACCACCGCTAACACTTTATTGCTAAATGCTTTCGCTGCAGATCCAAAAGTTACATCAACACTTGGCTTATAATTTAGTCTGGCATCCCCCTCTAACACACGCACAATACCTCCTTGTCGAGCATCAACCATTAATTGTTTGCCTCCTGGCGCAAGCAAAGCGTGACCTGGCTTCAAAGGGTCATTGTCCTTAGCCTCACTTACGCGAATCTGGCATATCCGGTTTAACCGCTCTGCAAAAGCATTGGTAAACGTACCAGGCATGTGTTGAACCAACAAAATAGGCACCGGAAAATTACCGGGTAATGAGGTGAGAATGGTTTGTAAAGCAACCGGTCCCCCGGTAGATGTGCCTAAGATTAACAACCGGTGTTTAGCCACACCCCGGTTATAAACTTGAACAGTTGGCTTTTCAGGTGCGGAGATAACTGGTCGTGCTGCAGGTTTAGCAGCAGGCTCTGTTTTACGTGTTGCAGTCCGATAGCGACTTCTTGCGACTGCTTTAACTTGATCAGAAAGCACTTTCTTTAACTTGGCTGAGTTGCGGGAAATGTCCTCGAAATTTTTGGGTAAAAAGTCAACAGCCCCCGCTTCTAGTGCATCCAATGTTACTCTTGCGCCCTCATGAGTTAGCGAAGAAAACATTAACACTGGCGTTGGCTTCGTTGCCATTATTTGCTTAAGTGCTGTAATACCATCCATGACGGGCATTTCATAGTCCATAGTAATGACATCAGGGCTTAGCTCATTGTTTTTATCAATCGCCTCTTGGCCATTTTGTGCAGTACCCACTACTTCAAGTAATGGGTCTTTACTCAAAAGTTCAGTCAAACGCCGCCGAAAAAAACCCGAATCATCTACTATTAATACCTTTATTGCCACCAGGCATCTCCCGCTTAGTAAGGCCCCATAAATACATTAATATTTGTGTAATCTGCTCCCTCTTTACAGCAAATACTGTGATTACTCTTTGTAAGTAATGGTTATTGGATTCTTTGCTGACAATTCACCACCTGACCAGACCTTAGCCAACAACAGAAGACTGTTTTCGTGCGTATCGTTTCAGCAAACTAGGTACATCGAGAATCAAGGCAATTCGACCATCACCTGTAATCGTCGCCCCTGACATACCCGGAGTGCCTTGCAACAAGGCACCAAGCGGCTTGATCACTACTTCTTCTTGTCCAATCAGCTGATCAACAACAAAACCTACCCGTTGCGTACCTACCGACACAATCACAACATGGGATTCATCCACAGGCTTTGAATAATTATGGCCTGCCACCAACCAGCGTTTTAAGTGGAATAAAGGCAATGCCTTATCACGAACAATCACAACTTCTTGCCCATCCACCACATTAGTACGTGATAAATCCAGGTGAAAAATTTCATTGACACTCACCAATGGTAAAGCAAATGCCTGTTTTTCCAGTACCACCATCAATGTCGGCATAATCGCCAACGTCAATGGTACTTTAATAATAATGCGTGAACCCTTGCCTTTTTCAGACTCAATATTGATGGTGCCATTGAGCTGCGAAATTTTCGTCTTGACCACATCCATGCCCACACCACGTCCAGAGACATCTGAAATTTCCTGTTTAGTGGAAAAGCCGGGCATAAAAATCAGATTAAAGCATTCCGTATCAGACAGCCGGTCCGCTGTATCCTGGTCATACAATCCTCGCTCAACAGCTTTAGCTCTTAGCCTGTCCGGATCCATACCCGCCCCATCGTCAGTAATGGAAAGCAGGATATGATCACCTTCCTGCTGGGCAGCAAGCATGACATTGCCCTGACGGTTTTTACCACCTTGCTCACGTTCCTGAGGGCTTTCAATCCCATGGTCCACAGCATTACGCACCAAATGCACTAAGGGGTCCGCCAATGCTTCAACAAGGTTTTTATCCAGATCTGTTTCTTCCCCTTCCATCTGTAAATTGATTTCTTTTTTTAGGCTTCTTGCTAAATCACGCACCACCCGAGGAAAACGCCCAAATACTTTTTTAATAGGCTGCATTCGTGTTTTCATCACAGACAGCTGTAAGTCTGCAGTAACCACATCCAAATTGGATACCGCTTTTGACAGAGCCTCATCGCTACTTCGATCGCCCAGCCGAACTAGCCGGTTACGAACCAAAACCAGCTCGCCCACCATATTCATGATGTCATCCAAGCGAGCGGTATCGACACGCACAGTGGTTTCAGCTGGGGGATTCGCATCCTTAACGGGTGGTTTGGGTGCTACTGCAGGTTTGGCGGCCGCTGGTGCAGGGGCTGGTTTTTGTGGTGTAGGTTTAGCCGGTGCTGCAGGTTTACTTGGTGCGCCACCTTGAGCACTGTGCTTTAACTCTTTGAGCAGTTCATCAAAGTCAGCTTCAGGTACCTGCTCACTTGCAGGTGATGGTGCTGGCGGCTCTTCTGCTTTAGCCCCATGGAATTGCCCTTTACCATGCAGCTCATCTAACAGAGACTCGAATTCATCATCAGTTATTTCATCCCCAGCAGGTGGCTCGACCTGTTTTTTTTCAGGCTCTTTTTTAGCAGCTTCTGCAGGCTCAGCCGCTTCTGGGCTTTCTGAGCTGGACTCCGCAGGTGTTGCCTCTTCAGTAGTTCCACCAACGGTTTTTTTCCCATGTAACTGATCGAGTAAAGCCTCAAATTCATCATCGGTTATTTCATCCGTACCACTGCTAGTTACACCTTCAGCAGGAGTTGGTGCTGAAACCTCTACTTTTGAGGGCTCTCCTTTTTCCTGCTCTTCTTTATCTTGATCAGCAATGGCATCAAGCAGCTGCTCAAACTCTTCATCCGTGATTTCGTCTTGTGACCCTTTAGCTTCATCTCCACTGGGTTTAGCTGCTGCTGGAGGTTTCTCAGCCTCAGGCTCTGCTGCTTGTTCTGGAGGTGTGGGAGTTGGTTCTTCAATCGCAGGTTCCGGTGCTTCAGTCTCTTCAGCGGCACCCTCTGGCGCAGCAAACCTGGTCAGGGCTTCAATGAGTTCCCTGTCCGCTGCCTCAGGTTCCTGACGGTCGCGAACCTGACTAAACATTTCATTCACTTTGTCTAACGCTTGCAGAACAACATCCATCAATTCAGGCGTTACAGCACGCTGCCCATTCCGTAATGTATCAAACACATTCTCAGCAACATGACAGCATTCAACCAGCGCATTGAGCTGGAGAAAACCTGCCCCACCTTTAACCGTGTGAAAGCCTCTGAAGATTGCATTCAGTAAATCTTTATCATCTGGACGGTTTTCAAGATCAACTAACTGCTCAGATAACAGCTCCAAGATTTCCCCAGCTTCGACAAGAAAGTCTTGTAGAATCTCTTCATCAGCATCAAAACTCATGAAATAACTCCCCTAGAACCCCAAGCTGGATAATAGGTCATCAACCTCATCCTGACCTGATACCACATCAGTACGTTCTTCCGCACGCATCTGAGGCCCTTCGGCAACGGTTTTATCTTTTTCCTTCGTCTCAAAGCGATGTTCAATGCCTGTTAACGTATCGAGCTGTCCAGCCATACGCACTAAATGAACCAGGCTTTCTTCAACTTCAGCCACCAAATCCACGACTTTTTTAATGACCTGGCCCGTTAAATCCTGAAAGTCCTGAGCCAAAATAATTTCGTTTAAGTTGTTATAAAGTGTATTTGCTTTTCCTTCAGTGGAGTCTAAAAACACTTCAATATGTTGGTATAATTCGCGAAACTCATTAGGCTTCATCTGGCGCTTACGCAACTTCTGCCAGCTTTCGCGTAAATTTTTTGATTGTTCAGCAATATCACCCGCAATAGGTACGCTGGCATCCACCAGATCCATGGTACGGTTAGCCGCTTTCTCAGTCATTTTGGTGACATAGTTTAAACGCTCTGAGGCGTCCGCCATGCTGGAAATTTGCTCTTTATCTTCTCCAGAAAAACCTGCTTCTAAATGAAAGTTCATAATCGCTTCATGCAAGGCTCTGGTTAAACGGCCAATTTCTTTATAAAGGCTTTTATCCCGTACCTCATTAATTTCATGAATTACCTGAATGGCATCTTTTAAATTACCTTTTTCCAGGTATTCCACCATTTGACGGGCACGACTTTTTAAGTCTTCTTCAAGCTCAGCTGGTGTCAGCCCTTCAGTGTATTTATCTAATAACGACATATCAGCCTCTTAACCACCAGCTTCCACACGCTCAAAAATTTTTTCAATCTTTTCTTTTAAAACTTGAGCAGTAAAAGGCTTGACTACATAGCCATTAACGCCAGCTTGTGCAGCCTCAACAATTTGGTCTCGTTTTGCTTCAGCCGTTACCATTAAAACCGGTAGAGAAGCGAGTTTAGGATCTGCACGGACAGCTTTTAGCAAGTCAATTCCTGTCATACCCGGCATGTTCCAATCCGTCACTAAGAAATCAAAGCCACCACTTTTCAAAACTGGAAGTGCTGTTTGACCATCATCCGCTTCTGCCGTGTTGGTAAACCCTAAGTCTCGCAATAGGTTTTTAATGATTCGCCTCATGGTGGAAAAGTCATCCACAATAAGGATCTTCATATTTTTATCCAAGGCGACCTCCCTCATGATGCATAGATGCTGCCTTTTTACATCTACTACAAGTCTAGTAGGTGATTATTGGCATGCCAGTTTATTCGATTTATGTTTAGAAAGTGTTCAAAACATTTTCATTACGCAATAACAGTTTATAGCCAAAAACAAGTACCAAATCATGCCCCTTGAAAGACTGGGATAATTATTCAATAATGCTCAATCAATTTTTTTGGTAATAACCTGACGTGTATTTGGCTACATCTAATGTGATTGAATGGTGTCAGAACATAAATATTATGGTTTTATTAAAGACTGATATTATTCGGGCTGCCAGTCAGCTAACCGAGCACGAAGTCGCATTGCAGCTTGTGAATGAATTTGACTCACTCGGGACTCACTTACCCCTAACACCTGCCCAATTTCTTTAAGGTTTAACTCTTCATCGTAATAAAGTGACAACACCAGTTGCTCTCTTTCTGGCAACATTTGTATTGCCTGTGCTAAGTCATGCCGCAGTTTTTTCTGCTGGAGTTCATCTGGTGGTTTATCGCTTGTGTGTTCGCTGGCTAATGATGTTTGTGATGTATCCCCAGCGGCGGTCAGCTCCTCAAATGAAAACAATCGACTACCTGATAAATCACTCAACATGGCATAGTAGTCATCCAGTGAAAGTGACAGAGCTTCTGCTATTTCCTGATCCTTGGCATCACGGCCATACTTTGCCTCAATCTGTTGAATAGCCTCAGCAATTCGTCGACTATTTCGATGCACAGAACGCGGTACCCAATCCCCTTTGCGGATTTCATCGACAATACTGCCTCGGATACGAATGGTGGCATAGGTTTCAAATGAGGCCCCTTTACTGGCATCATATTTTCGCGCAGCCTCTAGCAGCCCGATCATTCCTGCTTGAATCAGGTCATCCAACTGTACGCTGGCAGGAAGTCGAGCAGCAGTATGTAAGGCGATTCGTTTAACAAGTCCGGCAAAACGCTGGACAAGTTGCTGTCCTTGCTGCCCACTTACCTGGGAATATAGTCCAACACCTTGCATTGATTTCATCAACAACGTCCGACTTCACAGGACACCAAGGTTTCCACAAAAAATTCCAAATGCCCTCGAGGTGAGGCTGGTAAGGGAAAGTTATCAATCTTCTGCGCCAGCGCTCGTATCGCTATTGCCGCTTTTGCCCGAGGATAACACTCCAATAAGGGACGTTGCCGCTGCACCGCTTTACGTAAGGCGTCATCAAAAGGAATAGCCCCCAAATACTGCATGGTGACATCCAAAAAGCGCTCGGTGACATTGGTCAGCTTATTAAAAAGTTGCTGACCCTCCTGCTGACTTCGCACCATATTGGCAATAACCCGATAACGCATGACCTGATGATCTCGATGGAGCAACTTAATCAGCGCATAGGCATCAGTAATGGAGGTTGGCTCATTGGTGACAACGATCAGCACTTCTTGGCTGGCAATAACAAAGCTAACCACCGAGCTGGAAATCCCCGCAGCGGTATCAATCATTAACACATCCAGTTGGTCATTAAGATCACTGAAGGCACTAATTAACCCTGCATGCTGCTGCAAGGATAGCTGTGTCATCGCCTGTGTTCCGGAGGATGCGGGGATAATTTTTATACCGCCAGGCCCGTGTAAAAGAATATCCCGTAACTCACACTTACCTGCCAACACGTCCGCGATGGTGTGTTTTGGTGACAAGCCCAGCAAAACATCAATATTAGCGAGCCCCAAATCAGCATCAAGCAGCATGACGCGACGCCCCATTTCTGCCAGAGCAATACTCAGGTTAAGCGCCACATTGGTCTTGCCTACGCCTCCTTTACCTCCGGTTACAGCGAGTACCTGAACTGGATGTTTAATTCCCATCGTGTTGTTTACTCAGACAACAAACATAATAATTTGTAATTACCCAACAGCACACTCATTAAACAGTGAGTGTCCTGCGATAGTCCATTCCTGTTGTACAAGCCATGCGGCATCATCTTCAGCCAGTGATCCCGATATTGCTACCGCTCGACTCAACAACGTATGACTGCGCGCTAGGGCAATATCTTCAGGAATACGCTGTCCATCAGCATAATAAGAAACCGCAAGCTGGGCAGCCATCACCATATCCAAAGACTCCCCTAAATTATGTGTTTCATCCACTTTCGTCAGAATCGTACCCACTGTTTGTGCTGTCGAGTAAGTATCGATTGCTTGCTCAAGTACTGCACGTTGGCTGGTAGTGGCCAACACCAGAAAATTTCGAACCATTGGCCGTACTTGATCAAGTAAATTTAATTGTAGCTGTAAATTATCATCCTGCGGATGCAGACCCGCCGTATCAATTAAAATCAATGATTTACTACGAAAGGCATCCAATGCCTGTTGTAAGCCCGACAAATCATTCACCACACGGATTGGCACATTTAAAATGCGGCCAAGGGTTTTTAACTGATCACAGGCGCCTATGCGAAAGGTATCTAAGGTAATCAACCCCAGCGACTCGGTGCCATGCTGCAGGGCATACCGAGCAGCCAGTTTGCCCACGGTGGTGGTTTTACCGCTGCCAGTGGTCCCAAGCAGTGCAAAAATTCCTCCACTATCGACTAAATCCCGCTTAGTGGTATTCAGCAAACGGCTAAGCTGGCCCAATACATGTCGCCATGCCACTTTTACAGCACTATCGGCTGGAATGTTTTGCACGATAGCATGGCTTCGCTGTGGTGACAGGCCCATCCCCACTAGTCGCCGCCAGACCATTGCGGCAACGGGGTTAAGCTGACAAAAATCGCCCCAGGCTTTTTGCCCCATCTGCTGCTGTAGCAACATCCTCATACCATGCAACTCTTGCTGTAAATTGGTCAGCAGCCCAGGTGCTGTATCACCTACTTGCTCATGTTGTTGTTTTTGGGAATCACCTAAGGCTTGTTTTTGCTGCCACTGAATTTCTTGATAAGGTTTATCCTGTTGAGATTTATGGCTTTGTACATCCTGATAAGCATTGGTGCTAGGCCTTGCCTTCGTTTGCGGAGTGTTGAGCTTATGCGATTTAGTCGGTACCGTTTTGTTTTTTTTGGTATCCCGCAAACGGCTCTCTTGTTTGTAGTGCGCTAAATCGACAAGGGATTGTTGAGGTGCTTGCCGCCTAGCCAACGGCTCTGACTGCATTTGCTGATTAACCTGATGTCCTTGCCAGTGAAACTCATCGTCCTGAGCGAAGGCACGATTTTGCTTATATGCGGCTGTTGAGTCTTTTTTCTGGGTATCTGAACGGTGGCGAGATGCAGCTGAAGTCTGCGAGGGAATTGTTGGTGCATCCCTGGCAACGACGAGTTCAACCCCACCCGCTACCCGCCGTTGTTCAAGAATGGTGGCATCAGCACCTAACTCCTGTTTAACCAGCTTAAGTGCTTGGCGCATATCCGCAGCAAAGTAGCGTTTAATATTCATAAGCTCTTCCTATGCCGTGCCTATCTCAGTTACTGCCAACAACTACTCATGCTGGCCCACACTGGCGACAATAGTCACTTCTTTATTGTCTGGAATCTCTTGATAAGCCAATACATGCAGGCTGGGTATACCAAATCGAGCGAACCTGGCTAACATAGGTCGAATCGGCCCCGCTACCAGCAGCACTGCCGGCTGACCTGCCATTTCCTGCCGGGACACTGCCTCTTGCAGTGAGCGCTGTAAACGTTCAGCCAAACTAGGCTCAATGACAAAGCCATCTTCCACACTCATTCCAGATTGCTTAGCCTGCTGAGCAGATTGCAGCAACATTTGTTCCAACTGAGGCTCAAGTGTGATGACGGGAATCTTATCTGATGTACCTACAATACTTTGCACAATGGAACGCGCTAGCGCTGTTCGTACTGAAGCAGTCAAAGTGGCGGGATCTTGACTCTTTACCCCTATTTCAGCCAGCGCTTCTGCGATGGTGCGAATATCCCTTACTGGAATGCGCTCAATCAGTAAGCTTTGCAACACTTTGAGTAAAGTACTATGCGAAACTTTACTGGGTAGCTCTTCAGCCAGTTTCGGTGATTGACGCCCCAGTAGCTCCAGCAACCGTTGCACCTCATCATGACCTATCAATTCATGGGCATGTTTAAACAGCACTTGGTTTAGGTGAGTGGCCACCACAGTTGACGCATCAACAACGGTGTAGCCTAACGTTTGAGCCTGATCTTTTAGCCCTGGCTCAATCCACACGGCATCAAGACCAAATGCCGGATCTTTGGCAGCAATTCCTTCCAAAGAGCCAAATACCTGTCCTGGGTTAATTGCCAGCTCCCGCTCAGGATGAACCTCGGCCTCACTGATGGTCACCCCCATTAAGGTAATCCGATACACATTGGGTAATAAGTCAAGGTTGTCGCGGATATGGACTGAAGGAAGGAGAAACCCCAGTTCCTGAGAGAGCTTTTTACGAACGCCTTTGATCCGACTGAGTAATTCTCCACCTTGCGCTTTATCCACCAGGGGTATTAATCGATAACCCACTTCCAGCCCAACCATATCAACCGGTGTGACATCATCCCAGCCTAACTCCTTGGTTTCGATAGGTGCAGGTCCTGCTTGGGTGGCAGCCCCGGTCGGCACAACCTGGCCACCCGCTGCAGGCTGTATGGCTTTGCCTGGCTCGGCTGTTGTCGTAGCGCTGATTTTTTGACGATGGTAAATCAACCAGGCGCCCATTGCCGCTAATCCCCCCAACCCCAAAAATGCAACATGTGGCATACCGGGAATAGACCCCATAACCATTAATATTGCTGCTGCAACGCCAATGGCTTTGGGTGATGAGAACATCTGCTGACGGACCTGATGCCCCATATCCTTGGCATCAGAAACACGGGTCACCATAATCGCCGCTGCGGTGGACAGTAGCAAAGAGGGAATTTGCGCTACCAGGCCATCACCAATAGTGAGTAGAGAGTAATTCTGCAATGCGGTTTGAAAGGGTAGCTGATGCTGAGCCATGCCAATGGATAACCCGCCAATGATATTGATGGCTAGAATTAACAACCCTGCCACGGCATCGCCCCGCACAAACTTGCTGGCACCATCCATGGAGCCGTAAAAGTCCGCCTCTTGTCCTACTTCTGCACGTCTAGAACGAGCCTGATCCTGATTGATCAGGCCGGCATTTAAGTCAGCATCAATTGCCATCTGCTTCCCAGGCATCGCATCCAAGGTAAACCGCGCAGATACTTCAGATATTCGGCCTGCTCCCTTCGTCACTACCACAAAGTTGATAATGATGAGAATAACGAAAACCACCAGCCCCACCACATAGTTGCCGCCAATGACCACTTCACCAAATGCTTCAATGACTTTACCTGCCGCATCCCCTCCCGTGTGACCTCGTAATAAAACGACACGCGTTGACGCCACATTCAGTGCCAGCCGTAATAATGTTGCTACCAGCAAAATTGTGGGAAATACCGCAAAATCCAGCGGCCGCAGACTATAAACACACACCAGCAAAACAACCAGTGCCAGAGTAATGTTAAAGGTGAATAGAACATCCAGTAGAAAGGGCGGGACGGGAAGCGTCATCATGGCTAAGATCGCCATTAATAACACAGGCACCCCTAAGTTACCTTGACCAAGGCCTTTTAGCGTATTCACTACCATAGAACGGTCTGCCACTCAGCCTGCTCCCTGTCATTAAGGAATGTTGATCATCAACCTGCGCTTTATCAGCTTTCAAGGCATGTGCAAAAACCTTTCCCACCTTTTATATCTTTGTAACAGCACCCTTCCGCTCTAAGCCTTGAGGAAATTCTGTGCAAAGAAAATTGGTTTAGCTTCTTTGAACACGCAATCTCACTGCCATTTAATTGTCGCGACGAAACTCTTCAGGTATAGGGTAATCTTTTGGGGGACGCGGCTTCTGACCAGTACGTTTTTGCTTGAGCTGATACACATAGGCCAACACCTGGGCAACCGCAATGTATAAACCACTGGGTATCTGTTGGTTTAACTCAGTACTATGGTAAATAGCCCGGCTAAGTGGTGGAGCTTCTAGAATAGGCACCTCAGAAGCCACAGCAATCTCTCTGATTTTTAGTGCAATAAAATCGACGCCTTTAGCAATAACATAGGGTGCATCTGCTTTATCAGGGTCATACTTGAGTGCTACCGAATAGTGCTCCGGGTTAGTGATCACGACATCGGCTTTTGGCACTTCGGCCATCATTCGACGTTCCGCCATCTCCCGCTGCAATTGCCGGATACGGCTTTTAACTTCAGGCTTACCTTCAGTATCTTTGAACTCATCCCGGAGTTCTTGTTTGGTCATTTTAAGTTTTTTACGGGTATCCCAGATTTGAAACGGCACATCTATGGCCGCAATCAATACCAAGCTGATACTCAGTAAAATAGCTGCCCAACCAATTAGCCATAAACTGGAAATAATGGCGTTATCAATAGATGCTCGACCTAGCTGCAATATTTGATTCTGCTCCCACAGTAATATCCCTATTGCAAAGCAGGCTACAACCACTACTTTGGCAATCGCCTTCAACAACTCAACTAAAGACCGAGCAGAGAACATGCGCTTTAAGCCAGCTAATGGGCTGATACGATTCAACTTAGGCTGAATGAGTTTGCCACTGAAAACCCAGCCACCAAGTAAAATTGGAGCCAAAATACCTGCTAACATCAACGCTAAAATTAACGGAAAAATTGCAAAAATAGCATCATTCAGCGAAGCACCTAAGAACTGCAGCATCGTAGCGGTATCAAATATTTTTTCTCGTTCTATATTAAAGTTCAACCGCATAATCACAATTAGGTGACGCGCCAAAAATCCTGCAGACAGCACCAAACTCACTGAAGCGATGAGTAAAAGTGCCATTGTGCTTAGTTCTTTTGAGCGAGGAACCTGACCTTCTTTCTTAGCATCTTGCAGTCGTTTCTGGGTCGGTTCCTCGGTTTTTTCCTGACTGGAATCTTTTTCCTCAGCCATAGGCTATTCCGTGATTAATCCACGATTGAACACCTCAGCATACATTATGCTACTGAGTCACTAAGTCTCTTAAAAAAAGTAATGCCTGCTCACTAAACGTTAAATATTGATCTAAAAACCCCGTCACCGTTATCCAAACAATAAACAGGCCAAACATTAATGCCATCGGAAATCCCAATGAAAAAATATTCAGCTGGGGCGCAGCCTTTGTCATCACCCCAAAGGTTAAATTAACAATCAGTAATGCAGTCATACCTGGTATGGCAATTAACATTGCACTGGAAAAAATCCAACTGAACCAAAGCACCAATCGCTCGATACTCCCTTCTGGCAACAAAAACCCTTCACTGACTGGCAGTGTATGAAAGCTTTCAACTAACACTTCAATAACCACAAGATGGCCATTAACCGCTAAAAACAGCAAAGTCGTCATCACCAAATAAAACTGCCCCAGTACAGTGACGGTAACCCCATTAGCGGGGTCATTCATCGACGCAAAACCCAGCCCCATTTGCATAGCAATCATTTGTCCAGCCATAGCAAACAAATGAAAAAAAACCTGCAATGCAAATCCCATTAACGTACCAATCAACACCTGCTGCAGGTTAATCAGCCAAGCACTTAAGGAAAAAGGATCAACTTTCGGCATATCAGGTAGCATAGGCATTAACATGATGGTAACCGCTAAGGCCATCGCTAAACGCACACGGGCAGGCACCATTTGCGCACCAATGATAGGCATTACCATAAATAATGAGCTGATGCGAAATAGTGGCCAGAGAAAAGGGGTAATCCAGGTACTAATATCCTCAGCAGGCACTTGCAACATAGGGTTAACCAATGAGCCCTGGAATATTCAACATAAGGTTGTTAAAAAAGTCCATTAGCTGACCTAGTAACCAAGGTCCTGTGACCATAATGGTCAGTAGTGTCACCAATAACCTTGGCAAGAAGCTTAATGTCTGCTCATTAATTTGAGTCGCTGCCTGTAACGTACTGACAATCAAACCAATGATTAAGCTGGGCGTTACAATAACCGCCACCATTTGCACAATAAGAAACAAAGCATCTCGAAAAATATCAATTACCACTTCGGGTGTCATTTTTGATTCCTCTAAATGCCTTGCTTTACCTAAAACGATAATATCTCAACGGCAAGTGGTTTCTGCATAAAATAGCGTATGCGCAAAACCACTAAGTTACGCCAAAACTCGTCGCTAATGTCCCCACAATCATGGCCCATCCATCAACCATCACAAATAACATAATTTTAAAGGGCAATGACACAATTAACGGTGATAACATCATCATCCCCATTGCCATTAAGACACTAGCCACCACTAAGTCAATAATTAAAAAAGGAATAAATAATAAAAACCCTATTTGAAAGGCTGTTTTTAATTCACTGGTTACAAAAGCAGGAATCAATATATTAAGTGGCACATCATCGACTGACTGAATATCTCCAACGTCAGCAATACGTACAAATAAATTAAGGTCCGTTTCTCGCGTCTGGGCTAACATAAACTCCCGAAAGGGTCCTACAGCAATTTTTAAAGCGTCTTGCGCAGGAACTTTTTCAGCTAAGTAGGGTTGTACTGCTTGTTCATTTACCTTATTTAATACGGGAGACATAATAAAAAACGTTAAGAACAGTGCCATACCCAATAATATTTGATTTGAGGGTGTTTGTTGTAAACCCAGCGCCTGTCGTAATATTGAAAAAACAATAATGATGCGCGCAAATGATGTCATCATAATCACAATAGCTGGCAAAAAAGACAGCAATGTCATTAATGCCAACACTTGAATTGTCACAGAATACTCTTGTCCAGCAGGCGTATCAGTTACAGTTAAAATTGGAATTGTGGTAGGGGGAGCCGCACTGGCATAGGGTACAATCACTAACAACAATATCACTAGCAGTGTATTGTAAGGTAAGTTACTTACTATTCGGCTCAGTGGACTCATGTGTCCTCTTTGCTTAATAAATGCTAATTATTTAATTTTAAATAAAACACTCACAACACCTAACACAAGAGGTGTTTTTATACATTACCAGCGGTTTTAATTAATAATAATTAACTCAATGTCGCTGTTTAATCATTTCCATTAAGCGCTTTGAGAAATCATTATTCGCTTCTTGTTTCGTGGTGACGATTGGTTGATCAAATACATGAATCGTATTCATGCCGGCAGGCGAGATACCCAATAAAATTTGTTTATCGCCTATCTGCACTAACACTAACCGTTCTTTGCTACCAACAGACATGACAGCGAGATTTTTGATAACCGGGCTAGTCATCGGTTTGATGGCCCCAGTGCGTTTAACCACCCAGGCAGCTGCAAAGATCACTAACAACACTAGCATTAGCGCCAGTATAACTTGAACCAACATTCCCCAAGCTGTGGGTGGTGTTGTTGGCGCAGCCCAAATGCCTGACGAGTAAGTACAACACATTAAATAAAAAAAACTACGACGACGCATGCTCAATATTCTCTTAGTTAAACGAATAGAATCGGTTATACCTAAACGTCAAGTGTAGTGTGTATAATAAAACCTAACGTAATTTTTTTATCCGCTCCGTAGGACTAATTACATCCGTTAAACGTATACCAAACTTTTCATTAACCACCACTACTTCTCCATGAGCAATAAGTGTTCCATTCACTTTCACATCCAGAGGTTCCCCTGCTAATCGATCCAGCTCAATAACTGAACCTTGATTGAGTTGCAGTAAGTTACGGATGGTAATATCGGTTCCCCCTACTTCCATACTGATAGTGACGGGTATATCCAAAATAACATCTAAATTGGGTCCTTCCTCTAGGCTACGAATTTCAGTAGGCTCAGCAATATCCTCCAGTTCATCCATATCCATTGGCGAAGCCGTGGTTTGGAATAATTCATCAATATCTTCCTGACTGCCTTTATCTTCCGACTCAGCCAAGGCAGCAGCCCATTCATCCGCTAATGCTTGTTCATCACTCCCAGCACTTTCCTCACCATTGTCATCTTGGTCAACCGTTTCATCGGCTTCAGGGGTTTCTTCTGACATAGCCGTTGCTTGCGTATCAGAATCTTCCTGCTCTGCCTCGCCAGTATTTTCTACGTCAGTTTCAGGCTGTTCTTCTGTATTATCAGGATCATCTGCCATCCTTTAACTCCTGTAAGTCGACTGCAATGTTTTCAAGCAACCTTGTTTTATTTTTAACCGTGCAAAACGTTGTTATACCCTTCACGAAGGATTATTTAATGTCTTTCCCTAATACTTTGGTCGTTCAATTGCGCTGAGTACCTGCATTGCTAGCTTTTCTTTAGTAGCCCCCAACCGTGTCTTAAACACAGGAATATCATTCGCAGACAGAATAAAGTGCTTAGGCATTTCAAAGGGAATAATATCACCTTCTTCCAATTCAAGAATATCGCGCAAACGCATTTGAGTTTTCACAATGTTGGAGTTGACCTTAACATTAACGCCCAATATTTCTTCCCTTAAGGCTTTGACCCACCGCTCATCTCGGTCATCCACATCACTTTGCACTCCTGCATCCAGTAACTCTCTGATGGGTTCAATCATTGAGTAGGGTAAGGTGACATGCATGTCCCCCCCTCCTCCGTCCAGTTCAATGTGAAAAGTACTCACCACAATAACTTCAGAGGGACTGACTATATTCGCCAATGCCGGGTTAACTTCTGAGTTTATATACTCAAAATCAACCTTCATCACGGGTCCCCAGGCTTCCTTTAAGTCTATAAAAACCTGCCGAAGAACTATTTGTACAACACGGTTTTCTGTAGGCGTAAACTCACGCCCTTCAATCTTGGCATGCAGGCCCTCCCCCCCAAAAAAATTATCCACCAGCTTAAACACCAGCTTGGCATCTAAAATAAATAATGCCGTCCCCCGTAAAGGTTTCATTTTCACCAGATTTAAACTGGTAGGCACATAAAGGGTATGAACATACTCGCCAAACTTCATCACTTGTACACCACCCACAGAAACATCTGCACTCCGGCGTAGCATGTTGAACATACTGATACGGGTGTAACGAGCAAAACGTTCATTGATCATTTCTAAGGTGGGCATTCGCCCACGCACAATACGATCCTGGCTAGTCAAATCATAAGACTTTATGCCATCAGGCGCCTCATCAGTTTCAGTATCGATGTCACCATCGTCTACCCCATGGAGGAGCGCATCAATTTCGTCTTGAGAGAGTAGATCTTGCATGGTGCAGCCCTCATTTAACGCTTACTACTGCATGACAAAACCAGTAAATAGTATGGTCTCAATCCCTGGCTTACCAATCTCCTGTTGCAACACCTGCTGTATTGATTCCGTAGCCTTCGTCTTTAACATCTCCTTGCCTTCAGCAGTCTGTAACGTTTGAAAGTCCTCACTGGCAATTAACATCACCAAATTATTTCTAATTAAAGGCTCATGTTGCTTTACTGCCTCCATGGCCTCAGGATCCCTCCCCATTACGGTGATTGACAGTTGAGCATAACGTTGTCGACCACCTACCTGAAAATCAACGGTAAATGGCGGTTCCATGGCAAAGTAAATAGCGGGAGGCTTGACCGCTTTTTTGGAATCTTCAGAGGCTTCCTCCTCTCCTGCGGTTTCACCATTTCCCATCAACATAAACAGGGTGATCCCTGTCGCACTGCCTAAAACGACAACCACCACAATGATAAAAATAATAAACTTCTTTTTTTTCCCACCAGACGCTTCATTATCTACTTCAGCTTCTGGATTTTCTGCCTCATCCTGATCTGCCATTTTTACGTCATTCCCTTAGTAGCTTATTGATAATGACTGTTTCATTACTATCAATAAGCATAGTGAAAAGTTGCTAATACGCTGTCTAAATAAGTTCATTATGAGTTTCCACTCTATAATCAAGCTTGATAACTCTGTCAGAAGCCTATTTAGCGGCAAAAAAAGTGCCAACCGTTTTAAAGATTTTTCTCAATAACACAAGCATCTTTTTTAAGCATAGCACGCACTGACTGTCAGAGATTTGACAGTTTTTGGTTTCATGATTTGCACAGTCAATTTGCTAGCAATACTGCTTATAGCTTGTAACATAATTTTGGCCCATGACTATAAGCTGTGAAATACCTGCCTATGGGCTGCCACCAAAGTTTCATCAAATGTTAATTTATTGAAACAATACACTTTTCAAAACATTTGCTGTATACATGTAAAGAGCGGGATATACCTCTCTCCACTATACTCTTCATAACAGATATTCCCATAATAAAGAACTTTGGTTGGAATACTACTTATGACCGCTTACTTGACAGGGCTAATAGCACTTTTTCTGACACTATCACTCCATGCTAAAGAGCTATTAGTCGTTACTGAAGAATGGCCACCTTACAATTATAAGAAAAATGATTTAATTACTGGTTACTCAACAGAAATAGTTAGAAACGTGCTAGAAAAAGCTAACATTAATTATACAATTCGCCTTTATCCATGGGCGAGAGCTTACGACCTTGCACTCAAAAATGAAAATGTACTGATTTACACTATCGTTCGGACCCCAGAGCGAGAATCACTATTTCAATGGTTAGGACCCATTTTACCTGGCAAAAAGTTTTATCTTTATAAATTAAAACACAGAAAAGATATTTCGCTTACAACAATAGATGATGCAAAAAACTTTAAAACAGCAATAATGCGCGATGATGTTACCCACCAGTTCCTAAACGCGCGTGGATTTGAAGATGAAAAACACCTAGACCTATCTGTCTCAGAAGAAATCAATATCAAGAAGCTTTTTAATGATCGTGTCGACCTTATTATTGGTAATGAAGAAAGTCTCCCCATTAGGATAAAAAATCTACAACTTGATTTTTCAAAAGTAGAACCCGCCATCTTTATGTTTGAGCATGGTTACTACATGGCACTGAGTGCTCAAACTGACGAGCGCCTGTTCAACCAACTCAATAACGCTATGAAGCAGGTTTTTACACCCAAATTCCAACAAACTCTGGCAGAGAAATACCAAGTTAAATTACTCTTCCCTACAAGTGAAAACTAAATATGCTTTACCTGTTAAGAATCATATTGTTTTTGATTATCTTACCAAACTATACTCTAATCGCTTAGATTTAATTATTGATGAAGACTTATACTTAAAAATACAACAATCGTTTAAAGAAGTATTCACCTTAGAGCTTCAACAATCCACTGCACATAAATACGGGATAACCTTGACACACTCACCTTAAAAAAGAGTTCAAACACCACGAACCCATCTCTGTCAATAGGATTAACCTTTGTATCTGGAATACTATACTTTGTGATTTATATAATCGTACCTCAATTCAAAGAAGTCTTCGATGCTTTTTGGTTCTGAACTACCGTCATTTACCTTGTTTGTAATGGATACTTATCGTTTTTATAGTATTTTTATATTAATAGGTGTAATACCTTGCATATTATTATTTATCAATCGTTCCTATGCATAAAAAAACAAAGGAAACTCTTCACAGTTGTAGTTTTTAACCTTGTGCTATCTTTCTTGATTTTATGTTTTGTGCTTGCTGGCTTATATTGGTCCATTTTCCAGCTAGGAAGCGTAGTATAGAGTCGTTATTTACTTAGCCCATTCATTTAATAATTTTTGTCTAAAAGACTATTTTAAGTCACTCTTACCAGTAATACCTAGCCTCTATGACATAATTCAAGACAAATGTGCTAATATTCAACTGCAATTAAAAAATACTTGTAATAATACTGATAAGGATATTGGAAATATGTGCACTGAATTTATCTTACCATCACAACTTTCACCCCAGTTAAAAGACTTTCCTTTTTCTGGTCGAACCATGGACTTCGAGTATAATTTTGACTGGACAGTAGCAGCAATTCCTGAAGAGACTAAACTACATGCTGTTGGTAGCCAGGATTTACCACTTGCCAAAAGGCTACCAGGTTATAAATGGGTGTCAAAATACGCTTATATAGGCGTAGGAATTAGCGCAGGAAAAAATGTATTAGGTAAAGTATTTGACTCTGTATTAGATTTACCCAGCAAAGTATCTGATGGCCTTAATACTGAAGGGCTTACAGCCGCAGCACTATGGTTGCCTGGCTCTGAATACCCTCAATTAGATAATGTGCCTAGTGATGATTATTCACTACTTTCAATGATGGATATCTGCTGCTGGGCTTTAAGTCAATATAAAAATGTACCTGACTTAAAAGCAGACTTAGAAAAAATCAGCCAAGGAAAACCAATAAAAGATGGAACAAAACTCTATATCTGGGACCCACTACAGTTCAATGCTAACAGTACTGTAAACCTTATGCCTCTTCATTTTCAATTTCATGATAGGCAAGGGAATAGTTTATTGTTGGAATTTAGAAACGGAAAGCTAGAAATTACTGATAATACTGATTTAGGTGTTTTAACAAATGCGCCTTTTTATGATTGGCATTGTACAAACTTACAAAATTACTTAAACATCACTAATATCGAACCCAATAAAGAGGGCAAGCCCATTATTGGAATGCACGTTAAGGCGGCAGGAAATGGCAGCGGGACTATTGGGCTTAGCTCATCACCTTTACCAGCCGATCGCTTTCTTCGTACCGTACAAAGTTTAAACTTTGGTATTGACTGGCTTAAAGATAACAGTCAGTTTCCGAAAAAGTTACTAGCCTATGTAATCAATATAATAGCTGGAGTAGTCGTTGCGCCTGGTGTATGTAAAACAAATCAAAATGAAGCCACTGGCGATTATACTCAATGGCAGGGCAATCGCATATAAATTTACACCGAACAAATTAGCTTCATTAAATATTCATGATCCCAACCAGCAGAGAGTCTCTTATTTTTTATTCCAATTTTATAAGTATTATCTTGCTTAAGAATATTAAGTGCTATCTGCCTAATTCTAGACATATTTTCAGCTGAATGTCCTTTACGAATTCGACTATCATCTTCTCTGAATGCAACATCCAAACTCCAGTGCAAGCTGTTTTCAATTTGCCAGTGATGTTGGA
>NZ_AUAF01000040.1 GCF_000428585.1 Zooshikella ganghwensis DSM 15267 | reverse complement strand
AAGCACGCATTTACAGGAACTAGATCGTCTCGAAAAGCTATTTTTTGTTTGTGCTTTGGCATTAGCATGGTCATTCAAATTGGGTATATGGCAAAATAGTCTTAAGCCACTGAAGCTTAAAAAGCATGGCCGAAAACCGAAAAGTTTATTTCGTCTAGGGCTTGATTACTTACACAGGGTACTAGTAGAAGGAAGTGTTAACCTGGCAGTATTTCGGCACTCCCTGAAAGTTTTGTCCTGTACATAGCATTAAAATTCAAACTGAAGAAGATGCTCTACTTACAGACTTAAAGTTAGTGGCTATAGCAAAAGGGTGGAGTTTAGAAGAAGCAAGAATGGATTATAATACAGCTGAGGCAGTCGGTGCTGCGGCAGAACAATTAGCTAAGTCCCACCCAGATTTATTTGTAGGATCAGTGTTATCAGAACAACCCGGTGGTACACCTTCTCTATATATAAAAGGAATGGCAACAAGTGCTGTTTATAATCTGGTAGCAGAGTCGAAAATCAATATCAGTATTGTTCAACACCAACCCTTTTCATTTTTAGAGCTAGAGAGTCGTGCCAATCAAGTACAAAGTAATTTAAAGGAGTTGGGCTTTCAGGACTTTGCAACTTCGTTTGATTTTAGAAACGCAGGTAGAATTGATGTTTTGATTGCTGAAGACACAGGGAAACTAAGCAGCCCTAGACAAGTCGTATCGGCTCTACCTAAATCATTGCGAAATAGTGTCAATGTGGTGATTAGTCAAGGTCCTATTGGTGTCAGTGAACTAGCGTTTGGCGGAATGCGAGTCCTTGATGATAATACCTTTGAGTGTACATCTGGCTGGTCCGTGGAAAACAGTAGTGGTCTTACTGGCGTTACTACCGCAGGCCATTGTGATGGTATTAATCAAATAGACCACCCTCCGTATGCTTACCATCCACTTGTCCATCGCACTCAGCATAGAGGTGCGTGGGGCGATATAGAGTGGAAAACATCCACATATACTGAACCTGCTCAGTTTTATGCCTATCAAAATAACAATATTCGAAATGTAACTGCGCTTGAAGCGCGCGCCAATATTAGTATCGGAGAGTCAATTTGTATGTTTGGCCGCTCATCAAACAAAAGGGATTGCAGCCTTGACGTAAGTGCTACATCTGTTAGCTGTACTTTCAACGGAATATCAACGCAACGTCTTGTCCGAATGGACGGCGATGTCACTATCGGTGGTGATAGCGGTGGTGGATGGTCATTTAATTATAAGGCTTATGGCTCTCATGTCGGTGATTGTGGTGGACTCAACGTATTTAGTGTTGCCGATCTTTTTGATGAAGCGCTAGGTGTGACTGTCCGTGTTCAGTAATTTCATTTGTATTCGCAAAGAGCAAAAATCCCCACTGCACAATAGATCTTAAACGGAGTGCAAGTATCCTTGATTTTGGCTGAGCTTACAACTTACTGTTTAATAAGCTATTTTTCGCAAGATTGGAAACATTCTACGCAAAAATGAAAACGCTATAAGTAACATGGTCACCCTATACTAAGCATAGAGCTTAATATCGCAAACCGAGGGAAAGATGATGTCACTCATACGCTTCACACCATTAGCCCTATCAATCCTAATATTACTGAACCCATTTGCAGCCCAAGCAGGTCAACACGAAGGTGATGAACTTAATGAATGGGCAAAACAGCGCCAAGCCCAGCTTGAGTATGTTCGAAAAACTGGCAAAAAGCTCGACTTTTGTTACCGGCAACAATTTCTATTTAGTAAGGGAAAAATTACTGAAGCTCCAAAACCAGGATACACCTGTATTCCTTCGGCAGGTATTGGAGGTGGAGGACATGGCTAAAAAAGCCTCACTGCCGCGTTAACGCGGCAGTTAACGTCATAGTAGCCTATCAGCTGGTATGAATCCCAAGTTTAGATTCTTACTTATTTATTTCATTATTGTTGTATATCTCGCTTTTCTGTGAATCCTGTTTTTGAGCAACAAACAGATTCATATTTCGTTTATTAGCAACTCGGTACATCGACATTTGATACAAAGCTGGAACCACAAAAAGTGTTAGGAATGTTGAGAAAAATAGCCCCCACACAATAGCCGTTGCGACAGGGGACCAAATGAGCGAATGCCCCCCTAGCCCAACAGCCAGGGAAAATAAGCCTGCAATCGTTGTTAAGGTCGTAATTAAAATAGGCAACATTCGTCGTCTTGAAGCATAAAATATCGCATGAATCAAGCTCATGCCTTTAGCCAGATTCTTATTTGCTGTAGATATCAGTACAATTGCGGCGTTAACAGCAATACCCGCAAGGGCAACAATGCCATACATAGTAAATAAGCTAAGCGGGTTGCCAGATACAAATAACCCAAGAACAACTCCCGTAAATGCCATTGGTACTGTAATCAATACCATTAAGGGTTGAAAATAACTTTGAAACTGGGTGCTCAAAATTAAATACATTAAACCAATGCCTAACATAAATAACATGGCTATAGCATCGATACTCTCTTGTATATCATCTAATTCACCAGAAAAGTCCAATGATACATTAGGATAATTTTTGGCAATGGTTTCCCAGTAATCTTTAATCAGATTATTGGCGGCAACAGTATCAATGTTCTGTTTATCAATGTCAGATTCTAATGTAATGGTTCTTAAAAAATTATAATGTCGTAAATTACCTTTCACCTGCTCCGATTGAACCACAACCAACTCTTTTAAAGGCACATTATCACCACTTCGTGTGGGAACAGACAACCTCAACAGCTCATTGATATCATGATAATTATTTTCGACCGCTGATGTAGATTTTATGCGTAAAGCAACTTGTTCTCCTTCGTGTTGAACATAACTCACTATTTCACCATCAACGAGCATTTTTATTGTTCGGTAAACATCATTTGGCACAATATCCAAACGATTAATTGCATCATTATTGAGTTTTAGTGTGAGTCCGTAGCGCCCTTTACTATCATCGTCTGATATATCCCGAAATCTTTCATCTGTTGCTATAAACGTTTTTAACGCATCCGTTGCTTGCCGTAACTCTCTGTATTCTTTCCCTCTCACTTTTACACTTATGGGTTTACTCGTAGGAGGACCACCCGCTAATTTTAAGAAGGAAGTATTCGTAGGCCCTATAACCTGTAAAACGTCCCTACGCATATCTTCTATAATTTGTTCTACTGATCGAAAACCTTCCTCTCTTGGTTGCAAACTCACCATAATTTGCCCAAGATGCTCACCAAACATGGGTGCAGTTTCAGTAAACATTTGTCCTGCATAACTCACAACTGAGCGAACTTCATAGTCCTCAAGATTTCTGGCCACATGTTTTTCAACCTCAAGCATTTTCTCCATGGTTTCATCCAGAGAACTGCTGGTTGGCATTTCCACATTAACGTAAAATAGCCGGATTGTGTCGGCAGCAAAGAAGTCCACTCGAATCACACCACTTTCAACGGCTGAAAGCGCTGCAGCAAACAGCAAAACAAGCGCAGAGATTGTTTTTTTAGGATGACGCATAATCTTTATTAATGTGTAGCCATAATACACTTTAAGTTTATGAATAATACGCTGCCTTAAATTATCAATCACTGAAGCTCTAGCAAACGATACTTTGGCTGCAATAATATGCCCAGGCAACATCCAATAGGCTTCTATGAGGCTGACCGCAAGGGCTGTTGTAACCACTAACGGAATAACCATCATAAACTTACCTAAAATACCTGGCAGCAACATTAATGGTAAAAATGCTGCCATGGTAGTCAATACTGAAGCGGTTACCGGACCTATTACTTCAGTCAGCCCCGTCCAAGCAGCATGAATTCCTTTTAATCCCGAACGTATTTTATTATTAATTGACTCAACCACTACCACAGCATCATCAACCAGCATCCCTAGAGCAATGACAATGGCTAGAAGTACTGAAGTATTTAAGGTTTGGTCAAATACTTTTAACATGATAAAAGTACCGGCCAAGGTGAAAGGAATACCAATAGTAACCAGTAAACTAATCCGAGAACCCAGAAAAAACCAGGTGACAAAAAGCACAAAAATCAAACCAATTAACGCATTGTTTTCCATAATGGATAATGCATTACGGGTAATTAATGTTTGATCGTCAATCAGCGTATAATTAACCCCAAGCTCTTTTGAAAACTTCTTTTTTTCTTCAATTAAATGATTAATTCGCTCCACAAGCTCCAAGGTGTTTGTGCTTTCTTGCTTCATGACCGCAAACATTACAGCAGGCCGGCCTTGAAAACGCACTAAACGGTCAGCCTTCGCTCTAGCCCAAACGACTTCTGCGATCTCGCCTAAACGTACTTCACTTTGAGCACCTTGATTGATTAATACAGGTAGCTGCGCTAACTCATCAGGGTCAGTCGTTGTGCCTTCGATGCGAATTAACCATTGATCTTCACCAACCCGAGCACTACCCGCTGAAATATCACGATAAAACGTACGAATCGTATCAGCGACAGCAGTGGGCGAAATACCAAGCAGCTGAATTTTCCCCACATCAAAGCGAATTTGTATTTCTGGATCTCGCTCACCCGTGAGCTGTACTCGGTCTACTCCTTTAGTTCGCGTTAACTCATTTTCCAAAATAATAGCTTGCCGACGTATGTTCTCATCATCAGCAGGACCAGATATCACTACCGTTGCCGTAGGGAATGCATTTGCTGTCGTTATTTCATAGATAGTGGGGCTTTCAGCTTCTTCAGGCAGCTCATCTTCAACATTGTTTATTTCACGTCGTAAATCAACCATACGCTTATCAAACAAGCGCGAGCTGATATCCTGAAAACGGACTAAGATACTGGATACACCTTCACGGCTGGTGCTGGAAACAAACTTAATACTTTGTATTTTTTCCAGTTCTTCTTCTAATACATCCGTAATTTTTTTTTCTATATCTTGCGCTGAGGCTCCTGGTAACAAAGTCGTTATTTGCACCCAATTAAAATTAATACTAGGATCTTGCTCTCTAGGTAGCTGCAAATAAACCAAGTATCCCATCAATAAAACTAATATAAAAAGCAAATTAGTGAGTTTATGATTTTCGATTAAGCTACGTAACCACATTGTCTACTTTCCTTATTTTATTGCTTTTTGACAATATGGAGCTGCTCTCCATCAACCAGGCCATGACGCCCATCAATAATCACCAAAGATGCTGATGCAAGACTCACAGGAACAGGTCTCCCCTCTTGTGCGCCCTCAATTTGAATAAATTTTGCAACGTTACTATCTGCTATAAAAATTCCGTATTGTTTATCTCGCCTTTGTAAGAGGTAAGCAGGTAAATGAGGAGTAGGATTTTCCCAGACTAAACGCCCAATGCTACCAATAATAGAAGCATCTTCTGTAAATAAAAAACGTGCTTCACGGCTTCGGGTATTATTTTCAATAAACGGCAATAACGTGCGTTTGTTAAGAGGGTATGTTTTATCATCACTCGAAAACACATAACGGCGTGCTTGCATAAATGATTGCTCATCAGAGCGCGCAATTTTTGCAGATACTTCCAAATGGCCTGTCTGCAGTAATTCAACTACAGGTGTACCAATAGCAAGTAACTCACCCACATTAGCTATTTTTTTCGTAATTACACCACTGTAAGGAGCTTTTATTTCACAATATTCTACATTGAGCTCGGCAATTTCCAGTGCTGCACGTTGAGCTTCTAATTGGGCTTCAGTGCTCACTACACTGGTTTTATACCGGTCCAGCTCAGCCTCACCAATCGTTTGCTTACGCGCAAGTTTTATATTTCTCTGTAGCTCACGCTTATTAAATGCCAATTGATTATTAAGTTCAGCTAATTTAGCTTGTTGTAGCTGTTTTGTTAATATTGTTTGCCGGCAATCAAGGTTTGCTAATATATCACCTTTAGCTATTTTGTCTCCGACATTAATTGGCATCGCAACTAAACGCGCGGAAATTTCTGCAGGAATTTGACTTTTATTCAAAGCAATCACTTGGGCAGGAGCACTGCGCGTTGGATAAAACAGAAGTTCACTTGCAGGCTCTGCACTAACTCGAGTTTCACTCGTTACGCTACTGGATAACAATGACAACCATAAAACTGCAATATACGGCAATACGCGATTCATTAACTGTTTCATCCCTGCGGCTAATCAGTGGGAAATTACACATTAAAAGCAATTAAAAACATGTCACACTATGAAAAAGCACCAAATCGTTCTATAACCATTTAGGCTGATACACGCTATCCATAGCGTCTAATTTATCATTTATTAATAAGATACACTGTACACGTTACGAGGTTATCACTGACTTGCTGCGTAATCAATTTGTCACTATTTTTATACTGAGACCAGCATCTTGTTTAACGTAAAACAACTAATGCCTGCTGAGTATCCCCTTGTCAATCGTTTTTATAAAGCCCAGGGGTATAAAGGCAAAGCACGAGGAAATGAAATTGTATTTACATTACAGCAACGACAAATTGTCGCGGCACTGCGTATTGTACCGTTAGCGGAACAGTGGTTATTAAGAGGTGTATGGGTAAACAGTAAAATGCGTAGACAAGGACTAGGGCAAGCGTTACTGGAAGGTATTACCCCGTTATTAACGATGAGTGAGTATTACTGTTTTGCAGAACGGAACGTAGTACCATTTTACTTAAAAGTAGGATTTATCATGCTGGATAGTCACACACTCCCTGTGCCCATACTCCAGCGTTTTAAAACCTATCAGCAGCGTAATGCACAACTACGCCCCCTTATGTGGCAAAGGCCGTCATCACCTGACGAACACCTCGATCAGCCAGAATGTCAGTCACATTCGCTGCAAACGTGACAAATTGAACCTCGCGCCCCTGAAACCTAACAGAACCATTGGCGACAGTGGGTCCCACAAATTTTGGCTGTAAATGAAATGCCTTTGCCAGGCGAACACCATCACTTGTCGCACATAATCCACCGATTTTTTGGACATTATCCCGGTACTGACTCACATACGACATAATCTGTAAGATAAGCAGTGATGCTGCCAGACGGCTACCACCATAGAGTGAAACAATATATAAGCAGTGTGGTTCATTGACTACGGCTAAGTGCGAAGCACAAATATCTGCTTCTGCCAGCTCATTATTAATTAACTGTTGAAAAGCCTCTAACGTCACAGGCAGGGCAATCAAATGCCCAAAGTAATGCCCCAACTTAGTACATGCCAACATTAACGGAGAACATCCTGTTAGCAACCACTGCTGTATGGTTGCTAATGTTACGTTATTTTCAGACTGATAAATGGAGTGATCATAATCCAAAATCAAGCGTAATAGATGCTCATCGGTTGTTAGCGATAGTAACGACTTAAGCTCATAATTATTAATACACTGTTCCGGATAAGTACCAATCTTTGACTGTAGCTTTGTTGAGTTGAGGTAATGTTTTAGTAAATACTCTACTGATTGCTCTGTCGACTGCAATGCAGTTTTCGCTGGCATAAAAGGAAACACTTCACTCAGCTCATCTTTAAAAAAGCCAATGATTTCTTTCTGTCTATTGACAGGTGGCTCTGTTGTGAAGCGCTCCCAACGACTGATCGTTACAGCATCAATACCTGTCAGTATTGGCGAGAAGCGAGAAAACGCTGTTGCTATCATTTCTTGTGTATAACCTTGCGCTTTACGCTTACGCTTAAGGTAATCACCAAACCGTTCCAACATAACTACTGCCACTTCTCTATTTATCAAATATTACGCCCACAAACTTCATCTTAAGTGCTTACACTTAAGCTTACTGCGGGTTTAATGCCATCAGGTCATCCAGTAACACCATTTAATGGACAAATCTGCTAGTCACGCTATGCTTTTTTTGTAAATTATTTAGCCAGACCATTTGTCATCTCAATAACCGGTTACACTGAGGCGCCTCTATTAAACCTGCCCACTAGTGACAGACAATCGGTATTTATACGTGCTAGGGAAGGCCAACACCATGCCATTGACCATGGTCAACACACATAAAATTGCTTACAACTGCTACGGACAAGGCACACCAGTCCTACTATTACATGGCTTAGGGTCTTGTGGTAAAGACTGGCAAGCACAAATTGAGGCACTTGCCCCTTATTACTTCGTCATTGTCCCAGACCTTCGTGGTCATGGTGACTCCGACAAGCCATCTGGCCCTTACTCTATAAGAGGCATGGCTGAGGATATTCGACAATTACTTAGGCAACTCAATTTACAGCACTGTCATGTTATCGGTTTATCTATGGGAGGCATGATTGCCTTGCAGCTGGCCGTTGATCATCCAAAGTTGTTTTACTCTATTACCCTTATCAACAGTGGCCCAGGAATTAATGCTCTCAACTGGTCAACCAAGCTACTGATCTGGCAGCGGATAGCCATTATTAAGTTGTTTGGAATGCACTTACATAGCCGTCTTTTGATGAAGAAGCTATTCCCCCTCCCTTCACAAAGCAAATTGCGAGCAAGCGGTATAAAACGCTGGCAGCAAAATAATAAAGAAGCTTACTTAGCGGCATTTCAGGCACTTGTGCATTGGAGTGTTGAGCATCAATTAGCACGTATTCACTGTCCAGTATTAGTACTTGCGGCAGAACATGACTATACCCCAATAGCCTACAAACAAAGTTATATAAGGCACTTTAAGTGTGGATCTCTGGTAATTATTACTAACTCCAGACATGCTTCACCTTTGGACCAGCCAGAACAAGTCAATCAACACCTGCTACACTTTTTGTCACAACAACAAATCGCTTTGACAGGGTAGTTTTACAGGTGCTTGTTACAAGGCAGTGGTAGCAATCCCAGCAAGCAGCGTTTAGAATGATTCTACACTTTTTTATATCCATAATACTTCACGTACAGCCGAACTCATTAAAATTCAAGCGTTTGTAGTGAGATAATGAAATTAGCAATAGCACAAGAACTTGATGCCTACTTACACTCTAATATTCCCCTAATAGCCGCTATGCAGATTGAAGTTTGCTATTTTGATGGCAAGTGCTTACGTCTTAGCGCTCCGCTAGCCGTTAATGTAAATGACAAACACACTGCTTTTGGTGGCAGTATTGCTACACTAGCAACCATAACTGGCTGGGCAATGGCAACACTTTTAGCTAAACAAGCATCTGGCCCAAACCAAGTCGTTATAGCCGAGAGTAAGTTACGTTACTTGAAACCAATTACCGATGATTTTTTCGCAGAATGTCTTCGCCCGGAAGATAGTGATCTTGATGAATTCTGTCATGACTTAAATGTAAAAAGCACAGCTAAGCTCATCTTACCTGTTCAAGTGAAGCAAGATAATAAACTTACTGCTGAATTTACCGGCACCTATGTCGCCTCAGTTAAGACCCCACCTGCTAATGGCGCTTGATCTATGATTCTTAATGACTAAAAGCAACCCGCTCTATGCTGATACTAAGCCAGTCAATACCACGCTTAGTCTTGCACTAAACTACAAAGTTTCCCAATGACCAAGCTGTTAAAAAAGTAGAAATGAGAGTCCTATGACGTTATATACGTTGTTACTAATTGCTGCCGCCGTAATTACACTTGCGCTTGCTATTTGGGCTATTAAGCTATGGCGCGAAGTTTTTCAGAACCAAGCTAAAATTCGTGAATATAAAAAACAACATCGTGACTTTTTGATCTCCAGTATACGACTTATATCTGCAGCCGTTGTGAACGAACAGGTTAATTTGTCTGAAGCCTGTATACGACTGCGATTCTTACTAGAAAATATTGATGAAAATATCCTTAAGCATGCAGATTTTTCGGTTATTGACACAATGTATCTCGCCACAAAAGATATGCCAACTCATGATGAACGCCATAGTTTACGTCCCAATAAACTCAATGCACTCGATAAAGAACGTGTCGAGTTAGAAACACAATATCGACAAGAAATAATTCAGGCAGCGAAAAAACTATTAGTCTATAGTTTTTAAACAACTTACATTATTAGCCGCTCAAATACAAAAGGGCCTGTTTTTACAGGCCCTTTTCTTTATTTCCACAGCTAGGACTTATTGGGTGTGATAGCTCTCTGTGTCCCCGTTTATATCCTCTGTTCTGCAAAGAATATACACTAGGCGTTGCCAATTATACCTTAACAATAGCCATCATCTGTTCTTTAACGGCCTGCCAGTTTAATCCAGGTTCTGAAATAAAAGCAGCTGAGCCTTTTTCCATAGGTACCATTGCTACATGCCAGCGTTTATTACTATAGTCTACAGGTTCTTTGAACGGATGATTTGGCATCAATAAGACCGTTACAGGACCTTCCGGCGTTTGCACAACAAAATGTGCCGCCAAAATACCATCAACAATACAATTTCCCGCGAATGTAATTCCTGAATAATCTGCACTCGCTTGCAGATTGACCTTTTGTAAGGTCTCACGAAACGTATCCATAGATACCAATTCAGTTTTAGCTAATGTTCCTGCCTCATCTTCCACATGACGAATCATTAGCTCAGCAGTCGCACCATGCTCTTCAACAACGGGAGTATTCGTCAATGGTATCCAGTTAAGCATAACAGCAAGAACACCAATTGATGCCGCAAGGGCAAAGCTAATAATGCCTCTTTTGACACCTTGCCTTTCCCGCTTACCGGTTGATGCGCCAGGCTCTTCAGGTGCAAAACTCTGTCGTAACATAATTTTTGCAACTAAATCTTCAGGGACATCAACGGCTAACGCTTGAGCTAAAGCAGCTTCTTGCGTATTCAGCTTTTGATAAAACTGCTTACAGCTGGCACATTGTCGAATATGCGCTTGGGCCTCCGCAGGAATTGCCGCAGGTTGTTCCAAAGCTAAGCGACGAAATTCCAGGCATTTCATAAGCCCCTCCGATTAACCCCTTGTTTAATATGATCATCCCCCAACAACTCTTTAAGCTGTAAACGAGCACGGCGTAGTCGAGTAGCAACTGTATTAATTGGTAACCCCATTTCTGAGGCGATTTCTTCTTGACTAAATCCCATAACGACTTGCAAAACCAATGGCTCACGATACTTTTCAGATAGCTTATACAAAGCCTGACGGATCGCATCCACATCAGTGGAAACATCAAAAGACTGCGCTTGATCTTCAATCTCATCTACACTTAAATCAGCATACTCTAACGACTTTCGCTGAAAACGTCGTGCATTTTCTCGGCGTAAAATCGTTATCAACCAAGATTTAGCTGCTTGCTCATTCTGCAAGCTATCTAAAGACCGCCAGGCACGCATAAACGTTTCCTGCACTAAATCTTCAGCGATACCTTCATCTGATGTTAGCCAAAACGCATAGCGATACAGCGATTTGTAATAAGCATCGACTAACGCTTTAAATTGCATATCTTTTTTGCTCATGCCAATAGAGACCCTGCGAGCTGTGAAAATATTTCACAACCCACGAAGTCAGGCATGTTTTCAAAGGGTTAATATTATCTAGACGAGTAGAGGCTTTAACGAACAACGCGAGAAACACCATTGGCGGTCAACACTCTCACTCGATCACCGCGATAGAAGCGCACAGCAGGATCAACTTCCTGAACAACAGAGATGTAGGCTCCGTTATCCATCTGAATGGTCAGCCGTACTCCATGACTTCGAGTGTAAGCTTCTTCCGCCTTACCTCCGAGTAAGCCTCCAGCCACAGCACCTGCGACAGCAGCAATATCGCTACCACGGCCACCACCAATGGTAGATCCAGCAATACCACCAGCAGCTGCACCAGCAATCGTACCTACGCCACTTTTGGTGCCTTCAATGGCAACGGCTTCAACACCCACAACCGTACCGAACTGAACTGTTTGTACCTGTCTAGCCTCATCACGAGAATAGCTATTGCCAGTCAGGTTTGACATGCAGCCAGTAAGGCCTACGGAAAAAGCCGCTAAGGCTGTAATTGCCACATTCTTTAGCTTTATCATGATTCCATACCTAACAGTGTTTGACACACTTAATCATTACTTTGCTACTATTGATTATCGCACCTTTCTCATTAATTGCAGGAGGTAAAATCACTCTTTACCATCATCCTAAAGATACTTCACAGTGACTTATCAAAATAGACCACAAAAAATACAAAAGTTTACTAAACCTTTAAGAAAAAATTACTAAGTAAAAATAATAAGAGACAATTTTCTCATTTGAGAATTTTTACCGATATCAACTATATAACTATGACAAACTTCATAATCACATTATGAGTACTTCTAAAAATGAGCTTTATTTGGTGGCAACCTCAACGCAATAGTTGGATTTTAATGCATTCGGCCCTTTGCATAAGCTGACCTCAGAAAACTCACTATTATTAGAGATACCATCTTGCATATTCTTATTAAAGAATGAGAGAAAAAAGGGGCGGATCATACTCATCAAGCAATATCTGTCTTAAGTGATATCCATAGAATAATTTATGAGGTTTAAGTCTGCAGTTTTCGTGTAGATTGTAAAAAAGACTATGACTATTGATATATCGCTCCAAGAAGCCCAACAAATCTTTTTTAAGGTTGATTCTTGCCTCCTAACAAGCAGTAGTAGCGAGGTGCTTATAAAGCGGCTACTACAAGCCAGTTTAAAATATTTTAATACAGAAGCAGCATGGTACACCCTAACACCTCATATACCTATATCTTCAATAAATTTTCCCACTCGTGTACCAAAGTGGCTTTACGCTCATAGCCTTTTTCAAACAGAATCAATTGTACAACAGCTTTTAAATGAAAATCCTGATGGTTTACACTTGTTACGCCAGCAAAAGCAACTGTGTATTCTGCCAACGAAATACATTAACCGTATTGATGGTATCTTCATGTTGCCCATTTATTTTGAAGATAAGCTGGTTGCAGTACTTAACCTGGGCTTTAAAAAAGACATGCTGGACTGGTTCCAAACGATGATTCCTTTGCTCAATCAGCTGGCAACCAAAGTATCACTGCTCCTTTCTCTCTTGAATAAGCAAGATCATCTTCAATACCTTGCGCAACGAGACCCGCTCACAAACCTTTTTAATCGACGCGTTATGCTTGACCATATCCAAAATGAGCTAACACGCTGCGAACGCTACCAGGCTTCTTTAGCCATTTTATTTATTGACTGTGATGACTTTAAGAAAATCAATGACCAGTATGGACATGATTGTGGGGATGCAGTTTTACAACACCTTGCTTATATTTTCCAAAAAACACTACGGCGAAGTGATCAAGCCTTCCGTTATGCCGGTGATGAGTTCATCATCACTTTGCCAAACCAAAGTATGAAAGATGCTCTGGCGGTCAGTAAGCGTTTAAAAAGAGCAATTACCAAAGAGCCTTTAATTTACCAAGAACAGGAAGTTCCTGTTTCAATATCCTGTGGTGCGGCAACTTACATAAAAGATGTCACATGGAGTGCAGAAGCACTTTTAAGCCAAGCAGACCAGCAGCTACTCCTCCAAAAGAAAGTCAGAGTTTCAACCTTAACTTCATCACCATTGATACCTAACCCTGTATGCTCGACTAAACAACCATCATCTGTCAGGCATAATCAACCCCTTCAATTCTAGTGTCTTGCATTATAAGGAGTTGAATAACCCGGCTTATTAATACTCTGTTGTTGGTTGCACCAACCCCACAAGATATGTTTATCCATAGTATTAAACGCCTGCTGCCACTCATCTGCAGCTTTACTGACACACTCTTGTGCTTGTTGACGTAAACCAGCATCAGCCCGTGGTGAATTTAGTAAGTGAACTAAATCCGCATAGGCTTTTCGATAATATTCAAATGCTTGAATTTTAAATCCTAACGCTAAATAGGTATCCGCTAAGTTGTGGCAAGCAATCATAAACAGTTGTACAACAGGCAAATGAGCTCCTCGACAATCCTCTAAAAGCAGCATTTCTTCAGCAACAAATAAGGCCTGAAAGAATTTTTTCTGTGCTTCTCTGTATTGCTCTGTATGAAAGGCTTCACTTCCCTGAAACGTTAACTGTCGCCACCGAGTTTCCAGGCTTAGCATTGTACCTGATCCTCAATAAATGATGTTCAAGCTTAATCTCATTCAGCAACCTTAATTCCTGCTCAAATGAGTCTGTCTACCAACGTTAAAATTAGCCGTTGTTTTTGGATATAACCATGCAGCTCCCAATCTCCATTATCAAGGCTGCTATGTGTTAACTATATGCTTCGTTTTAGGTATATGCGTATCATGGAAATTTAAAAACGTCATATTGTGTATAACCTAAAACTCGATATGATCACATTTAACACTCATGGTTAGAAAAAAATCAACAGAGAAAGTTCCTAGTCAATGACAATAATTTGACAGCAGCATGTAAACATAAGCCAAGGATGCACCATAAAAATGCAACACAATTCACATATTTAATTTATGATTTATCACAATGGTGGCTGTACATTATTTGATCAGATAGAATGCAGCGAATTTTACATTAAAGATTGGGGTATGATTCACCCTAGCCAAATGTAGCCAGACAATTTACTGAAGAAGTGCCTATTATGCTTATTCATTCACTTTGGCAGTTTGCAGTCAACTCACCCAGCTTATCGTTATTTATATTAGGCTCTATTTATTTAATATTAAGTATCTTTTTAAGCATTAATGTCTGGATACGAAAACAAAGTATAGAGCAGTCGCTGGTTTACAGTGATATTCAACGGTTACCCTTAAAGTCTTATTCTAAGTCTCCTCAGTCCATCTGGACCCAGCTTTTTCAAACCGTATCTATTTTTGCTCTTATTATGGCTGGAGCCAGTTATACATCAGCCTTCATTTTAAATTTATAAAAGTAGCTTACCTCGTTTATTTTTCATGTTTAAGGCACCATCCTTGGTGCCAAAGTATTGGTTAAATACTGAATTATCAAGCCTTGTAGTGTTAGCGATTATTAGCTGAACAATTAACTGTCTGGCGTACTAACCTGGCAACGGAACTTATTAATTAGCGGATTAGCATAAGCTTGAAGCCACCAATGGCGCCACGTCTCAGGACATGATGCCAAACGTTGCTCAAACTCTTCTCGCTTTGCTTTTAAATCAAGGCCTGGAAAATGCGCTTCTAAGGCAGGAGGATTGACATCAATATATGCCTCTTTAACATGCTCAAATGCAAAGAAGTTAGAAGGATGTAAATAATAAAGCGAGTGAATCTGACGATCTATTTCATTAGCAACGTCCGTTGCATTTAGGTATTCCTCTTCTAAACACGTCCCAAACGAAACATGAACATGACCTTTATTCCCGGTAATTCCTCGCACAATACTGTTCACATCTTCATTTTCAGCTTTATCATACTTACCGTGCGCTGCTCGATAAGCTAACTCTCGTGCCTTTAAAATGTCACAGGGATCATATTCATAAGAAACAGCAACTGGAACGATATTCAACCGTTGAATCTGCTCAGCAAAGCTTACTTCCTTGTCTGTTTGGGCCATCAAAAGCATCTTTAGAATTGCGGTATCCGTTTTGTCATTACTGTCTTTAGAACGTCCTTCACGCTGCGCAATCCAAATAGATTCAAAAGTATTCAACGAGTGGTTGATATAAGCAGAAAGCTGCTTATAAACCGCCAACTTTTCTCTTCGGCCTTTAACAGAACGCTTAACAATAAAACTTTTATTCAAGCGCATCAGATCACTAACATAAGGACGACTTAGCAGGTTATCCCCAATCGCAATACGCGGGGTCTTCATACCATGATGATAGAGTGCGAAGTTAACGAATGTTGGATCCATAACAATATCCCGATGATTACACATAAAAAGATAACCACGGGCATTTTTAAGTGACTCTTGTCCAGAGTAAGTAACTTGCGATGTATTTTTCTGGATATTACGATCAATATAGGTTTCCAGTACATCCTGTAATCCAGCAACATCTTTAACGTGACGCAGCTCTTCCCGAAGCGCAATACGCACCATATACTTTAAAGCGGGCTGTAAAAACTCAGGGCACTTGGGAAACTTTAGTGAAGTCATTGCACTTATAAATGCACTATCGCCCAATAAGCGATCCAAAACCCCTCTTACCTCATCATCGTGATAAGGCCTGATATCATCGAAGTTGTCCATGCAACAACGGTCCACCTTCTCAATGTATTAACAACAAAGTTATTCGTTTTTCCTGCAATACTAAATAGCTATAACAAGCTATACATAGGACTGAAGAAAGTATTGTCCAACATAGTACTACTGAAGAAGTTCGCCATTATAGTACAAGTCAGCCATAATTTTCTGTTAATCACATAGATAGGTTGTTATTAAATGGAATCAATGCAATGGCTCACATTACCATGCCCCTATTGTGGTGAGCCATTCTACACTGCAATAGAAGCACTTTGTGATGTTCAAGACTTTGTTGAAGACTGCCAGATATGTTGTCGCCCTATTCGCTTAGTGGTGGGTTATGATCCGCTCCAGCAGCAACCTGATGTAAAAGTACTCACACTAGATGAGTGCTAAAAAGTGCTGAAGAATTGACCTCTATCATAACAACACTTGGGATGCCCCCACCTATCCGCTATAATGCGACCGCTGTTTACTTTGTCTTCATACACCCATGAACGACCATATCCTTGTTATGACAATCAGCAGAGGTTTTTATGCAGTTCTTCCATCTGGCACGCCTTCTCTCTCTTACTTTTATTTGGTTGTCTCTGCAAATTTCTGGCAGCTTGGCCAGTGAGTTATCTGATCTTGAGTCATTAGCCAAACAAGGTAATCAGGCGGCTCAAGTGGCAGCAGGTCAAGCACTGTTTACTGGCAGCATGGGAGAAGCAAACTATAAAAAGGCTATCAGTTACCTTAAGCCAGCGGCTGAAGCCGATCACCCAGTAGCAAAACGTCTACTTGGATTGGCTTATATGGAAGGTAAAGGAGTTACCAAGGATGAGAAGTTTGGTATTAAGTTATTAAATGAAGCAGCCAAGCTGAAAGATGCTCAAGCTCAATACTATCTAGGCCATGCTTTACACAAAGGTATTGGTATCGATGCCAACCTGATTACAGCCTATATTTGGTTAAGCCTAGCCAGCGAAGCTCCTAACCCACACCAAACTGATGCCCAGGAGGAAGTTTCAAGAATCAAGCGTATCCTCGCACCAGGACAAATTGAGCAAGCCAATGCTATTCTCGCCAGCTTAAAACATCTCTATCTTCAACAAAAAACTGAACAACCAAACGATATTCAATAAATGATAATAGCAATTTCCTTTTAGCATTCATCGCTAACAAAATACACGCTTTTCATATTTAGCGCTGCAATCATCCAAGATCATGATAACAAGCTTCCAGCAGCGCTTCAGCACGCTCATCGACTAACAGTGCAGCACCCATACTATTCGTCACAAATGAAAAGCCAAGCTGGCGGACAGGATCTGCCATAACTAATGCACCACCAGCACCCGGGTGACCAAAGTTTTGTGGAGCACCAAGTTGTCCACCGGCATATGACTGATGCAGTAAAAACCCTAAACCAAACCGGGTTGGGCAAGGTAACACCGCATCATGGCCAGAAACAAATACTTGAGTTGCTAACGCTATTGTCTCTGGCTTTAGTAACCTGGATTCTTGACTTGATAAGTCTGCCATAATTTTGGCTAATGCTCGGGCTGTTGAGTGGCCATTGGCAGACGGTAACTCCATAGCTCGCCATTGAGGCCAGTTGGTGCTGGTCATGATAGTCTGAGGATTAGTGAAGCTTCGTGCCGTAATGCCTTTAGGTCGACTCAGCAACTCTGCTAAAAGGCCTTGGGGATTTTGATCCGGTTGATTTAATCGCATCATCGTAGCGATACGTGAGGTTACATGCTCTGGCACACCAATATAAAACTCTTCCTCATACTCTGTTTTGACAAGCTCACGCCAATAGTTACCAAGAGACTCACCCTGTATACGTCGAAATAACTCACCTGCTATCCAGCCAAAGGTGACTGGCGCATAACCATGCTTAGTCCCTGCAGGCCACCATAATTCGGCCTGCTCAATGTGGTTGACCATTGCCTGCCAGTCAAATAAATCATCAGACGACACTTCATGCTTAAAAGCGGGCAACCCAGCTTGATGAGTTAATAAATGCTGGACTGTAACTTGGCTTTTATTATTTTGAGCAAACGCTGGCCAGTAATACACGATTGGCTTATCCAGCCATAACTCTCCTTTTTCGTAGAGCTGGAGCAAGCTAACGATGGCAGCGACTTTGGTACACGAAAAAATATTTACCAAAGTATCTTGGTGCCATACCTCTTGCTGAGCCTTATCCATATGACCAGCCCAGATATCTACCAGCATGTCACCTTGGTGACAGATACTTAATGCTGCACCATGCTGGTTTTCCATCAGCTGTTGAAACAACGTTTTTAATCCATGAAATCGTTCTTCATAATAGCCTTGCACTACAGGTGTCGTAATTTCAGGAGTTTGCATAACTAAGAAAATCCATTAAACCTTAGAAAAAAAATTTTTTTAGCCGTACTCACTATGCTGGCTGAATTTCTTGTTGAAAAGGCGGCAGCGATGAAAGAATTGCTTTTCCATAACGTTGAGTAACAATTCGACGATCAAGCAAAGTAATAATGCCTTGATCTTTTTCATGCCTCAATAGCCGACCACATGCTTGAACCAGTTTCGTGGCTGCGTCAGGTACCGTAACTTGCATAAATGGATTACCCCCTCGCTGCTCAATCCACTCTGCAAGTCCCGCTTCAACCGGGTTGTCAGGTGCGGCAAAAGGTATTTTGGCAATAATCACATGCTCACAATAAACACCTGGCAAATCAATACCTTCAGCAAAAGAGGCTAAGCCAAAAATCACACTCGCTTTTTGTTGATCAATACGTTTTTTATGACGGACAATGATTTCCTGCTTACTCAGCTCACCTTGCATCAAAATTTTATCCTGCCAAGCCCCAGACATTTCAACATAAACATCTTCCATTTGCCGGCGCGATGCAAACAAAACCAAACTACCTAATTGAGTACTCAGTAACTCAGGCAAATAATCAATAATAAATGCAGTATGTAATTCAGGATCTTTAGGCGTACATGGCATTGAAGGTATCACCAGTCGTGCAGCTGCCTGGTAAGGCAATGGGCTTGGTACAACCACAAAATGTGTAGAGTCAGTAACACCCGCTCGCATTTTAAAACGATCAAACTGGCCCAGTGCAGTTAATGTAGCTGAAGTAACCACCGCGCCAAAACAACGATTCCACAAGTTTTGCCGTAATGTTTTCGCGGCCAAGATAGGGCTACAGGATAACTCCAGATCAGTCTGTCCACCTTGTCCATGCCAGGTTACCCAGCGTGCATTAGGTGGTGCTTCAGCATCATCCTCCACACTGTATACTGTCCACAAATCAAAGTTGGCCTCAGCTCTTAACAATAATACGCCGGCTAAGGCATACCAATTCTCTAACTCATGCTGAGGAATAATATAATTTTTTTGATCAAGCAACTGCTTTATCTGTTCACTCACACGCCCCAAAATATCCACTAAAAGGGCAAAATGAGTCTTAATAATACCTGCACTTTCGCGTAATGCACCAGGTAAGACACCATGCGCAAAACGATATTGAGGTATAACCTGCTCATCTTTACTCGGCAAAAGAGGCATTATTTGCTGCTGCCAAATAAGTAAGTCCTGCCTTAACTGCTCACAGGCTTGCTCTACACGAGGTATAAACTTCTCAGCACTTGCCCGCTCAATCACTTCATGATCCCGCATCTGCAGTAATGATTTAGGAAGCTGCTCTAACCAGGCACGTGTACTATGTATTTTCGAGTTATGATTAAAATGGTTTAGCGCTTTATCCGGTAAGTGATGTCCTTCATCAAACACATAGAGTGTCTTACTTGGTGCTGGTAGCACAGCACCGCCTCCCAGCGCTAAATCAGCTAAAACCATATCATGATTAGTGACAATAACATCTGCCTCACCAAGTCGCTCTCTTGCTTTAAAAAATGCACACTGGTGAAAATAAGTACAACGACGATTGCTACACTGCACATGATCTGTAGCCACTAGCTGCCAGGTTTTATCTTCAACAACATCAGGCCAGCTATCACGATCGCCATCCCAACGACTACTGGCAAACTTATCCAGCATGGTTTGATAAGTCTGTCTGTCATGAGGTTGATCGGTATTGAGTAATCCAGCAGCCACGAATAAATCTTGGGTCACTAGCGTTGAGGCGCCATCATGCAAGATGTTATCAAGCTTACTTAAACAGACATAACGGCCCCGCCCTTTTGCTAAAGCAAAGCTGAATGACAAACCACTATTTTGTCTGATATCTGGCAGGTCTTTGAATAAAATTTGCTCTTGAAGGGCAACCGTTGCCGTTGCAATCACTAACTGCTTTTCATATTCCTGGGCAATAGGAATCATCGCGAGTGCATAAGCTACCGTTTTTCCTGTACCGGTCCCTGCCTCAACAACACACACGGCAGGTTCTCCAACACGCTGTCCCTCATCATCTTCTTCAATTTCCCCTATCGTTTTTGCAATATCAGCAATCATAAGCTTTTGACCATAGCGCGGCCTTAGCTGTTTGCTGTTTAAAAAAGCACGATAGGCATCTTGAATCACTTGTTTTAATGATGAACTCAGCATACGACCCTCATAAATTGCCTGCCTAATGATAAGGCAATTTTGAGTAATTTGCTCACCAGATATTCACGCAACTGTTAGCAGCCTAGAGACAAAAAAGCCTTACTGCTAACAGCAAGGCTCATGAACGATAAAGCTTAACATTTTACAATAGGCCAATAAACAGATTAACCGTAATACTAAAAATACTTACTGGCCCTTTGCTAAGGCTACAACAATATACCCTTTCTCAGCAATACAACATATGATGACTAAGAAGGTTATTAGTTGTTACAACGACGCCATACCAGACTGTATTGATGAGTCAGTTTACCTTCAATACTGTCTACCCCTAAAACACCACCTGCATCACTTGCAGCCATACGAGTTTTAGCTAATTGTAGCTTGGTTTGAAGAACAACAGGCGCAGTTGCACCACAGGCTGACCAAACAAAAGCTTCCAGGTCCAGACTATCAGATACCATGATATCTTCACTGACCGGTCCACGTGTTGATTGCACAAAGCCTGCTTCTAAACGCTCACCTTGGAAACGATAATTCGTTTTAAATTTACCGATAATGCCACGATCTAGATCGGCATAGCCACGGTAGTTTACATCTGCAATCGTGTACGAGTAACCAGATGGTACATGCAGGTTAACCCGCAAATCACAGCTTTTACGCTTATCAGCCCGGCTAAAATCAGGGCCAATACCCGCTATATACTCATCAAATGACACACCAAAGTTCAGCCCACTATCTGCCACAGATACACCAACAGACCCCTGAGGACAGCCACTACCACCATAAGTGATATCTTTTACATAAACCTGACCATGAGGAGGTGTCACAGGATCTGTCTGTGCTTGTGCGATTGAAGTGGAAAATGCAACGGCAACGAAAAGAGATGAAGTCCCCAGGACTTTCAAGCCTGATTTTTTAATCATGTTATAATCCTCACCTTTCCATGTGGATGAGTTTTTATATAATCTGATGCTTTTTTTCTTACTTCTGCACTAGCCTAGTATGCTCTTGATAACATTTTTTTAAAAATAGGTTTACATCAATGAGCAAAAATACATGCACTTAACATACACAGCATTTGTCAGTGAATAAAAGGGATATTCCCCAAATTAAAATCATAGGAAAATAAGCATACGTTAAAAGCCATTAAGGCTAAGTGGTGAATAACACCCTTGCTATTTAACCTAAACCTTACTTGTGAAGCTCCCTTTCATTCCTTTTTTCAGCTTATGCAGACATAAAGCGTATAAAACAAATCACTAAACATTTTTAGTAATTGTTAACGCGAAAACAATCTAACACACTGTACAAAAAATACAACAATTGTTTACCAGTAGCAAAACCCTTAATTTAGCACAATTTCATTAAGCTAGAACAAATTAAGTGTTTTGCTTAGATGCTTACAAATAGCGAAGTTTTGGCAAATTATTAGGCTTCACATTTTTTCCATAAAAGGCCATATTCATGGGTTAATTTACCTTCTACACTATCAACACCTATTGTGCCTCCTGACTCAGGTGGCGTAAAGCGAGCTTTTTTGAGCTTCATTCTTGTCTGCAATACCAATGGTGCTGTCGCACCACAGCTTGACCATACAAAAGACTCAAGGTCTAAACTATCAGTATAAGTAAAGTCTTTTTCTATAGGCCCACGCATATTTTTAACGAAACCTGCCTCAAGCGCTTCCCCCTGGAAGTGATATGTTGATGACATCGAGGCAAAGATGCCCCGATCCATCTCAGCATAACCCCGATAAGTCAAATCTACGACAGTATAAGCGTAGCCAGCAGGTACTTTTAAGTTAACACGCAAATCACAGCTTTTCCGTTGATCTGCTCGGCTAAAACCATCACCAATACCTGCAATATACTGGTCAAAAGAAACACCAAAGTTCAAACCATTTGTCGCAATGGATATACCTACACTATCCTGCGGACACCCTGTTCCTCCATACACGATATCTTCTATATACACGCTACCCTCTGGTGGCTGGTCTGGATCTACTGCTAAAACCGTGTTTCCAACCAATAAAGAGCTTATAGCACAACATACTACTACAGAAGTTTTGTTGAAAATCTTTTTCATATTTATGTCCTTTTAACGATTTCCTTCAACTAAAGACATGACAAACACTTTTACTCCGTTAATTAACTGCATTGCCATGTAAAGCTTCCTACTATGCAGCATACGCCTCACTTTATATGCACGTTCAGCAAAGGCTATACATGTACCTAAAGCGAAGGGTATCCCCATTTTTTCGTAGTTGGCAAACATATCTTAAGCATTTTTTTTAAATGAATACTATCAAACGTGCTATGTATAACATGAAAAATAAAAGCCCACAGGATTTTAAGTATTCCTTTAACTAAGCCTGCGCTCATTAATTGTCCTACCAGTTTACGATAGGTAATCCCTAAAAGCAGTTCGTTATGGGTATATACCCTTCACGAATCATTTTTAGAGTTTGTTGTCAGCACTCTTCACCCCAGTCACTTATTAATATAAGCTCCGGGGGCTTCATCGCTTGACGGCCGCCCCTAAAAAACCTTCGTATTGGGTATATATTTAACTTTAATATTATTCACAGCAATAACAATTAAAATGCAAAAGACATTTTTTATGTAGTTTTTATTTAAACTAACTTGCCGCAATTTATCACAGAATTTTTAAAAAACAATAATTTTGTGACCCTCATCTTATCAATAATAAAATCCAGCTGCATAAAATTTGTTTTTTCACAAGCATCTGGAAGTGAGAGACAGCCCCAGAAGACTCTAAAAGGCGCCCCTAAAAATAAAAAGTCATGGACATTTACACTACTCATGCGTATAAAAATGCAACAAATCATCATCATGTTATTAGTTCGATATGTCACTATCTATAAATGCTCCATGTCCTTGCAAAAGTGGACTCACTTACCAAGAGTGCTGCCTGCGTTTTCTAAACAAAGAACAAAGCCCTGAAACAGCGGAGCAGTTAATGAGGTCTCGTTATACGGCTTATCACCAACAACGTGTTGATTATTTAGTCAATACAACTCACCCAGATCAACAACCTTTTCTTAACCGGCATGAAATACAACAATGGGCTCAACAAACAGATTGGGTAGGTTTAGAAATCATTCATTGTTTATTTGGTCAACCTACTCACCCTTATGGTGAAGTAGAGTTTATTGCTCATTACCAACTGAAGTCTTCACATCAATCAAATCAGTTACATGAAAATTCCACATTCAGCTTAATTGACCAAAAGTGGTATTATATCGATCCACATACAGCCCCATTGATCAAAGTTAAAAAGTTAACGCGTAATGATATTTGCCTTTGTGGAAGTGGCAAAAAATACAAGAAGTGTTGTATGCGTAATTAAGTTTTACTCCAACGCTGACAATAAACCCGACTAATATCTTGAGCACACATCAGAACAGCCTCGCGGACCCGTTAAGGTAAGCGCTGTGGATAGCTCACATAAAAACCCTTCGTTTTGGGTATATAATAGCTAAATTGACATGCCTACTTTACGTACTAACTCCATTAAACGTTGGCAAAAACCCGCTTCAAAATCGCACCAAGCCAATACACGAACTTGTGTTCCTGCAACAACACTCAGTGCTGGCATATCAATCACACAGGAGACAGGACTCCTGGCAAAATCAGTTGAAACTAAATTATTATCATCAACTCGCAAAATTCCTCTCAATAAGCCATTGGCAGCCTTGATAAAAAGACTACCCACCTCTTCTGCCGTGGTATTGCAGCTTACTTCAAAGGTCCCCTCAACATAAGAGGGACCATACAATGGTAGATGAATTACATTACAGTTCAGCCGATTCGCAAGTTCAGGAAAAATAAGTTTGTTATGTATTTTTTCAAAGCGCTGGGGAATTATCGCATTACCTGGATGCCTGAAACGACATGCAATAGGGTCATAATCTTGGGGTGAAGGAATCAAAGGTTTAGCCACAGAAATTGCACCATGAGATACACCTAATCCATCGTGTAATACTTTCAAAATAGGCGCATATGACTGAGTTAACCAATGGCCTGAAGCCACGAGGTGGTGAGCAGAGGCGTTATATAAATAGTCATTAACCCCCATCACAATATTTAACACATTATGGTGCATTGCACCTGCAATAACGACCTTTCTCACTCCTTTTGAGAGCAACTGTTTTATTGCAGATATATCATTTGAACTTTCATCACAGACAATAACAACATCAACCTGATAACCCCGCCAATCTACATCCAAGATTGAAGTTTGACGAGTAAATCCAAGACACTGGTCGTCGATTTTTAATGAAACGTCCTCGGTAACTTGTATATCTGCCCAGGTAGCATTAGAGTCTTCATAGGTTAATAAATGTGCAGCTAATGATGGCTCAATGCTACTGTCATTGATATGCACAATATCCAGTTCGGGCCAGCTCCAGGCTGCACGCAATGCAGTACGCCCCATGCGACCAAATCCGTGTAATCCGACTCGCACTGTCACCCTAAGCTCTCCAATTTGCTGGCCAACTTACCGGCCAATCTGCAGGCTGTTTTACCATCTTAACCCTAACTGCTGGAAACAAACGCTAAGCGTAACGCTGACACCTTAGCAGAGCAAACATTATTTTCCCCTCCTACCCTGCTCGCTTGCCAAAAAACACATTTGTGAATAAAACAGGGAAACTGTCGCGGAAATACATTTTAAATAGTAAAAAATTAGACAATTATTATTGTTATTTTCTATGTATTGACCACATTTTGCCCACAAGTAAGTAAAAGTACTTATAGTGGTTTACCCATATTGGTCATTATAGTCGTGCTCTTTCCAAGAAAAGGGCCTCGTCTTGCAGTTTTCTGAGTTGTTTAAACCCAGAAGATATTTGTTTTTGCTGATAATTTGCACCAACAACGCAAGCCAAGATAACTACAACGCGATGAGGTAAACATGTCAATACTAAAAAAACTATCCTTTGGAATGATCGGTGCCAGCCTAGCGGTAACCTGCCTGACCAGCACCACAGCTTTTGCCAAGCAAGAGTTCATTACAATTGGAACTGGAGGAGTAACAGGTGTTTACTACCCTACAGGTGGTGCTATCTGTAAATTAGTCAATAAAGGGCGTAAGGAGCACGGCATTCGCTGTTCCGTAGAAAGTACAGGTGGTTCAATCTACAACCTGAATACCATGCGCGCTGGTGAGTTAGACTTAGGTGTGGTTCAGTCTGACTGGCAGTATCATGCTTACAATGGCAGTAGCGAGTTTAAGGCTCAAGGTCCTTACAAAGATCTACGTGCAGTCTTTTCTTTACATGTTGAAGCATTCACAGTTGTGGCCCGTAAAGATGCAGGCATCAAGACGTTTGAAGACCTAAAAGGTAAGCGCGTTAATATTGGTAACCCAGGCTCTGGTCAACGGGCCAATATGGAATTACTGATGGAGAAGTACGGCTGGACAAAAAAGGACTTCAAACTCGCGTCTGAGTTAAAGTCTGCTGAACAGGCGGGTGCTCTCTGTGATAACAAAATTGATGCCTTTGTATTTGTTGCAGGCCACCCAAGTGGCTCCATCAAAGAAGCAACAACAGCATGTGAAACGATGGTTGTTCCTGTCACAGGTCCAGTCATCGACAAGCTTTTAGCTGACAACAGCTACTATGCAAAAACCGTCATTCCTGCAGGGTTGTACCAGGGAAATGACAAGGACATTCACACATTTGGTGTTGCGGCAACAATCGTCTCTTCTACCAAAACCAGTCCTGAAATTATTTATCAACTTACAAAAGCGGTATTTGAAGGATTTGATGACTTCAAAAGGCTTCATCAGGCATTTTCAAGCCTGAAGAAAGAAAGTATGGCTAAAGATGGACTTTCCGCACCCTTACATGAGGGCGCAGCTAAATACTTCAAAGAAGTGGGCTTGATCAAGTAATCACGCTCGCCCTTCTCGAGCCGGGGATAATACTACAATAACTATTACACTCCCCGGCCAAGCGCCAGACATATTTTCCGCTTTCGTAATGACAGGCTAGTAATTATGACAAATACGAAAGAATCCAGTCAGACGCTTGATGCCAATCTAGAGCAAATGGTCGCAGAGGCTGACAGTGGTGCTCGGTCCCCTAAAAACTGGACGGGTTCACTACTGTTTTTTGTGCCAATCTGTTGGTCATTATTTCAGCTCTGGATTGCATCGCCCATTCCCTATGACTTAGGGTTTGGTGTTTTTGATGCGTCTGAAGCAAGAGCCATTCATTTATGTTTTGCTCTGTTTTTAGCTTTCACAGCCTACCCGGCATTTAAGCGCTCTCCACGCTTTTACATTCCGTGGACAGACTGGTTATTTGCAATTCTGGGAACTGCCAGTGCTTTTTATCTGGTCATGTTCAAAGATGAGCTTGCCTCACGCGCAGGTGCTCCCATTACCGCTGACTTAGTGATGGCGGGCATTGGCATGTTACTGTTACTTGAAGCAACTCGCCGTGCACTGGGCCCTCCACTGATGGTGGTTGCCAGCGTATTTTTGGTTTATGTGTTTGCTGGCCCTTATATGCCAGACGTGATTGCCCATAAAGGTGCAAGCTTAAATAAAGCACTTTCACACTTTTGGATTACCACAGAAGGGGTTTTTGGTGTTGCCTTAGGGGTAGCCACAAACTTTGTCTTTTTATTTGTGCTTTTTGGCGCACTCTTAGACCGGGCTGGAGCAGGTAATTATTTTATTCAAGTTGCCTTCTCTCTATTAGGCCACTTACGCGGCGGTCCCGCTAAAGCAGCTGTGGTTTCATCTGGGCTAAGCGGTATTATCTCTGGCTCATCAATTGCTAATGTGGTGACAACAGGCACCTTTACCATTCCACTGATGAAGCGGGTTGGCTTTCCTGCTCATAAAGCGGGTGCTATTGAAGTAGCGGCTTCCACAAATGGTCAGCTTACTCCTCCCATTATGGGGGCAGCCGCTTTCTTGATGGTCGAATATGTGGGTATTTCCTATATTGAAGTCATTAAGCATGCCATCTTACCTGCAGCTATTTCGTATGTTGCTCTGTTTTATATCGTGCACCTTGAAGCGGTAAAAGCTGGTATGGAAGGTCTACCCCGGCGCCAGCCTACCACCTTTACCCGCTCACTACTTTCTTTTACTGGCTCATTCTTACTGCTCTGTATTATGACCGCTGCGGTCTACTATGGAATCGGCTGGGTCAAAACGGTGCTGGGCGACTATGCCATTTGGGCAGTAGGTGCTGCTGTTTGTGTTGGATACATAGCACTCGTTGCTTATTCAGCTAAATACCCAGAGCTGGCCATAGATGATCCTAACTCTCCCTTAGTCAGCATGCCTGAAGTGGGCCCCACCGTAAAAAGTGGTTTGTACTTCTTATTACCCATTGTGGTTTTAGTCTGGTGCCTCACGGTTGAGCGCTTTTCACCTGGCTTGTCAGCATTTTGGGCAACGGTCTTTATGATTATCATAGCGGCTACTCATAAACCCCTAAAAGCGGCATTCCGAAAACAGGCAGACTTACACAAGCCACTGGTTGAAGGTATCCATGACCTTTTCCATGGTACAGCCAATGGTGCTCGTAACATGATTGGCATTGGTGTTGCCACTGCTGCTGCAGGTATTGTCGTGGGAGCTGTTACCCTTACTGGTATTGGCTTGGTTATGACGGAATTTGTCGAGTTTATTTCGGGTGGTAGCATTCTACTGATCCTGATCTTTACTGCGATCATCAGTCTTATCCTGGGCATGGGCCTACCGACAACAGCTAACTATATTGTGGTATCCACACTGATGGCTCCCGTTATAGTAACGTTGGGCGCACAAAACGGGCTTATCGTGCCACTCATTGCTGTTCACCTGTTTGTGTTTTACTTTGGTATTCTTGCAGATGACACCCCCCCCGTGGGATTAGCCGCTTTTGCTGCAGCAGCCATTGCGCAAAGTGACCCCATCCGAACAGGTATTCAAGGGTTTATCTACGATATTCGTACCGCAATTTTGCCATTCATGTTTATTTTTAATACACAACTGTTGCTAATTGGTATTGATAGCCCTCTTGAACTGATCATCACCGTTATCGGCGCTTTAATGGCCATGTTGATTTTCGCAGCGGCAACCCAAGGTTACTGGCTGATAAAGTTACGCTGGTATGAAACCTTAGGACTGCTCCTTGTTGCCTTTACGTTATTCAGGCCTGGTTTCTGGTGGGATGAGTTTTATCCTCCTTTCCTGCATACATCAGCTACTGAAATTACGACTGTTGCAGCAGAACGTCCTGAAAATAGCCAACTGCGCATGCGAGTGTCAGGTGAAACCTTTGATGGTGATGTGGTCGAAAAAACAGTTTTATTACCCTTAGGTGAAAAAGCAAGCGGTGCTGAGCGTCTTGCTCATGCAGGCCTTGAAGTCATCACCAAAGATAATAAAGTGATTGTCGATAATGTTGAGTTTGATAGTCCTGCAGCTAAAGCCAATATCGACTTTGATTGGGAAATTTTATACATAGAGTTACCTAATAACCGACCCGCTAAAGAGTGGATGTACATACCTGCAATACTCTTATTGGCAGTTCTCTTTGGTCTACAAAGAAGGCGAAAAGCACTGTTTGAGAAGGTAACAACTTAAATAAAATTTAACTACGACTGCCGTTTATCCGAAACTAAATCCGCTGTTCTACGTATTGATTATTAACAGTAAGTCACCTACTCTCGAAGAGCGAGATGAATTTCAGGACTAGGGCAAACGGCCCATGCCACTGCGGCACTCTCTCAATGGATGAGACTGCTTCAGTGGTTTTTTTTTAGTACTGTGATGACAACTTCCATAAAAATGATTAGCCATATACAGAAGTAAACCAGATATAATACAACTAAGTACTTGGCTTACATACATTGCTGTTTTATAGGTCGCCCAATGTACAAAAAAATATTGCTCCCGCTGAATATGAATGAAACTGCCCTGATAAAAAAAGCACTCGCGGCAGCTATTTCTGAAGCAAAAGCCCATAATGCCACACTTCACCTCTTTAGCTCGATACCTGGTTTTAACATGCCTATGGTATCAAGCTACTTTCCTAAAGATGTTATGCTCAAAGCTTTAACGGAGCTTAAGCAGAAGTTAAAGGACTATGCCCAAGCAAATATCCCTGAGGATATTAATGTCACAATTGGCGTCGGGGAAGGCAGTGCTCACAAACAGATTCTTAAGGAAATTGAAAAGGAAAATATCGACCTTGTTGTAATTTCCAGCCATAGTGGCCGTAAAGTTGGCCAATTTTTCTTAGGGTCCGTCGCCTCAAAGATTGTTGAGCATGCCAAAACTAACGTAATGGTAATCAAAGAGTAATCAGTGTTTTACAAGGTGATGTCATGTACGAACATTTAAAAGGAATGGGTATAACCCAGTATGATCGAATTGAAAAATATGCGCTACGCACTGAAGCTGATTATGACACGCTAAAAATCTACTACAAAAAAGAAAGAGGTGCGCTTTTTGCCCGTAGTGAAAAATTTAAATACCCACGGCAAAAGAAAACAGTCCTGGTAGATAGCGGCACCCATAAATACAAAAACGTTACTGAAATATCGCCTATCTTACGACAGGTAGTTGAGGAGCTGGACCAAATTACCAATCAGGAAAAGGACATGAAGGATCTGAAAAAGAAAATTCTTGATGACCTTCGCCATTTGGAGAAAGTTGTCGCACATAAAATTTCTGAAATCGAAAACGACTTGAACAGGCTATAACTGTTCATCGATGAAAGAATATTTATTAGTAGCAAAGGCTGTTCTTACACCTGCAAAGCGTGTCGGGTTGAGTATACCTCTACCATGGGCATACTTAATCTGACACACTGGCTCCCCACTATTCTTCTACACGAAGGATGAGCCTCAAATGCGTGTTAAAAAAGTACCAGTTGCTCTCCACAATCTTGACTGCGATCTCTTAGCCCAACCCCAATACCAATCAACCTAACTGCTTTGCCTTCCCCACGTTTAAACGCGTATTCTGCCAGTGACTGAAAGGCAGCCACTGATAACTGTGAAGTATCATGAGCAAGCCAACGCTCTTCATATGTCGTTTGCGTAAAGTCGCTAAACTTAAGCTTAACAAAGCGCTTATTCATCTCATAGCCTTCGTCAAGACTCCGCTCTAGCCGTTTACACAGAGCCTCATACAAACTAGGCATTGACTGCTGGACTGCAGCTAAGTCGGGCAGATCCTGACTAAATGTATGCTCAACACTCAACGATTTGCGTCGGCGCAATGGCTGGACGGGTCGCTGGTCTATACCCCGGGCTAACAAATAAAGGCGCTCACCAAAGACGCCAAAGTGCTGCTTTAACTTGGCAGTGCTTACCTGTTGTAAATCTTCACAAGAAGCAACGCCTAACTGATGCATTTTTTTTGCCGTCACCTTACCGACACCAGGCAGTTTGGCCACAGGCAGCTTCAAGATAAAATCATTAATCTGCTCAGGGGAGATGACAAACAAACCATCGGGCTTTTGCCAGTCACTGGCAATTTTAGCTAAAAACTTATTAGGTGCGACACCTGCTGACACCGTCAACTGCTCACGCTCCCACACCTTTTGTCGTATAGCCTGAGCGATTAATGTAGCACTGCCTCGACAGAGTTGACTTAAGGACACATCTAAATAGGCTTCATCCAATGATAGAGGCTCAACGCGATCAGTATATTCAAAAAAAATCATGCGCAGTTGTTGTGAAACCTGTTGGTAAAGCGACATTCTGGGCTTCAGAATTATTAGCCCTGGACAGAGCTGTAGCGCTTTGGCAGATGCCATTGCTGAATGAACACCAAATTGTCGTGCTTCATAATTACATGTTGCAATAACACCTCTTCGCTCTGGTGAACCACCCACAGCAACAGGACGCCCGACTAATTTCGGATTCTCTCTAATCTCAACCGCCGCAAAAAAACAATCCGCATCAATATGAATTATTTTACGGTCTTGAGACTCATGCATGAGTTACCACCTCAATGACCAATCTCATGTTTATCACGTTAAGTCCAGTCCACTCCTGATTTACTTTATTGTATACCTAAATTACATGGCTGCTGTTATCCAGTAACAGTCCAGAGGTAACGTTACGCTAATAATTCTCCTCCAATCACGCCGAAAATCTTCGAAAAAAGGATACATTTATGCGCATTTTTATTACATAATTACCATGATTTTTTATAAGGGAAAACCGTGGCCTTAAAGTTGCCACACGAGGTCTTGGAATGCAAAAGTACTATAAAATAGTTATCGCCGATGATCACCCTTTATTTCGTACGGCACTTCGCCAAGCCGTTTCTACTGGTATCAGTAACACACATCTTATAGAGGCAGAAAGCATTGATAGTTTACAACACATACTCGAACAGCAAACTCAGATCGATTTAATCCTGCTAGATTTATTCATGCCTGGCGCCCATGGTTACTCAGGTCTGCTCTTTCTGAGAGGAAACTATTCAAGCATCCCCATTGTCATTGTTTCAGCTTTGGAAGAGCCCCAAGTCATTCAACAAACTATTGCCTACGGAGCTTCAGGATTTATTCCAAAGTCATCATCGTTGAAGACCATTTGTACTGCTTTACAGACAGTGTTGAATGGTAATATTTGGATTCCCGAGTCAATCGATCAAAGCCAGCATCCCGTATCTGACCCACAGCAGGAAAAACTGGCAGAGCAAATAACGACGCTCACTCCTCAGCAATATAAAGTACTTTCAATGCTGACTGAAGGGAAACAAAATAAGCAGATTGCCTTCGAGCTAAATCTATCTGAAGCGACCATAAAAGCCCATGCAACAGCAATTTTTAAAAAACTGGGCGTACGCAATCGTACTCAAGCAGTGATTGCAATTAAACAATTTAAACTTGAAAATCCAGCACTATTCAGTGTCATGGAGAGTTAACCGTACCTTATAGGTAAGCGGCTTATTCATAATCTACAGGGACGCAGATTATTCATAAGAACAAATAAGACACATCGTTTATATTGAATGAACAAGCATGTTTAACACAGAGTGGAATAACTATTCGAAGAACAACTCCCTTCACTCAAGTCGATATACTTTATTTCACTAACATCACGGCAATAAAATATATTACCCGTTCTAATATACCTCAGCAACATTAAAACAAGGCTTCTGTAACGTGAGCCTTAAACTCTGGAATAAATACTACAAAAAATGTACAGCCAACTTAATACAACTCCATAGCCATTTATCGAACAACCATAGTTATCCTTTTGTTCAGTTATCCCTGTGCTAATCTTTAAGAAAGTCGTTTGGTATACCATGATCAGTTAATCATTATGTCTATAGTACACACGTATTCAAGATTCAAAGTGATAAGTTGTTGTTCAATAGACATAGTATATGAAGTAGTACTTTAAATACCTGACTCCCTATGAAAACACTTGAGACTTTACTGCAGTATAATAAGTCTATTAGAGCTATCGGTTACAACGATACGCCCTTCAATCGTACTCAAGATAATAAAGTCAATATCAGTGGTATTGTTTGTTTAAATACGCGCTTTGAAGGCATGTTGTGGAGTGAGGTGACATTAAATGGAATGGATGCTACTGAAACTGTTGCAGAGCAACTGATCAACAGTACATTTTATCCTCATATCCATGTTCTGTTATTTGATGGTATCAGTATGGCAGGACTCAATATTATCGATTTACCCCTTTTAACAAAGTGGCTGGCTCGCCCTTGTATCTCTGTCATGCGCGAACTGCCTAATATGAGGGCTATTCAAACAGCCTTGACTCACTTATCAGATACCCATCAACGCTTTGCGACTATGTGTAAGGCTGGCAATATTCATAAAAGTGGTGACTTCTATTTTCAAGTACAAGGCACCTCACCAGGTATTGCAGCAGCAACCCTTCACCGATTATCTGATCAATACAACATGCCCGAAGCCTTAAGAATTGCACAACTTATCGGCGCCGCAGTTAAAACGGGACACTCCTCAACAACTAAGCATTTGCAACAGATGCCGTGTATGACTGCACTGCTTCCAATGTCTTCTGATGACAGGCTTGAAAAGCATTAAGTGTTGTTAATTTGGGGCTTGCCTGCTTAAGTTCATGCTCCAAGCTTTCAGCAAGTACATATAATTGTTGAGCAGAAATATTCGCGGCTACACCTTTTATACTATGCACTAACATAAGTGCCTGCTTATACTGAACTTGCTTTACCATATGATTCAACCGTGTAGAGACCATTGCAAAGTCATCTAAGAATAACTCAAGCATAGAGCAGTACATAGCATGGTCTCCGTCCAGTCTCACCATAGCATCATCAATATTGAGCAATGCCAATGATGATGTTGAAGCAGACTTTGTTATCATACTGTCCTCATGATCAAGTCGCGTTAACGACGGCCTAACGTCAGGTCCAACTGCACTCAACCACTTCAATAAACATCGGTACAACACTTCTTTTTGAATAGGTTTGGTTAAATAGTCATTCATCCCTATCGCTAGACTTTTTTCTCGATCACCTTCAGTCACATTCGCAGTCATTGGAATAATAGGTAATATCTCTGCAGAAAAATGTTTCCTTATCTGTTCAGTCGCCTGATAACCATCCATTATCGGCATATGTACATCCATTAACACTGCATCGTATCGTTGCTGTTTAACTTTCGAAACAGCCTTCTCACCATTGCTTACAACATCTGTTACGATACCTACATTCCTGAGCAATTTAGATGCTAAAAGTTGATTTACGTTATTATCTTCTACCAACAGTATTCTTTTTCCAAACAACCCATCATAATTTTCCTTATCGTCACGAGGTAATTCTAAAAGCTGCTCCCGCCGCAGGGCATGAATTAGCGCTTTTAGTAATGCTAACGATGAAAATGGTTTTGACAAATAACTACATGCTATTCCTTTTTGTTTTTTGCCAATCAGTTTTATTTGCTGATGAGCTGACATCATAACCACAGGTTTATTTGACTCTGGGTAGTTTTTCACGAGTCTATGAATAAAGTCCAAACCATCCATTTCAGGCATGTCCCAGTCAACTAACAAAACATCTATTGTATTATATGCTTTAGCGATTTTATCAAGTGCTTCTTGCCCAGATGAACAATAATCAGAGTAAACACCAAAACACTGAAGCATATCAACCACAACTTCAGCAAAGAGTGGATCATCATCGACAATTAATACATTACATCCTTTGACCAAGCCAACCATGTGATAATAGGCCGCATCACATGGTGGTTCGACCAACTCAAAGGGCAATCTAACAGTAAATAATCCACCTTCTTAGAAGGTGGTTTTGCTTTTAACCCCCTGAAAGGGGGCATTACATCACCCTCTCAGTAGGCTAACAAGCTATCCCCTACAAAAAACTAATTACTAAAAATCAAATTGTTCTTGTCGTCTTTCAAGCTGTTCTTGATATCTGACATAATTTTTTATCATTTCTGCGTTCAAACCAACTGTATCTACACAATAACCTTTAGCCCAAAAATGATTTCCCCAGTAAGGCCTTTGTTTCAAATATGGAAACTGCTTAAAAACTCT
>NZ_AUAF01000039.1 GCF_000428585.1 Zooshikella ganghwensis DSM 15267 | reverse complement strand
GTTAGGTCATCAAATCCCCGATGACACGCTAGGCAGCGATAACGTTTTCGGGCAATTTGCTTTTGATGATTACCATTGCCTTCTACTTGTTGAGACTGGCAGTGAGGGCAGCTGACGCCATCAGGCCAACGTCTCTGACGAATAAACTGGTAGCATTGCTCATCATTTACCAGTTGTTTGATATTGATCATTCTTTGCTTATTACTGACTTAATTTACCCAAATAGACGTGCATAATACATCTTTGGTTGTATTATATGCTACCCCCTAGGAATCCATATAGAGCCATAACTTTTCTTGTTGTTATTACGAGTTACTCTGGACTTTTAGTTTGCAGTGAAAATTAGTAGTGATCAAAGTTAAATTTTTTCGAATTAATGGTAAGTGCATGAGGTTACAAAAGGTTGTAGTACTTAAGTTTCTAACTGTAACATTGCTTTACTGTTTGTGATTAAACGTAGATTTGTTTTAATTTAATTTTAAATATTTGAAGTTCGTCAAATCTTTTCAATTTATTAATCATTTCAAGACGATTTTCACGTTGCATTGTGAAGGGATTGTTGTTTAATTAGCCCACGCACATTCGTCTTTTACGTATTGTACTGCGAAAAGTCCTTATCAAGGTCTCTGACAGAGTGCAACGCAAAAAGCGAAAGTAATATTCCCAAAACGAAGGGTTTTTATACCCCTAGGGTACAAGGGGGCGGCCGTCAAGCAATGAAGCTCCAGGAGCTTATATAAATAAGTGACTGTGGTGGCAGTTAAATGCTCCTGCATAAACTGCATTCCCACCACCATCCTTGGTGTTCAAGAGCGCTGACAACAAACCCTAAAAAGGATTCGTGAAGGGGATAACAAAAGGAATTCCTGCTGTAGCTTTCGAGAAGGGTTACAGCCAAAGGATGTTAAAGAGAGTGTTTATAGGTTAAGGGGCCTATTTAAGGAACAAGCGAGTACTGCTGTTACTGATCAGTAGTAAAGGAAGACCCCCTGTAAAATTCTAATAAGATAAAGGAAAAGTGATGAAAAAAATAAGTATATGTGCAGTATTAACAGCTGTTTCTGTATCTTTTCCCATGATGGCAAGTGCTGCTGATAGCACAGTTAAGTCTGTGCAAAAACGTGGCTATGTCCAGTGTGGAGTAACGACAGGCTTGCCAGGGTTTTCTAATCCTGATGACAAAGGCAAATGGCAGGGAGTTGATGTAGATGTTTGCCGTGCAGTTGCTGCTGCAGCTTTGGGTGATGCAAACAAAGTAAAATATACTCCCTTAACCGCAAAAGAACGTTTTACCGCACTTCAGTCTGGTGAAATTGATTTACTGTCTAGGGTAACTACCTGGACAATAACGCGAGATGCCTCCCTGGGACTTAACTTTACAGGGGTTACCTATTATGACGGCCAAGGATTTATGGTCAGTAAAGAGTTGGGCGTTAAAAGTGCAAAAGAGTTAGATGGTGCTTCGGTGTGTATTCAGTCTGGTACCACTACCGAATTAAATTTAGCTGACTATTTTAGACAGAATGGAATGAAGTTTGAGCCGGTTGTTTTTGATACGGCAGACCAAACTGCAAAAGGATTTGAAGCAGGACGTTGTGATGTCTTAACGAGTGACCAGTCTCAACTTTATGCATTACGTATAAAACTATCTAAACCTGATAACGCAGTGGTATTGCCTGAAGTGATTTCAAAAGAGCCTTTAGGGCCTGTTGTTCGGCAAGGTGACGATCAATGGTTTAACTTGGTGAAATGGACACTTTTTGCCATGGTTAATGCTGAAGAATTAGGTTTGACTTCATCAAATATTGAAAAAGAAAAGAAATCAAAGAATCCAGAAGTCCAACGCTTTATTAATGGTGAGGGTTCCAAAGCACTTGGTGTACCTGGTGACTGGGCTTATCAAATTGTTAAGCAGGTGGGTAATTATGGAGAAATCTTTGAAAGCAATGTAGGTGCAAGTTCACCGCTTAAAATTGAGCGTGGTTTGAATGCCCTTTGGACAAAGGGTGGGATTCAGTACGCGCCACCTATGCGCTAAATATTCACTAATAACATAAATATCAGTAGCTGCTTTATGCTCATAAATACAAATCACTCGTTAAAGGTATAAAGTAGTTGCTGAAATAATTGTAAGCACAGGAAAAGTGCGATCAAAAACCAATAACCCTGAAGTGAATTGTCGAAAATAACAATAACCTGACCACTTACAGATACAGTGGAGATCATTGCTTATGCCGTCAAAAAAGAAGGATCTGGCTAAGGGACGTACGGCTTTTTGGAATGACCCTGAAAAGCGATCCATGCTTTATCAAATCATTATGTTAGTGATTTTGATAATATGCGGTGCTTATATTATCTCGAATACGCTGCATAACCTCGACTCTAGAGGTATCAAAACAGGGTTTGACTTTTTATGGTCTGAAGCCGGATTTGGTATAAACCAGAGTCTTATTGAATATGACGAAAGTCACTCATATGGGCGTACATTTTTTGTTGGCTTGTTAAATACCATACTGGTGGCATCGTTGGGTATTCTTTTGGCTACCATACTTGGTTTTACTATTGGCATCGCGAGGCTATCTAACAACTGGTTAATTGCAAAAATTTCTGCTGTTTATATTGAAACATTTCGTAATATCCCTCTATTGCTGCAAATTTTCTTTTGGTACTTTGCGGTACTTAGACCCTTACCTAGGCCCAAGCAAAGCATTGAATTGTTTGATGTTTTCTTTTTGAATAATCGTGGGCTTGCCATGCCTGCGCCAAACATTTTGGAAGGCTTTGGCTGGGTATTGCTTGTATTTGCATTGTCTTTGATTGTGGTTATAGGTGTAAAGCGCTGGGCTAAGAACAGGCAGGATACGACAGGTAAGGGCTTTCCTATTATTAGTGTGTCTCTTGCTATCATGCTTGGTTTACCTGCCCTGACATACCTTTTCGTTGGTAGTCCCATTGATTGGGAAGTACCTACTCTGCGTGGGTTTAACTATCGGGGTGGTATTACGGTTATCCCTGAATTACTTGCGTTATTACTGGCTTTGAGTGTGTACACTGCGGCATTTATTGCAGAAATTGTCAGGTCGGGTATTTTATCCATTAATAAAGGCCAGACGGAGGCATCATTTGCATTAGGCCTTTCACGTCCTAAAATGCTTAAATTAGTCATTATACCTCAAGCGATGCGGGTCATTATCCCACCATTAACCAGTCAGTTCCTTAACTTGGTTAAAAACTCTTCTTTGGCCACAGCGATTGGTTATCCCGATTTAGTATCTGTTTTTGCGGGTACAACGTTAAACCAAACAGGTCAAGCGATAGAGGTTATTGCTATGACAATGGCTGTGTATTTGACGTTGAGTTTGCTTATTTCATTGTTTATGAATTGGTATAACAAACGAATTGCATTGGTGGAGAGGTAATAGCATGATTCAAAGTGATAAAAAATTGCCTGATTTACCCCCACCACGACGTTCTGATGGGGCCTTTGGCTGGATTCGAGCGAATCTATTTTCCTCCGTTACAAATACATTATTAACGCTACTAGCAGTTTACTTACTTTATATTGGCTTAGTGCCATTGATTCAATGGGCATTTATTGATGCCAGTTGGGTAGGAGAAACTCGTGATGATTGTGCGGTCGGTGGTGCATGCTGGGTATTTATTAAGACACGTTTGAATCAATTTGTTTATGGTTTTTATCCTGAGGAGCTTTATTGGCGAGTCAATTGGGTTTTTATTCTTTTTGGTGTGTTAATTACGTTGCTTATTGCAGAAAAAACACCTTATAAAAAGTGGATCGTTATCTTTACGTTGACGGTATTTCCCATTATTACTTTTTATTTGGTTTATGGTGGTGCATTTGGCTTAGAGGTTGTTGAAACCCATAAATGGGGTGGTCTGATGTTGACCCTGATTCTTGCTGTTGTGGGAATTGTTGCAGCATTGCCGTTTGGTATTTTGTTAGCGCTTGGTCGACGTTCAACCATGCCAGTAATTAAAACGTTCTGTACGTTATTTATTGAAATTTGGCGTGGTGTACCACTAATTACCGTATTGTTTATGGCTTCTGTTATGTTGCCACTTTTTATCCCGGAAGAAATTGTTTTTGATAAGCTGGTAAGGGCATTGATTGGTATTGTGATGTTTCAATCAGCTTATATGGCAGAAGTTGTCAGAGGTGGGTTGCAAGCCATTCCCAAAGGGCAATATGAAGCTGCGAGTGCATTGGGATTATCTTACTGGAAAATGATGGGACTCATTATTTTGCCACAAGCACTTAAGTTAATGATACCTGGTATCGTTAATACGTTTATTGCCTTATTTAAAGATACCAGTTTGGTCTTGGTTATTGGCTTATTAGACTTGTTGGCTATCGTTCAAGCAGGATTGGCTGATGCAAAGTGGGCGGGTTACTCGGTTGAAGGGTATGTATTTGTAGGACTGGTTTTTTGGGTGTTCTGTTTTGGAATGTCGCGTTATAGCCAGGCACTAGAAAAGAAATTAGATACTGGGCATAAATCATAATAATTAGGGAGTCGTATCATGAGTAATGAAGTACAGCAAAACCTTATGGCAATCTCTGATGAGATTATGGTGGAAATGCGCAGTGTCAATAAATGGTATGGTGAGTTTCATGTTTTAAAGGATATTAATATAACTGTACGGCGTGGCGAACGAATCGTATTATGTGGCCCTTCAGGCTCAGGAAAATCAACCACGATACGATGTATTAACCGGTTAGAGGAGCATCAAACCGGTGATATTATTGTTGCAGGTACACCTTTAACTAATGATCTTAAAAATATAGAGGTGATTCGACGCGAAGTGGGTATGGTGTTTCAGCACTTTAATTTATTTCCTCATTTAACCGTTTTAGAAAACTGTTGTTTGGCACCTGTCTGGGTGAGAAAAATGCCAAAAAAAGAGGCTGAGGAAATAGCAATGAATTACTTAAAACGGGTGAAGATTCCTGATCAGGCACTTAAGTATCCTGGCCAGCTTTCAGGAGGACAGCAGCAGCGGGTTGCTATTGCAAGAAGCTTATGTATGAATCCTGAAGTGATGCTGTTTGATGAGCCAACATCAGCTTTGGACCCAGAAATGATTAAGGAAGTGCTGGATACCATGATTGAGTTGGCTGAAGATGGTATGACCATGCTCTGTGTAACTCATGAAATGGGCTTCGCGAAAACAGTAGCAAATCGGGTAGTCTTTATGGACGGGGGGCAAATTATCGAAGAAAACTGTCCACATGAATTTTTTAATAATCCTCAGTCAGAAAGAACCCAACTCTTTTTAAGTCAAATCTTACAGCATTAGTCTAGATGAACTTGGCAGCAGACTATACCCTTCGTTGTGAGTAGACAATCAAAGGGTATTTGCTGTTTAGTGTTAATGAAAAAAGAGGATGCAAGCTTTCCAAAGTTTTGTTATCTTGAAGTATATGAACAGACCAACAGAAATATCTCTATTCAAAATGATGCCCATGACTACACAACGAATGTTGTGCGGAATGGGCTGCCTGCTTTTCTGATTCTTTTTTTGGTAGTACCCATTCCTGATCAAAGTGTGTTGACTGGAGTGGGGAAAATAGCCGCCTTTTATTAAGTCTACATTTCAGTCAAGTTTAACCTTGCTATATGGAGACTTAATCATGACTAATATAATTACAACCCCCATTTTTTATGCTAATGGTGCTCCCCACCTTGGACATGCTTATAGTGGATACCTTGCGGATGTCTTTAAACGCTTTCATTCGCTGACCAGTGATAATCCCTGTTGTTTGATTACAGGTACTGATGAGCATGGACAAAAAATTCTTGAGGCTGCGGAATGTAGTCAAGTAGGCATACAGCAGTTTGTTGATGATAAAGCACAAGCATTTAAAGCGCTATGGCCAGAGTTAGCGGTTCAAGTTGATGTTTTTGTAAGAACCTCAGAAGAACAACACCTAAAATTAATCCAGACTATTTGGCATAAACTACTGGAAAAAGGGGATGTATATCTCGGCTATTATCAAGGGTTATATTGTCTAGGTTGTGAACAGTATTATACAGCCTATGAGCTGGAAGATAACTGTTGTCCGATTCATAAAACGCCAGTTGAAAACAAAAGTGAAGAAACATACCTGTTCAGGCTTGATGCTTACCGACAACAGTTGATTGAGCACTACTTAAATTCATCGGACTTTATTACACCAAACTATTACTGTCAGGTGATTCTAGACTACTTAAATCAAGGGCCACTAGAGGATTTATCCGTATCCCGCGTGAATATTCCATGGGGCATCAAGGTGCCTAATCACCAAGAGCACACTATTTATGTTTGGATAGATGCTCTTTTTAGTTATATCACGGCTATACAAAAAGCGGGATTTGATTTGGGTGTATTGGAGCAAACGACCCATATTATTGGTAAAGATATTTTAAAATTTCATGCTATCTATTGGCCAGCACTGTTACTTGCCGCAGACTTACCGCTACCTAAAAAACTAATTGTGCATGGTTGGTGGACGATTAATGGTCAAAAAATAGCTAAGTCTAATCCTAAGACACTGATAACTCCTAAAGATTTAGTAGATAAGCTGACCTGTGATGGTTTACGGTATGCGTTATTTCGGCAAAAACACGTTGCCAGGGATGGTAATATTGTAATTAATGAGCTGATTGAGAGTATTAATGCTGATTTAGCAAATAATTTTGCTAATTTGGTAAAGCGAAACCACACCATTGTATTGAAATACTTTGCTGGCAATATTGATGCAAAGGTTATTAGTCAGCGTGCTTTGGCTGATGAAAGTAAACTTACTATTCAGTACTGTGAGCAGGCCATTAATGAGATATTTAATTATTACAAGCAATTTGACTTCCATAATGCTTCTTTATTATTAAAAGATACACTAGACCATTGTAATCGTTTTTTTCACCAGCGAGCGCCATGGGAAATTAGTAAAGGAAAAGATAATATATCAGTACAAGAGACCTGCCTCGTTATTTCAAACTTGTTACGGTTAGTGGCTACTGCTGCTTATCCGCTTGTGCCAACTTTGGCTAGACAGGTGCTACAAGAACTTGGTGAGGATATAGCGACGTGTCAATGGCAGTCAGTATGTGACATTAAATCAATTACAATTAATAAAGCGCTTAGTCACTTTAAAAGGCTAGAAAAAGAACATTAGCATTGGCTTTTATTGGTATCTTAACTAGCCTACCTGGTCTAAAAAGCGTTTTTTGAAGTGGACGCCTGCTTGTTTAGCGATTTTTTCACAGGCTGCGGTATCGACCCCTGGCAGCCCTTCTATAGCGGTGATGGTAACATGTTTGATGTAGTGCGGAGAGAGTTTTATAAAGTCGAGTAATTCCTGATAAGCATTGGGGAGTTGAGGTTTACAGTGTATGTTATATACATCCTCATTTTGGGCATTCAGTGAAATGGATAAACGGTCAACGCAGGCTGCAAGCTCGGGGAGAATATTGCGCTTATGAAGACGATTACCTAAGCCATCCGTATTTACCCGAACATTTCCACCATGGGCTTTGACGTAGTGAGCTACGCTGAGCAAAGTTTTAAGATTTAATGTTGGCTCACCAAAGCCACAAAAAACGACTTCTTTGTACTGGGCAGGGTTTTCTAATAGGGGAATAATGACTTCAGCCGTTGGACGCTTTGATAACTTTAATTGATAGTCATGGACCTGAGTAGAACCATTGTGTTTGGGGCAAAACTGGCAGCGAAGTGTACAACGGTCAGTCAGATTGATATACCGACTATTGCCTATATCGTAAACTAAGGTGTCCGCTGTCATAAGTCTGTTATCCTGAATGCATGAGAAATAGCTAAGCGCAGTGTATGAGTATTGGCCACTATCTACCTTGATGCTTGTCAAACGCATAGCACAGTATGATAACTAGAAATAAAAGCTATTCTATTGGGGTATATACACGCATTGTATGCTTATATAAGTAAGGAGAAATGCCTCTTTCATCTTAACGTTAGATCTTAAAGATAGGGTTGCGACTTTCTCATAACATCATAAACTATGTATGAGTAATCAATATCAAATGATAATAATTAATGCTGTAAACCATAACAGTAACCTATAGGGATGTAGACATAAGGATTATGGCAACAATTACCATTGTTTCTTCAGATCAGGCTAAGCAGAGTCGATACTGGGTACATACGATTGTAGAACGATTGGCAGCTGAGCACTTCACTATAGAACAACAACAGCCTTCTTTAGCGTCGGTTTCTCCACCTCACCGTCAGGTTATTCTAGTGTGTGAGACTTCTCCTACTAATATGGCGCCAATAGGTTATCAAGAGCTTTTTAGTGAAATAAAACAAGTTAATCCTATCTTAGCGGGCTTAAGCTATGGTGTTATAGTTTTTACGCCCCTCACAGTGATGGAAAGTGTTGGTCACTGTTCTACCACATTGATCGATGAGCATTTGCTTGAATTATATGCAAAGCGTATCTTGGAGCCGTTGAAGCTTAAACTTGATCAAACAGACACGGTTGACCATAAGTTATCGGCATGGTTGAGTCGTTGGGTAGCCAATACGCAGGTTCCTCAACATATTCAGAATTACTCTTAGAGTACACAAAGGATAATCGAGCCTTTACTATGGATGGATGTTCTAGCCATAAATTTTCTCAAGTAGTTTCTATTAAACTGTTTAAAGTATATCACTATAATTTACGCCTGTTTTTGGGGTTGATACTGTGCTCATCACTAGCTTATGCCAAATATGATTTTCCGATAAAAAACCCATTCTTTGCTACGATTGCCACTTCTCCACCTGAGTTTAGACCTCAGCTTATCGATGAAAAGGAAATTTTAGAAGAGACATTTAAATTAAAAGTGTTTCCTAAACGAAAATTACCTAAAAATCTATGGGATGTAGCTGAACTACCTATTAATATTGCATGGCAAGAAAAAAAGGCACCAATAATAGTTATTATTGCTGGCACGGGAGGAAGTTATAATGAACAGAAAATGGAGTATTTAAAGAAGCTTTTCTATGGAGCAGGTTTACATGTATTACAAATATCCTCTCCAACAAACTATGACTTTATTGCGTCGGCTTCAACGAGCTTTGTGCCTGGTATTAGTCAACATGATGCAGTTGATCTGTATTACGTTATACAGCAAGCTTTTGAATATATTAAGGTTAATCATTCTATAGATGTCTCTAAAATATTTTTGACAGGATATAGTCTTGGTGCTTTAGATGCAGCATATTTAGGTGATCTTGATGCTAGAAAAAAACGTATTAACTTTTCTAAAATATTATTGCTCAACCCTCCAGTCAATCTTTATACGTCTATCACTAACTTAGATAAAATGATTCATGCTAAGATCCCTGGCATTGAATCAGCTGAGCAGTTTTTTAATCATATTTTTAATAAATTAGCTAAATTTTTTGCTGAGTATGGTCGTATTAATGTTGATGATGCTTTGCTTTTTGACTTACAAGGCTCTGGTCATGCAATGACTCGAGAAGAGATGGCTGCACTTATTGGTATTGTTTTTCGTTTTGCTGTTGCTGACATGAACTTTACATCAAATCAGCTTGGCAAAACTGGTATATATTTGCCGGTTAATCAGCGTGTAACGGTAAGTACATCATTGACCCGTTACCTGCGGCGAGTGCTTATTTGTGACTTTGAGTGTTATGTTCAACAACGGGTTTACCCTTATTGGAAGCAGGAAAATCCCACTAAAACATTGAATGACTTAATGAACAATGTCAGTTTATACCGTATTCAATCTTTCTTGAGTAGAGCGGATTATATTGGCGTTATGACAAATGCGGATGACTTTATTTTGGGAGAGGGCGATCTGCAATTTATTAAGGATACTTTTCAAGCCGGTCGTTACACCATATACCCTTATGGTGGTCACTGTGGAAACTTAAATTACAAACAAAATGCTAGGGATATACTCGCATTTTTTGAATTAGCGTTAAGTAGGTAGGAAAACAGCTCATTATGAAATATTTTCTTTCTATCGTGTTATGCTTATGGGCGTTTTCGAGCTATGGTGATAAACAACTCCCGGAGCCAGCTAAAGATGGCTTTAAACACCCTTTGAAAACGATTGATTATACACAGAAAGCAGACCGTTTAACACCGACTCCTGATAATTTAAACTTTCTTATTGTCTATGACCCTTTGGAAGGCATTAATCGACGAATCTATAAGTTTAACTATCTTTTTGATGAGTATGTTTTTTTACCCGTTGTTTCAGGTTATAAAACCGTAACTCCTGAGTTTATGAGAGCAGGAGTTTCAAATTTTTTTTCGAATATTGGTGAAGTACCCACTATTGTCAACTCATTGTTACAATTGCAAATAAAAAATACGACGAAAAGCTTCGGACGTTTGTTGATAAATACAACCTTTGGTATTTTTGGCTTGTTTGACCCTGCATCTGCAATGGGATTGACCGCATTTAAAGAGGACTTTGGTCAAACATTAGCATACTGGGGAGTGGGTGAAGGCCCTTACCTTGTTTTGCCTTTTTTAGGTCCCAGTAACTTGAGAGATTCGACTGGAATCTTTGTGGATATTGTTACAGAAAAAGAAATTAATTTTTTAAATGTTGCTAGTGTTAGAAAAGATCATAATGAACTTTTCGCTTTACAAGCTATCAACCAACGTTATGTAACACCCTTTCGTTATGGAGATTTGGGGTCACCATTTGAATATGATTTAGTCCGCTATTTATATACTGAAGCAAGAAAGTTAAAAGTTGAAATAAAAGAAAATGTGAATCAGGAAGTTATAAGTGAGTAGTTGAGTAGTAACTAGAGGGATCATGTATTAAAGCAATTTCTATAAAAGCCATTTCCCTGCTGTGATACAACAATTGGATAAATCCCCTTGAACACGCTGTGAATCGATCTCTGGAGGCTTGGTTGCCGCTTCCTTGCGGCAAACAGTTTAACTTGAGTTATCCAGCCGTTGCTTACTAATAACATATATCGAAGTACAATTGGTGTTTGTTTAATATATACCCTTCACGAATGATTTCTCGGTTTTGTTATCTTCACTCCTCACCCGCAATCACCTATTAATATAGGCTCATGGGGCTTCGTCACTCGATGGCCGCACCTAAAAACCATTCGTATTGGGTATAGCGTACGTGAAAATAAAGCAAGAAGGTTGTTTGCAGTGTTTAAATTTGTTTATGAAACAGGTAATTAGCCATTATTTATTTTTCGTATAAATACCCAGTTATCATTAGTTGAGAGCTGTTCGTTAAACTGGTAGCCTGCCTCGTTAAACTGTTTGATTTCGGCAGGATGAGTAATTTTGTTTTGAATAATATAACGCGCCATCATGCCCCTTGCTTTTTTGGCATACATACTGATTATTTTATAGGTACCATTTTTATAGTCCTTGAAGCTAGGGGTAATAATATCAGCATTGAGCGATTTTTTATCAATTGCTGAGAAATATTCGTTTGAAGCCAGGTTGATGAGAATATTATCACCCTGTTGATCGAGTTGTTGGCGAACATGTGTGGTTATAGTACTTTGCCAAAAGTCATACAGTGATTTTCCTTTTGGGTTAAGCAGTTTTGTGCCCATTTCCAATCGATAGGGCTGGATGAGGGTTAAAGGTTGAAGTAAACCATATAGACCAGAAAGAATACCTAGGTGGGTATTAGCAAACTGGAGGTCTTCCTGACTGAATGCATCGATATCAAGTCCTGTGTAAACGTCGCCCTTGAAGGCATAAATCGCTGGACGACTATTCTCTTTAGTATGCTTTGCTTGCCAGCTGGCGTAACGAGCGACGTTTAAACTCGCTAATTTATCGCTAAGCTTCATCAGTTGACTAATATCGGAAACGGAGAACTGGCGGAGTATCTCAATAAGTTGTGCAGCTTGCTGTGTATATTGTGGCTGTACAACTGTAAGGTTGCTAAGAATTGGGCTGGCAAAGTCAAGGGTTTTTGCCGGAGAAATAAGCATTAACATTGTGTGTTCTCATCCAACGCTGGGTTTCTATACTTCTCTTACAGAGTATTTATTGGTCTTATAGTGAACTATACCGAGTGAATGTCAGAGAAGTAAAGGTGAGAACAGTTGTTGGGAAAAAAGGGCCTCACGTTAAGTAGAGGCCCTATACTGACGGAGTAGGTATTACAAGTGAGAAACCCTAACTATTAAAGGGTTCTCTGGTCAGGCATATAAGGTTGATTATAAGTGGATATCACCTTTTTTGTTGATGCCATGACCAAAGGCTTCAAGGTCTACAACATAGTGCAGCACTTTTTTGTCAAAATCTACTGAGAGCATTAATTTTGCTGTTGCAAAGCCAACACTGCCACCAAGTTGAGCTTCAGGATGCTGAGGATCAATTTGAACATGACCAACATTAACACCTAGTAACGTTGCATTTGCGACTAAAGAAAGTTTTGACAGGTTCAGGCTATATGACAGGGAAAGTGGTCCCCAGTTTATTTGTCCATGAGTATTCTGTAAAAGCTCTTTGTCAAAGTTATAAGGAGCTGCATTCGTTGCCATATCATTATCCTCGGTAAGGAAGTCTATTGGTTTTGAATACCATTGATTAAAGTCGCTAGTAGAATGGTTGCGTGACAGCTGGTCACGTTAGCTGACTTGTATACCCAAATTAAAAATCAGGTAGTTAATCAAAGATGGTATAACTTATAAATGCATGGACCTGGGTAAGGTTATGCATTGGCTATGGATAATAGAGGATGTTCTTGTACTTGTGATGAAGGATATATGTAGGATGGATGGAGTAATCATGATACTAACATTATAGTGTTAGTATCATGATGATATTTAATTTTTAACTAACGATGACAGTGTTTCACTCACAAGATAAAGTAATCATTTTTTTACTCTTAATTATTTGGGGAGTGTTATTTTTAATTGAGGTTGATTAGTTTAGTGAATTCTAACTGCTGCCCTAATGACAGACGTAAATTCAATCAAATAGAGAACATTCTAAATTATATACCCAAAACGAAGGGTTCTATGTGGGGCTAGTCTTAACAGACCAGCTTAGCTCCACTTAAAAATTCTTCGCTTTGGGAGTCTTCAAATGCTACTGCGGAGATCGATACTTGCAGCCGAAGAATTTAAGGGCAAACTTAAGGCTTTATTCTGGACTGATGTTATTTGCATTTGTGTTGATGCACTTAGTTAATCACAGCATGGGGTTGTTTGACATTCATTGGCAAAATGCTGTCCGAAAATGGTTACTGGCACCTTGGAATACCCCGGTAGGCAAAATGCTTATGTTAGTAGCCGTTTTAACCCACTTGGTAAATGCTATATGGGTTTTAGCCCGAAGAAATATGCTGGGTATTGCTGGGTGGGAGTGGCGGCAGATTGTTTCAGGCTTGCTGATACCGCTCATGTTGGTACAGCATGTGTTGGCGACAGATGTTTTAGTGGATAGATTTGCGGTAGACCATGACTATTATTCTATTCAACTGATTTACTGGTATTTAGCGCCAGATAAAGGCCTTTGGCAGGCAGTGACTTTACTGCTCGTTTGGTATCATGGTTGTTTGGGTATTCATTATTGGTTACGAGTTAATCGTTGGTATCAAGGTCAACAAAGTTACTGGCTTGGGGTTGCAGTATTAATACCTGTTTTAGCACTTGCTGGGTTTATAGCAAGCGGACGTCAGTTAGTGAGAATGCTCGATGAAACGCTTATTGCAACAATAAAAGCTCAAGCCAACTTAACGGGTGACTATTTTACTGCGGTTGAAAACTATACTTCTTATGCTTGGATAGTTTATGCGTTTATTTTGCTATTACCGCTAATAGTGCGAGGGCTAAATTACTTTTGGTTACGGCAGCAAACGGTCGGTCAGTTATGTTTAGCCAATGGCCAAAACATACGTCTTTTTCGAAATACCTCACTATTAGATACCTTTAGACAGCATGGTATTCCTCATGCTGCTATTTGTGGCGGTAGAGGAAGGTGCACTACTTGTCGGGTATTAATTACTGCTGGTGAAGCTGCTTTAGCACCACCTAATGCAGTTGAAAAGCAGGCTTTGGATAAAATTAGTGCACCAGCACATACTCGTTTGGCATGTCAGTTATATCCAACAGGCACCATTTCAGTCCAGCCGCTTTTATCTCCTGATGTAAGGGCTTCTGCAAGTAAACGGCCGGGTGGGCTGGATGGGCATGAACGAGAAGTTGCAATACTCTTTTTAGATCTTCGAGATTCAACGCGTTTAGGAGAGCAACGTTTACCCTATGATGTGCTGTTTATTTTGAACCAGTTTTTTGCGGAAATGACTGCTGCATTGCATGAAACTGAAGGGCATTATGCCCAGTTTGCCGGTGATGGCTTGATGGCATTGTATGGTTTAGCTGAAGAGAAACACGTGCGTATTTGCCGGCAAGCCTTAAAAGGTGTCGCGTTAATGCAGGAAAAATTGAAGCGTCTTAATGCGGTACTGTCTTCTGAGTTGCTAGCACCATTGTCATGTGGCATAGGCTTGCATTTTGGGCGGGTAATTGTGGGTACTATGGGACCACCTGCGGCACAAATTATCAGCGCAATTGGTGATGATGTGAATATTGCCGCGAGACTGGAACAGCAAAGTAAGGTGGCAGGATACCCTATTATTATTTCCAGTGCATTTTTATCAATTTTGGAGATCGATACCCATGAGTGGCCAAGCTATACCATGCAGCTAAAGGGTAAAACTCAAGAAATTACTTTTTATGGTTTTTATGAAATTCCTGAAAGTTGGTTGCTTGGTAATTAATGTTTGATGAGTACATTAATCTCAGTGTCAGCGAATAATTAGTAGTCATGATTGTAGAACTGTTAAAAATACTTCATAAAATAATCATGAATTTTCGCTAAAAACGTGTTGCAGTTAGTTAACGAGCTGCTAACCTCTTAGTTGAGTTGATTTACGGTTTTTTAAGCTCTTTTCCAAAGTATACCCATAATGAATCATTTTTAGGTGTCAAAATAAAGTGGTATATACTCACAGCGAAGGGTTATTTAGGCGAGGCCACCGAGCGATGAAGTTCCAGGAGTTTAGATAAACTAAATGACTGGGGTGAAGAGCGATGGTAACAAAGCCTAAAAATCATTCGCGAAGAGTATAGGTGAACTAGACTTTAAGTTTTTTTTCGATAATTTATTTTAATTCTGCGTGTACGAAATTACATAGAGAAATTCTGTTTACCTGTTTAGGTAAAAGATAGCCAAACTTATTTCAAAGGGAGATTGGTAAGTTATGTCTACAGAAATTAAAAACTATCATGTTTTATTTTATGGTGGCCCAGAAGGCTATCAAACAAACCGTGCCCAAATAGCATTGTATGGCTCAGATGGTAAAACAAAAGGGTATGTTCGCTTTAACGACCCAGGAATGCAATACGAAAATGACTATGAAAGTAGTGGCATCATTCGGATGCATTTACCATCAGCTATGTTTGAAAATGTAATTGATGTATTACGTAATGAGAAGCCTGTTTATCTTTACTTTGCTCAAGGTAGAGGTTTCTTGTCTACTTCGAAAGAGCCTATTGGTGAAGGCGAATAGCGACATTACTATTTCCCTCCTTAACGAGGGACTTTGAGTTTATCTTCCCTGATGTACATTACCCTTGCCTTTAGCAGGTCAGTGACTGGCCTGCTTTTTTGCGTTTGGTGTAAAAATTTATTATGATGCTGCCCCAAGTTCGCAGCTTGCAGCATATGCATCGCAGCGAATAACTTGTGGGATCAATTGTTTTAAAATGGAAACCAGGAAGATAAACTATTATGGTAACTTCAACAAAACCTAAGCGTCGAGCTCTGGGTAAACAGTTAGTGATGCAGCGACAGTTCCGTAGCCAGACAGAAAAGCCGAAAAAAGGTAAAGGTTCATACAGTCGCAAAGCCTTTAAAAAAGCCTCCAAGTATTCATGCTCGGAGGCTTTTTTTATGGTACACCTTAAACGCGCTATTCACGTTAAAACTGCTTGATCCTTCCGTATATCCTCTTCTCATTAAGCGCCTTCTGCAGTCATTGACTCCCGCTCAAATTCCTACATCATATCATTCAAATAGTGTTTACAGGCCCTAGTATTGGATGCAATGAGCGATGATCTCACTTAAAGACTTATTGGCAGACATCAGACAGTGTAATATCTGCAAGGAGCACTTGCCACTGGGAGCTAACCCCGTGTTGCGTGCAACCGAAACTGCAAAGATTTTAATTGTGGGACAAGCTCCTGGAACGCGTGTTCATGCTACAGGTATTCCGTGGAATGATCCTAGTGGCGATCGGTTACATATGTGGCTGGATTTGGATCGTGAACAGTTTTACGATGAAAGTAACATCGCCATTATACCTGTTGGTTTATGTTATCCGGGAAAAGGTAAAAGTGGTGATCTTCCTCCTCGTCCTGAATGTGCTCCTAAGTGGCATCCCTTACTCCGTCCCTTAATGCCCAATATTCAGTTTACTTTATTAGTAGGGCAATATGCGCAGCAATACTACTTGCAAGATCAGCATAAAACACTAACAGCTCGTGTTAGTCATTGGCAACAATGCTTACCTGATTACTTGCCACTCCCTCACCCATCCCCTCGAAATACGTTATGGTTAAGAAAAAATCCATGGTTTGAGGCTGATGTTGTGCCTTTTCTTCAATCCCATATACGTAAAATATTATTATAAATGACTGGCCCTGCTGCTCAGGGCTGTCACCTATAAATTTGCCTTAAAACCACTCTTTAATAAGCATTTTTGCCCAAAGTTTGGAGCGCACTTGTCGAACACGCGGCAAATCCCCCTCCTTGGAGTCTTGTTTTTATGGACTTAACTGGCACAAAGGTAGTGCTGGCGCTTATCCACGTGCTGGTAGTGGTCAATAAAATACTGTATATCATGTTCAGGAATAATGTTTGCGTGTCGAATAAAACGTTGTAAGTCATGATTGCAGTGTTTTTTTGTATTGAATACGCGTTTGGTTTTTTCTAAATCTATTAAGTAGATTTGAAAAGATGCGGGATTTTCAGCATTAGTGACAAAAATATGTTTTGGATAAAGACAGTTATGAACTAAATGATGGTTGTGAAAGTTTCGTAAGCATATTGCCAGAGAGCTAAGTAATTTTTCACGAGTTGTTAATGTTGCTTTTGAGTAACGTTGATACCAGTTTTCTAAACTGCAGTAGCCATCGAGTGCTTTGGTGATTAATACCGCTTGTTTTTTGCCATGGTGAGTGCGTTCTGCGTAGAGGAGGGGTTGAGGGGCACCAATACCAAGATGATAAAGTCGTTTTAAGTTATTAAATTCGCGGTAAAAAGTAGGAATGCCAGTAATAGGATGTTGAATGCTAAAGGTATTATGATTTTCTTGGCGTTTTATAAATATGTTGATGTGATTACCGGAAGCCGTATGTAACTGATGTTCACTGACACCACTCCAACCATTTCGTCGTTGATTGGGTGGTTCAAACCATGGGAGTTTAGCCTCCCATACCTGCTCAAAACTACTCAGTTGATTTTGCTTTAACAGCTCCGCAACTGCTTGTGAGGCAACAATAAAGTGACTTAAACGGCTTAAGTGATTCATACAGCTTTGCTACCACTTTTTATTTATTATTGTCACCGTATGGTAATGACATTGCCCCAAAAGGGAAATGTCATAGCTTTTATGTAGTTCTCACTTTCAAAAATAAAATGTAAAGCCCTCCATTTCTGAGTACAACTTTACTGTTGGGATAGCTGCTGTATGAGCTTGTGCTGAATATGTGAAAATTTCGATAAGTTTTTGAAATACTCATCGAAAAACATTTTTAAGTGACTGGGTGAAAAACTCGAGGCGTGACGCAAGAAACAATCTAAATCTTTATAGCGGCCTTGGGCAGAAATCGGGGTATAACGGACTTTTTCTAAGTCAATTAGACGAATATCAAATGTATTTTTTTCATCAGATTTAATGAAAACATGATTAGGGTATAAGCAGTAGTGTGCGAGTTTATGGTGATGAAGCTGTTTAATAATGGCTGCAAGCCGCTTAAAAGCTGTAGCTAGCTGATGTTCATCTGGTTTGCTTTTGTACCACTCGCCAAAACTTTGATAATTCTCAAGGGCTTTAGAAATTAAAATAGCTTGATGGTTGTTTTTTTCTTTTCGTTCCTGGTAATACACAACATCTAAAGTAGGGACATTGAGTGCCTGAAGCTTCAGAATGCTAATCAATTCGCGACGATAGGTTGGCTCGCCAGAAAACGGGTGACGTAAACTACGCGTATTGTGATTTTCTTGTCGCTTAATAAAGTAGCGGTGAGGATGCCCATTTGAGTCTGTTAATGTGTACTCAATGACACCACTCCAACCATTACGTCGGTGGTTGGGAGCTTCAAACCAAGGTGTGGTTAAGTCCCAAAAGTCATTAAAGTGGATAAGTTGTTGTTGCTTTGCAAGTGTGGCAAAAGAGGGACATAGATACTGCATATCAGTCCTTAATCTTGCTGGTGTGGGCTAGAAAGCATGGGATGTTGCCAACGCCAGTTAATAAGTGGCAGGTGTTTAAAGCCAGGGATGAGTAATCCATAACAAAGGATACCAGAAGTATCAGCTAGCAGGTCTAGCCAGGAGGCGGAGCGGTAAGGGATAAAATACTGCACAGCTTCGATAAATACACCATAACCTAGTAAGCCAAGCCATTTCTGATAATTAAATGTGCTTGTGGGCCAGGCGGCATCGACTAAATAGGCTAACACTAAAAAAGCAAATCCGTGCTTAAGTTTATCGCTGGTATGTATGAGGGGATCAACGACTGCTGGGCTGAAAGCAAGTATTGAAATTGCAATTAAACAAATGCTCAATGCCAGCCGTGCTAGCAATACATAGTTATTTTGTAAGAATTTAGTAATCATTTGCATAACATATTGATAACCATATTTTTTATCGAAGTTTAGATGGCTTGCGCTGAGATTGCTGTGACCGATAGCGCGCTATTAGTTGCCAAGGGTTTTGTAGGATTTTTGATTCACCAGGCTGCAGCTTTCCAATATGCCAAGGGCCTATTTGTGCACGGATTAATCTTAAGGTTGGATAACCAACAGCGGCTGTCATACGCCGGACTTGCCGATTGCGTCCCTCAATGATTGTTATTGCTAACCACTGGGTGGGGATTGATTTACGCTCTCTAATGGGTGGCTCTCGTTGCCAAAGTGCTGTAGGAGGGGGGATGAGTTCAACAGTGCTCGGCAATGTTAATCCATCATTGAGCATGACGCCATCGCGTAATTGCTGTAAGGCATGACTACTGGGGATGCCCTCTACTTGTACCCAGTAAGTTTTCGGTAATTTGTGCTTAGGGTGAGCAATAGTGTGTTGTAGCCGGCCATTATTGGTTAAAAGCAATAAGCCTTCGCTGTCACGGTCTAAACGTCCTGCAGCGTAAATGTTTTGAATGGATAAATAGTCAGCGAGTGTTTGCCGTTGTTCACCATCAGTAAATTGTGACAGTACTTGGTAAGGTTTATTAAATAAAACCACCATCACGTTTGGGTCATACTGGTTGACATCTGTGCGATGAGTTTTCTGTTTATGCGTTGACTTCTTAAAGGGCATAGCTATGTCTTAACCCTTAAACATGGTGCCCTTGAGATCATAACGAGTGGCTTAATAGTCAGACTAAGGTGAGTGATATTTGGGGCTGTTAACACTATTTGGGTAGTCTCTACTGAAAACATTATTTGATGGACAACGAGTATAACATGGTCACTCTGGCTTGAGTATGTGGTGGAAATGATATGAATATGTGGCACTGTCCGAGGAAGCTTATTGCTGTTTGCATGTTAGTCTTTGTGATGAGTTTTATAGTAACAGGGTGCAGTTCGAGATATCAGGGACCAATCTCAGATCACTTTGATGGTACTTATTTTTATAATATTGTGCCTACAACGCGAAAAACACTGTGGGATATTATCCGCTGGCGATGGAATAGTGTAGACAGTAAAAGTTGGCAGGCTTTTCGGGTCGAACCCACCCATGTGCAGCCCTTACGCGTTCACTCTGGTATAAAAGCGACTTTCATTAACCATGCAACAGTTCTAGTACAACAAGATAAGGTAAATATTTTAACCGATCCCATTTGGTCTGAGCGTTGTAGTCCTGTTAGTTTCATTGGACCCAAGCGTTATCACCCACCAGCTTTAGCACTTGAAGAATTACCGCCTATTGATATTGTTATTATTAGCCATAACCATTATGACCATTTGGACTTGCCAACCTTAGTTAGACTGAAAAAACAATTTAATCCCAGGTTTGTCGTTGGTCTGGGTAATGGCAAGTTGTTACAGGCCGCAGGTATTACAAAAGTCAATGAAGTAGACTGGCGGCAAACACTGCGAATTTCTCCCTCTCTTACTATTACGGGTGTACCTGCTCAGCACTGGTCGACAAGAACCCGCTTTGATGTGAACCGAACTTTATGGCTTGGTTATGTGTTGCAGGGCAAACAGGGAACAACGTTTTTTGCGGGAGATACTGGTATGGGACCTCACTTTGAGCAGATTAAGCAACGATTTAAGCACATTAATTTAGCGTTACTACCGATTGGAGCTTATTTACCTCGGTGGTTTATGGCTGATAATCATCTTTCTCCAAAGGATGCGCTGTCTGCACATCAACTAATCGCAGCAGACTACAGTATGGCTATTCACTTCCGTACCTTCGATTTAGGTGATGATGGTCAGTATCAAGCAGCAGATGAATTACGCGCATTGTTAAGTGAAAAAGCAGAGCAGGTAGATGGACATTTTATTATTCCCAGGGTAGGTCAGCAGCTAAAGTTGTAAACTGAAAGGATGATGAAAGGTTAGTTTGTGAGCTGATCATAACTTAGTCAGTATTTGTACGGATTGTAGTCAATAAGGCTATTGACCAAAATGAATCAAGATAAGCTGCACCAAGCCTTATCTTATCATGTTCGTTCTTGTCTCGCCTGGCTGTTAAACAACCAGGCTTTTTTTATGGGTATTTTTTTAAAGATAGATAGCTGTTATAAAAGAACTGGTTTTAGCTGTAGTAATCATCTTTAACTGTTTGTTACCCACTCCCTACCCTTAGTATCCACCAAAGCTATCAACGACTACTGCCTTGATTATATAAGCAATAACTCCCAGGCAGAGCGCTCCAAATAATACGAAAGAGCCTAACTTTCCTGCTTTAGTTTTTCTGGCCAAATCAAAGACAATAAAAAACATAAAAATAATAAGTGCAGCGATAAGGCCTTGCATGAAAAGTGCTTCGTATTCTTCCCAGGTCATGGTGATACTCCAGAGAAAACAGCAAAAAAATAGCGCTATAGTGTATCGTAAAAGCATGTTATTGATAATTGTTTGTCTTAAGCTATTCCGCAGCTTTTCAAACGTGACTGTTTTTGTCACTTGTTGACCTGGTTAATGACAAAAAAAGTAACTAAATCAGCCGCTATAGTGATATAGGTCGCATTTTATTTTTGAATTTGTGATGAGGTTAACGTTAATTTGGGGCGTTAATTTGGCACATTAACTGCTCATAGTGCAGTGTTGTATTTTATGCCTCGTGTTGAGGTATATCGTTCCCGTAACGCTGCCTTAATTGGCATGTAATGCTTAAGTGCTCTTGGGGAAGCAACTAAAGAGAGCGGTTTTGCAGCGTGTTGAGTAAGATATGCTAAATTCGATACCTCTAATATTAATCCTGTGTTTATACATAAGTGGTTAATAACAGGGACAGCTTTAATAGCTTCTTGTGAGGTAAAAGCATATGGCGTTTGCGGGAACTTTTTACAAGCCTGAGGGAAAAGTTATGTCGTTTTACACTACAAACGAAACATTTCAGTCTGCCATGTCGTTAGTGCTTGGTCATGTCTCAGATCAAAACCAGATTAATGCTTTACCCTTGCTCAAATTATTGTTTTGTGTGTACTTGCCTGATGCTGCAAAGCTAATCACCAACTATCAGTTAAAATGTAGTGATGAAAGTATTTTAGAAAGCAGTAATTTATCCAGTCAGAAAAAGGTAATTGTTCAGCCTGATAAGTCAGCATTACATCATACTTTTTATAATATTCCCCAAGAGGCTATTCGATATACGGGTATTGAGGTCCATTGCTGCCAGAAAAGTCAGGAGTTTCCTCATGGACTTGCATTTCGTCAGCCTACCTCTACGAATGCAATGCTTTCAGTAAAGGAAGGGATTAGTGAATTATTACGTCTAGCGTTACATACTAAGCCAGTGTTGCCTGTGATTGTTGCGGGTAAAAGTATTACTGGAGGGAAGGCTATTCGCATTTATCGATTGGAGTTATCTGCCATTCAGCATTTAAGTAAAATGGTCAATAGTGGTATTCAGCAGGTCATCACTGATAAGCTACAACGTGTGTTTCAAAAGAAAGTGGCTTAGATTTAAAAAATACGAAACTCGTTGTCAGTCCTCTACAACGAGTTCATATGTTTTTAGTTAAAGATGAATCATCTTGCACAACTCATTATTCTTCAGCCGTACTGACGCCTAAGTGGCTAATATCATCATTACGCGAGAGGTTCCTAATTTCTTTAATTAAAGGAGAGGTCAGTTTAGCTTTAGTGAGCGTAGCAAGGAGCTCATCATAAAAATCAAGCTGCTGAAGGTACAGGGGATGTTGCTCTATATATTGCTGTAGCTCTGTGCCTTTAAGTTCAGTAGCTTCGCTGTACTTTAGAAATTGTCCAATCGTTTTTAATGCAAGTTGTGCTATACCATCAACCTCTTCCGTGCTAGGTGATAATGCACAGTGCATCGCCATACTTAAACTCAGTATTGCATCAGTGGCTGGATGTACTCCATACATATCAAATGCTTCACGATCTGGAATGTGCTGCTCTACTTGTGGTAACCATTTTTCTAAGGCTGCTTGATTTTGTTGGCCTGAAGCAAAGTCCCAAAGCAGATTTAATGCTTGTCGAAAAAGCTGTGTGTCACCGCTTTGGGTTAACTCTAAAAACAACTGATAGTTTGGCATACTCCGAGTAATGATGGCGGCTGCAAAACATATTTGCTGAGGGTGGGTTAATGGATTTAGTTGGCTAAGAAATGACGGGGTTTTCATGAGTGCGGTATCAATTAAAATTTTCTGACAGTTGTCGTATTGATTGCTTTATGCCTTGATATTTAAGTTAGGCACGGGACATAAATTTTCCAGTACTGGTATTCACTTTTACTTTTTCACCTGTAGTTATGTATTCAGGTACTTGTATTTCTAACCCCGATGATAATGTGGCTGGCTTTGTTCTACCTGTAGCTGTGGCGCCTTTGATGCCAGGACTGGTGTCAGTAATCGTTAGTACTACTGTTGTGGGTAGCTCAAGGGCTATAGCTTGATTATTAACCAGTAATAGCGTGATTTCCTGATTTTCTTCTGGCAAGTAATACACTTGCTGTCCAATATCAGCTGCTGCCAGGCTATATTGCTCATAGTTTTCAGTATCCATGAAGGTCAGCAGGTTATCCTCCCGAAACAATAAAGTACACTGTCGGCGCTGGAAGTCTGCATCGTCAAGCCAGTCATCACCAGTATAGGTTTTTTCCAGCTTCTGCTGCGATGGAATCAGTGTAAACCGGACTTTATACAATGTCTGAGCACCCCGAGATGAAGGCGAGTTTACCTCAATATCTCGAACTAAGCCCAGCGAATTGTTTATGTTGATAACATGACCTTTCGCTAAATCACTTGCTTTTGGCATCTAAGGAAGTCTCCCATTATTGTAAAAACGTCTGCCGAGATGACTCAGTGTCATCGGGGGTGTCTAAATGTATATGCTTTATTCGGTGACCCAGCAGTTGTACGGTGCCTTTATAGCGGTGTTCACCTGTTTGTGTAAACTCAAAGCGATAATACCGGAGTAAAGTGATTGAGCCTTGTTGGTTGCGTGAGAGCCGTGTTTTGATATTAGCAACAGTGTCATCCAGCAGTTGTAGTTGTAAATCATCACATGCCCGTTTGCCCGCGGCCCGGGCAATATCTTTGCATTGAATGCCATCAAGCCAAAGCCAGGTTACGGCAATACAGGTACAAATAAAAAGTCCTTCAAGCATAGTCTTAGTGGTACTTACATAGTTTAAGTGGTTCTAACATAGTTTAAGTGTTACTTGGTGGTTAGAAACGAAGAGTATAACGTAACTCGTAGGTAGGCATGCTATGTTGAAACACAGAAATTGTATATTGGCCAGTGGCTGGAAGAAATAACAATCTTTCTATCAAAATGTGATGGCTAAATAGGGTGAGTTGTTTGACAGGGTTGTCTAAAACAGGTGAGACTGATAATAAAAACGCCAGAGGACATGCGGAATGATAAAACTATATCGCTTTGGACCCGGCCTGGGGTTACCTGAGTTAAGTCCTTTTTGTATGAAAGTAGAAACATTCATGCGCATGTTTGATATACAGCACAAATCTCAATTTATTCGTAACCCTCAGGCTGGACCAAATGGAAAGCTACCTTTTATTAAAGCAGAAGATTTATTAATAGCTGACTCTTTTTTGATTATTAACTACTTAGTTGAACGCTTTTCATTGGATATAAAACAGGGGTTGTCTGCCAAAGCATTAGCATCGGGATACATGATGTGTCGCATGCTGGAAGAGCATTTTTATTGGATAATGATGTATAGCCGCTGGGTGGACAAGACAAACTGGCCTGTTATTAAAAGCTTATTAATGGAGAATATGCCCCCCGGGGTCGGGAGCTTTATTTCACTGATGACTCGAGGGCATGTGAAACGACAGTTATTAGCCCAAGGTTTAGGTCGCCATAAACCTGAAATTATTTACCAGCTTGGTTGTCGAGATTTATCAACCGTTGCCGATTTATTGTCTGGCTCACCATTCCTGTTGGGAGAAGAACCCTCAGTCTATGATGCTACTGCTCATGCCTTTTTGGCTGGAACGTTATGCACTACTTTCCCCTCACCTTTGCAACAACATGCTCAATCATTACCAATACTGACTGAGTACTGTGAGCGAATGAATCAGCGCTACTATCCAGAAGGGGAATAATGCAGTGAATAGCTAGCCTGAGGGCAACTAACAGGCTTCACTCTCAACAGAGAAAACGACAGCTAGTGTGTGAACTGCTTGCATTGAGTGTCAAATACTGATTATGCTAGTGTTTTTGGAGGTGACTTTAAGAATCACGGCTTATAGCGTATTTCTTGCTGTGATTTTATAAATCACATTCATCCTTTTCAGTTTTATTAGCTACACTGGATAGTAGTGATTCTGGCATATTTAAATGCCAGTCAATAAAAATAATACACAACACTTGAAAACGGGATTCATCAGTTGTGAAACGAAGAGTCTTTCTTGAAGGGGTATTAGCAGGCTCAACGGTAACCGTATCCTGTGCGCTTATGTGGGGGCAGTTAGCAAAGCAGGTTCAGCATCGAGTCGCTGCGCCTGGTGAACAGCCTATTGTCCTAACCGACCTGGAAGATATCCCGCAAACGATAATCGAGACTGTAACTACTCAGCCGGCAGTGGCTGAAAATGCCGTGTTGGTGCCAGGGGGTAGTAAAAGCCATGAGTATTTTGCTATTGATACCTTGACGCCAAGTCAGTCTGTACTTCCTGAACCGCTAGCCTATGAGCAGCCACAGTTATCTCATGTTCACAGCTCTCAGGCTGAGCCTCCCATTAACTTTGCCCAGAGTTACCAAACTAAAATAGATAATTTTGATACGTACCATGAAGGTGATGTAGTACTTTCTGAGCAAAAGTTTGAGCTGTTAAAAGCTACACTAGCGACTCTCACTGAGGCTCAACGTATTGTTGGGCACGGTAATTTTAATATTATTAATTTAGATACTATGCTGAAAACCTATTCTCGGTATTCAAAGCGTGGTGATTTTCCAAAAGATCAACTTGCGTTTATTGAGGAATTATTTTCTGCAGAAGCAAAAGAGTATGGCTTTTTTGGTGAAAAAATAATCACTCACCTTTCTGCGGTAGTGCCAGAAAAAGACATCAATAAAATTCCTGGAACAGGGCACTTTCTATTTCAAGGTGAAGCTTTAAAACTCTACAAAAAAGTGCGCTCAGAAGTGGGTGATTCTCTCATTCTCACTTCTGGTATTCGGGGTGTAATGAAACAGCTGCATTTATTTATGGCGAAGGCTGTACATGCCAAAGGCAACCTGTCTCAGGCGTCTCGCTCTTTGGCTCCACCAGGCCACTCCTACCATGCTATCGGTGATTTTGATGTGGGCTGTAAAGGCTTAGGCAAGCGAAATTTTACCAAAGACTTTGCAGAGACTGATGAGTTTAAAAAATTGCAGGATCTTGGTTATGTGAATATACGTTATACGCTGGATAATCAGTTTGGTGTTCGTTACGAACCGTGGCATATCAAAGTGGTTTAAGTCGCTTATACCCTTTTTTGCGGGTATATGATCTCCCTGAAAACAAGCTAAGGAAGATCTTTTTCAGTAAAAGGCAGGGGTGGACGAGGATACTGGGGGGCTAATTGAGAGAGTGAATGATGAAGGATACTGATAATTAGCCAGTCTCGAAACCAGGGGTGGTTAGCAGGCACAATATACCACGGGTTTGCCAAGCAATGGGTGAGCATAATTATGCGCTGACAGCCTTGGATAGCTAGCTCCCAGTTTTTTTGTATAACGTAGTCTTGTTGATTGATCATCCAATGTTTATCAGGGTCTCGAATACGTTGAACAAGGCGGCGTCGATGTTCTTGTTTACTAATATGTAAGTAAAACTTTATCACTAGAGTATGGTTATCACTCAGTAGCTGTTCAAAGTTGTTAATATGGTGGGCTTGTTTAAGTAGTTGTGCATTGTCTGGAAACTGTGTTGTTATTTCCAGCTCATGGATGATGTCATCGTAGTAGCTGCGACTGAAGACAGCAATATGACCTAAAGCCGGTACCCGTTGATGAAATCGATATAAGAAGTCATGTGCTCTGCTCAAAACAGTACTTTGAAAGTCGTGTACTGCGAGTCCTTGGGGGTTTAGTCCATAAAAAACATGCTTAATGGAATGCGCCTTTCCTGCAGAATCCAGCCCTTGGAACAACAGTAGCAGAGATGCTTTTTTTTCTGCCAGCATACATTGCTGCAAAGCACTTAACTCATGGTGTAATCGCTCAGTTTCTTTTTTGAGCAGGACTTTATCAGCATTGAATGTGTAGTTGGGATCATATGCCTTTAAATCAAGATCACCTTGAACAGGGGGGTTGAAGTAGGCAATATCCAACATATAGGTTCTCACTTACACCATACTCTACTCTGTAACTTACTGTGATATGGGCCTTCCTTAGCACCTACCCTTTCGGGTTAACCAAGCTAATAATGGTTGGACTCTTTGATAAATTTAGTTTAACCACTCAAGCCCGCAAGCAAGTAACTGTATTTATTGCGTGTAAGTGAGCATTTACTGTTAATTTATGTTGCTAATTCCTTGAAGCAAGGTACTGGTCATAATCAGGAATGCTTCTGGCGTAACGCTCTTCCATGAGTGGTGAGCTGATGAGGAAGTCCGCAGAAGTCAGATTACAGGCAATTGGGATATTCCAAACTGCTGCAATTCGTAATAGTGCTTTTACATCAGGATCATGAGGCATTGGCTCAAAGGGGTCCCAGAAAAACACCAAAACATCTATTTCACCTGTCGTGATTTTAGCACCAATTTGCTGGTCTCCACCCAATGGACCACTAATCAGTTTATGAACCGGTAAATTGAGTTCTGACTCAATAAGGGCGCCTGTTGTGCCAGTGGCGAATAATTTATGTTGACTCAGTTGTTGCAGGTTTTTATTTACCCAGTCAATAAGCTCTTGTTTTTTATTATCGTGAGCAACTAAAGCGATCTTTTTGTTTTTATCCATTTCGGCGTTTTTATACTGCATAACACACCTACCTAAACCAATAGTGGAGTAAAGTAGACCAGTTTACGTCAGTTTATACCCAAACGAGTATATTCTGATTTGTGGTGGAGCTATATACTGCTTACATTGGTCTCTGTATAGCTTCATCACAATGACTGCTCTGGTCTAAAGTCAAGATCATCTCACTAGTTGAGTCTAGCTGCTATGACTTATCTCCTAATTATGTGTTAACCATCAACAAAGCGAGCGCTTAATTGTTGATGGTGGCGATCTACCAAAAGAAAGGGAATCCAATAGCTGATTCCATATCCAAGCAAAAAGCTCCGAAGGCTTTGTGCTAGCAGGTATAGCCACTCCTCTGAGAAAACGCTTTTAGTGAGTATACCGCTAGTTACCCAGTATATGAGACCAATACCTAAACCCAGAAGAATGTGAGGAAAGCGGATGATGAATAGTGAGTTTGGCTTTGTAGACATCAGCTTCAGATAGCCAAAGATAAGTCCGGCGAGTAGAAAACAGTCTCTCACTAACCCTTTTAAAGACCATGGACTATGAATAATGTCTATGAAAGTTTGGTCATAAAGAGAGAGTGAACCAGCAGTAAAAGAGGGAGGGTTTATTAAGCGGTAGCAAATAGCGGTGATAAGTAACAAAACGATTGGCCCAATAAGTGCCAAAAAACGGTGACTTGAAGCATTTTGGCAGAGGCTGGTGAGTCGAGGCAGAGCTGTCAGGGACAGTAGACCAAGTAGAACGCCTGCCAGGGTTTGCGATGGAAAGTGGACACCCAGTGTGATACGTGAAATGGCGGTTAATAACACAATGGCAATGGCCAGCACCCAAAAGAACCAGTGCCGAACCCATAGCGCTAGTCCTAACCAAAAAACAGTGGCACTGAGGGCATGTCCAGAGGGCATACCAAAAGCAGTATCAGGCAAGTTGAGTAACAGCTCAGGATAAAGCCAGTAAGGGCGTGGGGCTGCAATAAGTAACTTGAGTAAATGATTGAGTGCACTACTAAAAAGTAATAAAAATAATAAAGGTTGTGCCTGCTGGCGATGATTCCGCCAAATTAAAAGCACAAGGATTAACACATAGGCTTCGCCATAGCCGAGCAATGAAAGCCAGCTAAGTCCACTGACGGCTCCTGAGGGTAGAGACTGGAAAAAGTGGATCAGGGGTAGGTCTATAGGTAAGGTCATTGCAACTCCACTAGCATTGATGATGTGAAATAACCTGATTCACACTTGCTTTACTCGGCTTTCCACTTGATATTGCAACCAATACTGGGTTTTTGTTCTGTACTAATGGGGTTATTACCTAACAATGCATCCATTACCATTCGTAGGTCTTGTCCCGTAACAGGGATAGTATTACCAGGGCGGGCACCATCAAATTGGCCTCTGTACACACAATACAGATTATGATCGAACAAAAAAAAGTCTGGTGTGCATTCTGCGTGATAGGCGCTTGCAGTTTGTTGGCTTTCGTCGTGCAAGTAAGGGAAGGGAAAATGTTTTTCTTTGGCGAGTTGATGCATTTTTTCTGGGCTATCGTCGGGGTGAGTTATCGCATCATTTGAGCAAATAGCCACAATGCCAATCCCTTTATCTTGATAGTCATGCCCTAAAGAAATGAGACCATCTAAAATATGTTTGACATAAGGACAATGGTTGCAAATAAACATAACCAATAGACCCAAATCTTTTTTGGCTTGGTTTAGAGATAGGGATTGTTGATTAACTGTATTAATAAGATTGAAGTCGGGAGCTTTTGTGCCTAGTGGCAGCATTGACGAGGGAGTAAGAGCCATAGAAAATCCTTTTTTTCGAGGGGATAAATCCTACTGCAACTGAATTATACTGCAATAATATAGGTATTATGCTACATTCATAGCGGCTAAAACATTATATCCTGTACAACGGGTATTTATACATAATATACAAAAATAACGCCTTAGAAATATGCCATTGTATCGAATTAGTTTTATGGCTGCAGGCCTAAAAACATATGAAGTTCTTGAACTGCCTTATCAAATAAAACGCGATAATGCCGATAATCTTTGTATTATTAACAATCGGCATATTATTGGTGATGAAACATTATTAGAGCGTTTAGTTCAGGAACGTTTACAGATAACACACCAAGTGTGTATTTTGGAAGCGACGATGCTGTGTGATGAAACAGATGGCCTTGTTTAGCTTGCGTGAGTTGCAAATAAAGCACTATTGGAAAATGGACCTGTAAACAGGCCCACGTGGTCCATACTTAACCCATGGACCACTAGTGAGTGACTATTTTGGCTGTGATGTTTTCTTGAAAAATGCACTAAAAGCCGCGTGTGCTTCAGGGCTTTTTAAACGCTCCGTAAATAGTTTCCCTTCTTGCTGCATGACATCTTGTACCGTGGATTTAATGCTTTGCTTCATTAACTGTTTTGTGAAAAGGATAGCTTGTGTAGGCTGTTTGCTGAGCTGGAGCGCAGCTTGCTTTGCGATAACCAGTGTTTGTGATGGGTCTTCGACTATTTGCGTGGTGAGTCCTGCTTCTTTGGCTTTGTAGCAGTCAAATGGCTGGCCGAGTAATAAGAGTTCAGCGGCTAACCGATGGCCGGCCAAAAGCGGTAATAAATAGCTTGAAGCAGCTTCGGGACATAAACCTAAATTAACAAAAGGTAATTGAAAAATAGCGTTTTGTCCGACATAAACTAAATCGCAGTGAAGCAAGAGTGTTGTACCAATACCAACAGCGTTGCCATTTACAGCAGCAATTAACGGTTTTTTTAAATTAGCGAGTGCTTGTAAAAACTGAAACACAGGACTGTCACTATCTTTAGGTGGGTTTAACATAAAATCATTTATGTCATTGCCACTGGTAAAGCACGTTCCACTGCCAGTAATTAAAAGGTTTTTAATGGAGTCATCTTCATCCGCAGCAAGTATCGCCTCAGTGAGTTGGGTATACATTGAATGGGTGAGTGCATTTTTTTTCTCAGGCCGATTAATTTGCAGAATTAGGCATCCATTCTCTTGCTCAACTAGAACTTCACTCACAGGTTAACTCCTTGCAGATAGGTACACGTTAATTTTTTTGCTTATTACTCCACCCTCAATATGGCAGAGCGCATTATTGGTTTTAGTATTATTTGTAGTGCTTGTTATATAGCGGGTATGCTGAGATAAGCTTAATTTAAACGACTGTTTGAAATAAGCTTAGAAAGATAGGTCCAGGTTGTCAACAGCCTGGTTAGAGACCTCTTCTAGGCCAAATGAGATAACAGAGCATTGGCTGAGTGGAATATTAAACTGTTGCAATGTTGTCCAGTATTCCATGATACGTGGTGTTGCGCCTGCAAAGAAAAAATGGCTTTGTTGCAGGTAGGTAAGTTGAGGCAAGCTATCTTTAGTCCAGCTACCAACCACTGTGTGGTAGGAAAGTTGCTGATTGTGGTGGCACAGCTCTCGTAAGGAGTCTTGTAGATAAAGATCTGCAACACTGGGGACATGATGTATTAAGTGAATAGGGCCTCGATGCTGATGCCAAAGAGCATCTTGAATAACGCCAAGCATTGCACCTAAGCCTACTTCAGCTGCTATTAGTACCAGGGGAGAGTGAGGGTTTTTTGACTGGTAATAACAGTCTCCCTGAACATCACACAGAGTGATAGTATCTCCTGGAGATGCGCTTTCACAAAGCCATTGGCTGATATTGCCTCCCGCAATTCGTTGCACATGAATAATGAGTTCTTGGTCTTGCTCTGGGTGACTCACCAACGTATAGGTGCGTTCATGTCCATGGTGGGTAAGCTTAATCTGCTGGCCGGGGTGGTAATCAATTAATCTTGAGGGTGAAATTTGTACCTGTTTGACGACCTGATTCAAGGCTGTAACAGATGTAATAATCGCAGGCATTGCATCGTGTTGGCGGTTAGGTAGACGTACCACTAAATCTGCGTCAGGGTGGCACTGACAGGCAAGAAAGCCATTTTTCTGTAACTGCTCCTGATTAAGGCCTTGCTGGGCAGCTTTGGGGGGTGTTCCTGCGGTAGCGTACATTAAGCAACTATGACACAAGCCTGCCCGACACGAAAAGGGGACTGAACAGCCTGCTGCAAGTAATTCGTCCAGCAGTATTTGCTGTTTGTCACAATGGATGTTCTGGTCCTTGAATTGAATAATTGGCATCGTTTTAAACCAATACTTGCAATAAGCGCTGTTTAACTTCAGCTAAGACCCTGCGCTACTTGTTGTACTTTTCTATTTAAGTTATCCATCTCCAACGTTAGAAGTGAATCAGTAAGGTGGATCTTCCACGTTGGCTCGATTTCACTATAGCGGGGTATATTCGATCCTAAGCTAATTTGAAATTACCTGGAGATGTCAGACCTGTAAAGGGGGAAGTGCTGCCAGGTATGAAAAATATGTTACTATTTCGGGCGAATAATATTACTAAGGTGAATTAACCGAGTATAAGGGAAAACTTGTCTGTCATTACATGTAAAGGTTCTGAGATAGACCTGTTGCGGTAGTGGCAGATATTTGTTGAATTAGATCCTTGGAGCCTTGAGTAAGCCTCATTAGAAAGGTAACTCTCGATTCATAGCCTAGCCTAAAAAGGTGTCGACAAAGGTCATTGCTTAGCACTGACAATAAAAGAGGCTGTACAGGTTCTGTCGTCTTTTTTCATTGTCTTGGTAGGTCTGTTGGTTGCCGGCATCTTGTATACAAGAGGAGTATGTATCCGCATGACCACCATTCGTCAAGAAGACTTTATCGCCAGTGTCGCTGATGCATTGCAGTATATTTCTTATTATCACCCCGTAGATTTTATTCAGGCAGTCCATGAAGCCTATCAAAAAGAAGAGTCAGAGGCTGCAAAAGATGCGCTTGCTCAAATTTTGATTAACTCTCGGCTCTGTGCTGAGGGACATCGTCCTATCTGTCAGGATACAGGCATTGTAACGGTCTTTCTAAAGATCGGTATGAATGTTCAGTGGCAAGCAACGCTAAGTGTCGAAGATATGGTCAATGAAGGTGTGCGCCAGGCATACACGCATCCTGATAATGTACTGCGTGCATCAATTCTTGCAGACCCTGCAGGCAAGCGGGTAAATACACGAGATAATACACCTGCTGTGATTCATATGCAGGTGGTGCCTGGTGATACCGTGGAAGTTCATGTTGCCGCTAAAGGCGGTGGTTCTGAAAATAAAACTAAGATGGCTATGTTGAACCCAAGTGACAGTATTGTTGACTGGGTAGTGAAAACAGTTCCAACGATGGGAGCAGGTTGGTGTCCTCCTGGTATGTTGGGTATTGGTATTGGGGGGACAGCGGAAAAGGCTGCAGTATTAGCCAAAGAGTCATTAATGGCACCCATAGATATTCATGAGCTACGCGTACGTGGACCACAAAACCGTATTGAAGAGCTTCGGCTGGAAATTATGGATGCAGTAAACAGCCTGGGAATTGGTGCTCAAGGCTTAGGAGGCTTGACGACGGTGCTGGATATTAAAATTCTAGATTATCCTACACATGCTGCCTCGTTACCGGTGTGTATGATTCCTAACTGTGCAGCGACTCGTCATGCTCATTTTACGCTAAATGGTGAAGGCCCAGCACTACAACAGCCACTGAAGTTGGAAGAGTGGCCAAATATTACTTGGGATGTGGGTCCTCAAGCGCGGCGAGTTAATTTGGATACGTTAACAGCTGAAGATATTAAAGAGTGGCAACCTGGTGAAACGGTTTTACTTTCAGGAAAAATGCTGACAGGGCGTGATGCAGCCCATAAGAAAATGACGGAAATGTTAGCCAGTGGTGAGAAGTTACCCGTAGACCTAAACAATCGTTTTATTTACTACGTAGGTCCTGTTGATCCAGTCCGAGATGAAGCCGTTGGTCCTGCAGGTCCTACCACATCTACCCGTATGGATAAATTTACTGAAACAATGCTTGCTGAAACAGGGCTAATTGGCATGATTGGTAAAGCAGAGCGTGGCCCTGTAGCCATTGAAGCCATTCGTAAGCACCAGGCTATATACCTTATTGCTGTGGGTGGAGCAGCCTATTTAGTGTCTAAAGCGATTAAAAAAGCAGAAGTGGTGGCTTTTCCAGAACTGGGAATGGAAGCTATATATGAGTTTGAGGTTGAAGATATGCCTGTAACTGTTGCTGTCGATAGTAATGGTATTTCTGTTCACCAAACGGGACCTAAAATCTGGCAGGAAAAAATTCTGGCAAAACAAGGTTAATAAGCTTACAAGTGGAGTGAAACGCTCTTTAAATTTTGCTGCATAACTTAAAAGCATAAAAGCCGATCAAGCTCAACGGCAGTATGTATTGCCTCATGGTAATGGTGAAACGCATAGCATCATGAGGCAGATGCTGACCGTTCGCTTTCTCCTTCTTTTCTTCGACGCTTATAAACGAACTGAATTGCATCTTCTACGGCGTCTTTGACTTTTTTCTCCATTTCTTTGCGTTCTTTAGGAGAAAGGTAGTAGGCCATATCGATATCATGATGAATGTACCGAGGAGGAAGGTGATTTAATGCAACACAGGCCACATCGACAATCATTTCATCTATCTCGGCTTGACCTCGATATTCCTGAGTAATGTACTCTATGACCATTGTTTCATAGTAGTTATGAAACTCTTCTTGCAAAGCCATGCTAGTAACCTCAACACACGCATTCATTAAATCCACAGCTTAAGGGGTAAGCCTTTATCCAAAGTGTAGATGATCATGAAGGAAAGGACATGATTCCAGATGGCTTGGCAAATAATCTGGTTTTAGTTGAAAAATGCAAGACGGACATAGGTTATTGGCTACAATCTTGATTTGTGACCGCAGTGACTGCATTTTATGCCATGTTTTATTGGGTAAAGTGGAAAATCAATACATAAGAACACAAGAAAAGCACATCGTTTTCCAAACTGGTAGTATTTGGTGTCAGTGCTACCACATTGAGGGCAAGGTATGCTGCTACTGCCTTCTTGTGAGAGCAGGTCGTGTGCTCGATCCTCACTTAAAAGGCGCTGGGCTTGATCAGCGTACTCTTCAGGAACTTGTAAACGAACTCCGCCCAGGGCATTTGAATACAACCACTGCATGTTAATCGTATGCTCATCAGCAATAAAAGCAGGAATGCCCTCAGCATCAAGTTTTGCCCATGCTATCTGGGCCTCATAAGGAAATGTAAATCTAGAAATTGTTACTAGCATTATCTTATAGCAATACTGTGGACACTTTTTGGCTGAGAGTCGTAGGTTGTACCAAAGATAGAAACTGCGAGAATGCGGTTATCAACGTCGTATTGTCACAGGAATCTATCTTTGGAAAGCATAGTAAAAACGGTTTTACGCTCAATGTCCAACGTTAATAAACCTCAACGCACATTTATAGCCGCATTGTTGACGACATTAATCGTATTTCAAGGCAAGGCAACCTATAGAAATATGAACCGTTACAGTGATATGAGTGAAAAACGTTTTA
>NZ_AUAF01000038.1 GCF_000428585.1 Zooshikella ganghwensis DSM 15267 | reverse complement strand
TTAATATTCAGCGAACCAAAGGCAGAACACTATGGAGCTTGACTAATCGAATTACCCGCAAGCTATTATCACACAGTTTGTGTGTATTATTTAATAGGAACCAAGGCAATGCTCCTCTTCAGTTAGCTAAATTAATAGGCTAAAAAGTCGAGCATCGCGTGACTATAAGAAGTCAAAAGCATTTTACACTCAGGCTCTCGCACCACTCGGCTATAAAAACAACATGGAATTCGGCGAGGCTGCTGGTTTCAATGATGGAAAGAATACTGATTTCTGGATAGTGTATATGAATACCGTCATACCAATTCATCTTGCTTTCGAGGCCAGTAATCAAAAAGAAGTAGAAGCTTTTTATCATACTGCATTAGCAGCTGGCGAAACTGATAATGGCAGCCCTGGCTACTGGCCGGGTTATTATGCTGCATTTGTCTATGACCTTGATGGTCACAATATCGAAGCAGTTTGGTACGACTATAGAAAAGTGAATTAATCTTCAAAAAAATAAGTCACACATCCATTGGCATCTAAATGGATGATTGTTAAGGACAGGACCTGGCCAAGCCAGGTCCTGTTTTGTTTGGGACATCTAAATCACCCATCGACCTCACAGAACTAATATTATGCCTAACTAATGACAATTAAGCTGCAGAATTATTACCATATCTATTTAGTATGCTTTTATTCTTTTTATACCCAATACGAATGGTTTTTAGGTGCGGCCATCGAGTGACGAAGTCCCATGAGCCTATATTAATAGGTGATTGGGGTGAGGAGTGAAAATAACAAAACCTAGAAATCATTCGTGAATGGGTATACATTCATTGTTCTAATGTTTTGTTTTATGAAAACCCCTTTACTCATTTACACTTTTGGATCTTAATTTATAACGGCTACCTGGATGTAATAATTTGGCCCAACTAATTAGTTTTTTATCAGACCACGTTCTCCGGTGTAAAAGTAAGCAAGGCTCTGCTGGATCAATTTGCAATAATTTAGCTTCTTCTGCTGAGGGTAGAACAGCCTCAACGGTATGCTCAATGTTAGTTAAAGGGCACTGTATGCTAAGATACTCATTAGGTGTCGTTTGCTCAAAATTCTGCTCTAAATAATGGGGAACACTTGCCGCATTAACATAACGGTATTCCCACTGAATAGGCACTCCTTCTTCGAAATGCACAATCTCAGAATGAAAAACTGGTGTATCAAGCGGAACCCCTAACTGAACAGCAACTGTTTCATCTGCTAAAACTTCAGCTAAAGAAAGCACTTGGGCATGATATTGATGTCCTCGCTCTTGCACTTCAACTGCAATATTTCGAACGGTTACTAAAGGGGATTCATGCTTTAAGTCGGTCACGAAAGTCCCCACACCCGCATATCGAACCAAGATACCTTCACCAACAAGTTCTCTAATTGCACGATTTACCGTCATCCTGCTTACATTGAATATTGCCATAAGCTCATATTCAGTAGGCACTTTCCCACCACGAGGATAACGTCCTTCACGAATGCCTTGATAGATAGAGTGCTTTATTTTCTGATATTGAGGGATATCACCTTTCATAACATCATTCACACAGTTATTTTGTTACTCACCAAACAGAAGAAAATGCCTTATTGTAACTTACATATCTCGCTACACTGTCAAAACAACGATTGTCGTCAATGCACAACCTAAAGTGAATTGCATACACATTGCGCCAAGATGTCCAGATTACTACATGGTTTTCATAAAACCTATAACAACTGTTATAGGCTACAAAATCAGATAAAGCTTAATCCCTTGAGTTGTGGATAAAACCAAACTGAAAACAATAGTACTTTTCTTCTTAAAGCTTCTGTGAATCTTTTGTGGATAACTTAGAGAGTAGGCTACTGCCATAATGACAATTACACGTCAAGATTGTGACATTACCTGAAAAAATATGTATAAGTGCGTATTTTCATAATACTTTTTTATTAAACAGTTGACCTCAAAGTCGGTTAAGCCTGTCACATTATTCCACAGAACCTGTGGATAACCTTGTGAATTATCGTTGGTTAACCTTGCCAACAACGGTATTCATCAACGACTCTACAAATCGTATATTTTTTAACCAACCCTAAGCACAGCCCCCCCCCAAATGCAGTATGCCTAGGTTAATTTCTTTACCTTACTACGGACTTTCTTGATTCCACCTGACAGCAACTTACACATCTGCTTTGAAGTCATTTCCTACATTCTTTTTATTTCAAAGTGCAACTAGAAGATCTGAAAGTGCAACCAGATGGAGAAAAATTATCCAACTGCTCAATTTTCAGGTACTATTCGCGCCGCAAGATCATGATGGATTTGGCACAGAGCCTAAAGCTCAAAGCAGAGTTATGCATTCGAGGGGAGCTGCTTGGCGCCCAGTTAGCCATTTAGATCGTGAAGTACCGGGGTTTTACCATGTTAGAGGCTTTATTTCGCCTAAAAGAACACAACACAACCGCTCGCCGTGAGCTAGTGGCAGGTTTTACAACCTTCCTGACGATGGCATACATCATCTTTGTTAATCCCAATATGTTAGCTAGCGCCGGAATGGATCAAGGAGCCGTTTTTGTGGCTACCTGCTTAGCTGCAGCACTGGGTTGTTTCATTATGGGCTTTTTTGCGAATTACCCAATCGCACTTGCACCTGGTATGGGATTAAATGCTTTTTTTACCTACACCGTTGTCGGACAACTTGGCTATAGCTGGCAAGTTGCACTGGGTGCAGTGTTTCTTTCAGGATGCTGTTTCTTTTTACTCAGTGCTTTTAGAATTCGCGAATGGATTATCCACAGCATTCCTCACTCACTCCGTGTGGGTATCGCTGCCGGTATTGGCTTATTTCTTGGTTTTATTGCCTTAAAAAATGCAGGCTTTATCGCTGACAACCCAGCTACCTTTGTTACCCTAGGTAATGTTCACGCATCTTCTGTGCTACTAGCAGCAATGGGCTTTATCATGATCATCGCCCTGACTCATCGACAAGTACCTGGTGCAGTTATGCTCAGTATTTTAGTCATCACCTTACTCAGTATTATTATCGGCGAAACAGAATACCAAGGCATTGTTGCGCTTCCCCCCAGCATAATGCCTACGCTACTAGAGTTGAATATTCGTGACGCACTGGATGTTGGACTCTTAAGCATCATCTTTGCATTTGTATTTGTAGATCTATTTGATACATCAGGCACCCTCATCGCTGTTGCTCAAAAAGGTGAATTACTTGATGAAAAAGGTAGATTACCAAGGCTAGGTAGTGCCCTCATGGCCGATTCAAGTGCCACAATGGCCGGTGCAATGCTAGGCACCTCAACAACAACCAGTTACATTGAAAGTATTGCAGGCATTAGTGCTGGAGGCAGAACAGGTCTTACCGCTGTCGTAGTTGGTGTTTTATTTTTGGCCAGCCTGTTCTTTTCTCCTTTAGTGAATACAGTTCCTGCCTACGCTACAGCCCCTGCGTTATTTTTTGTTGCAGTGTTAATGACAGGCGGACTTGCGCATATTGATTGGCAAGACATTACTGAAGCAGCACCGGTTACCATAGCAGCACTCACTATGCCTTTAACCTTTTCTATCTCTAACGGGATTGCACTGGGCTTTATTTCCTATGCTGTTGTCAAATTATGTAGTGGTCATTGGCGCACTATGAGTCCAGCAATGCTTGTATTATCAGGGCTGTTTGTGATTAAGCTGGTTTTATTTAATTAATCGTGGATTAAGTCGTTATGCCAGAGGCAGTATCTCTCAATCAACGTTATCAGGATCAATTGCAAAATAAAGTCGAACGTCTTCGCTCACTATTTGCAGCATTTAATAAACCTGAAATTGAGGTGTTTCCTTCAAAGCCTACCCAATATCGAATGCGAGCTGAATTTCGTATCTGGCATAACGAGGACCGCTGTTTTTACGCTATGTTTAAACCAGGGAATAAAAATGAGCCTTACGAGGTTTCAACATTTCCTGCTGGATCGCCAACTATTCAAACATTGATGCCCCAGCTTTTGGCGGATATCAATCACTCTGAAGCACTACGACGCAAACTATTCCAAATTGAGTTTCTCACTAGCCAGACAGGTGAAAGCTGTATCACCTTGATTTACCATCGCCAGCTTGATCAGCAGTGGCAAGAAGAAGCTAAACGATTAAACCAAAAACTCAATAGCCATATTATTGGTCGAGCCCGCAAACAAAAGCTCTGCATAGATACAGATTACATTGAAGAAACGCTAACGGTTAATGGCCAGCACTATTATTATCAACAAGTCGAAAATTCATTTACGCAACCCAATGCCTTCATTTGTGAAAAAATGCTTGAATGGGCACAAGCATCTGCCAGCCTCTGCTCTGGAGACTTGGTTGAACTTTATTGCGGTAATGGCAATTTTACAGTTGCATTAGCCCACTTATTTCCCAAAGTATTAGCTACTGAAATATCTAAGGTGTCCGTTAAATCGGCCTTACATAACTTAGAAAGTAATCAAATAAATAACGTTGTCATTGCACGAATGTCCAGTGAAGAATTTACCCAGGCAATGAATCGTGAACGTGCATTCCGTCGTTTAAAAGACATCAGTCTCGATGACTATAATTTAGATACGATTTTTGTTGATCCGCCTCGGGCAGGCTTGGACGCCGAAACGGAAAAACTTGTACAGCGGTTTAAGCATATTATTTATGTTTCTTGTAACCCCGCTACATTACAGCACAATTTAACAACGTTAGCACAAACCCACGAAATACAACGATTGGCCCTATTTGATCAATTCCCTTTCACTGACCACATTGAAACAGGTGTCCTGCTCACTAAAAAAACTGGATAATGTAGGTTGAACTGGATGAATGTATACCCAAAACGAAGGGTTTTTAGGGGCGGCAGTTAAATGCTCCGGCATAAACTGCATTCCCACTGTCCTTAGTGGTCAAGAGCGCTGACACAAACCCTACTAATGTGTCGGGAACACATTAGAACAGCTTCGCTGGCCCGTTAGGGTGAGCGCTATGGATAGCGCACATAAAAATGATTCGTGAAGGGTATAGGTTGAAACAGTTGCCGCAAGAATGCGGCAACCATGCTTACAGTTGTACCCTTTGCACATAATCATTATACGCAGGAATAGCCAACGCAGCCGCAACACCAATGCCCACGGTTAATAGTGGAAATATCAGACCAAACACAATAATAGGAATAGAATTTTTATCTGGCTTTGGTCCAAAACGATTACTTACCGCAGTACCAGGAGCAAATAATAATACCAAATAGAAGACAAACTGAATTAAAGGAATAAAATAGATAATAGCCCACCATGCAGTACAATCCATATCATGTAATCGTCGCTTAACAGGTACTAAAGCCACCCATATACTCACAATCACAACTAAACCAATAAGAGCGCCTATTATAATTGGCATCTCACCAGCTGAAGATTTATCTATAGTGGAGATAATACCTGCAGAGATTCCAAATATAAGCGCAAGTAAAAACTGATACAACATAGAATAAACTAAAAAGCGCAGCCGTCCGATACGGCCTTCACTCGCAAAAACTTTTGGGCTATAAGTAGCAATCTCTTCAACTGCTGTATCCATAGCTGAAGGGGTTTTATATGGTGTTTCCAACTGCATGTTACTTCCTAAACACAACGTCAATAATACATTTATCGTTGTATACCCTTCGCGAATCAATTTTAGGGTTTGCTGTCTGCGCTCTTCACCACCAAGGACAGTGGGAATGCAGTTTATGCATAATGACATGGATGTCATATAGTAGAGCAATACAGGAGCTATTGCCGAGGAGCATTTAACTGCCACCCCAGTCACTTATTCATTTAAGCTCATGGGGCTTCATCGCTTGACAGCCCCCCCTAAAAATCCTTCGCTTTGGGTATATAAGATTTAAAGTAAGTTATAAAATCATTAATGACTTAACTCTATCTTATACAACAAATCTTCCCAATAAAATCAAAGTGTACACCCCGACCGTGGATATACATTGTCCTTATAATAATCCACTTAACAAATGGTTATTATAAAGTCACTGATTATATACATTGAGCTTTAAGTAAACAATTAGCTTTTAGTCTATACCCAACGCCCAAAATATGAAACGACAGTACCTTTACTGTAGCAAGAAACTCACAGCAGCACTACACAACTAAAAACAACTTAAAAATAATTATTTACTGCATGAAATTATTATCCGAAATCGCGACTTACATATTTTATAATTTTCATCTTGAAAAATCTTTTATTTTCTAGCGGGGTTCTTTCCACAAATGTAATAAGCAATAATAATTAAATATACCCTTCATGAATGATTTCTAGGTTTTGTTATACCCTTCGCGAATCAATTTTAGGGTTTGTTGCCTTCGCTCTTCACCCCAGTCACTTATTCATATAACCGCCCAGCAGCGCTGTTATATCAATTAAAGTGGCTACCGCAAGTTTCACAGCAGTAAACTTGCCCAGAGGCTTCATCACTTGACGGCCGCACCTAAAAACCATTCGTATTGGCTATATATAAATAATTATTGAAAAATATAAACCCTACCAATGCGCAAAAAGTAGCTATGATATTTGACACTAATCGTATTTAAAAAAGGCTATTAGCAAAACTGTAACTTGAGGAAGATGTGTCGAACCGTTTGCCAAATGGAGGCTACATCTTAGCCTCCAAGGAAGAGTTTACGACATGTTTGAAGGGGGTCATGCAAACTTTGAACAAAAACGCTGCCACAAATGTTTTTTAAAATGAAATTATATGCGGTTGCCCTATGCAAACAGGAAGCACATGGGGATATTTCTAGAAAGCCTTGTCTAGAAACTAATTTCTTTATTTTAAGCTATTAGTGGTCAGGACGTTTAACACGACTATCGGCTATAGCAACTAATGCTCCAATCAGTAACCCTGCAATAACAATCACAACCATTCCACCAATGGCTAATGTACCACCTACAACAACAGCATCAGTCATTTTAACCTCCTCTTTTTGCTAACACTCTAAGTGCATAAAGACTTCATTTTTTTGATATACATCAACCCCTCTTTCGTCTTATAACAATCACTTTGGCAACCCCAAAAGCATGGCAATACCATATCCACCCTAAAACGCTATAGTCATAACAACAGCTATATATAATCATAGCCTGATTTACTCATTTTCACGTCTTTTCTTTTACCTACACTCAAATCAGCCAATTTCGCTACAGATAAATTTTGAATGAACTAGTTTGTAGGTAGGTCCCTGCGTTTAATTTACCTAAAGCATGACTACAGGATATGTTTTACATGCTTTAGTCTCATACTTGTTGAGGTAAAAGGTAAATGAAGTGGTTTCCATTAATACTTTTTTTCAATGGCTTTTTCAGCTCGTAACATGCGACTTAGTCCTTGTCTAATCAGTATAAACACGGAGGTTTACTTAGGTATGTTAATGACGACTATCCACAGCAAAAGATTTTCAGCAGAACCCGTCTGGTATCAAGCGATGAAGTCCCAAAGCATAAATTAGCAGGTAACAATATTACGGTGACCTACCATGTCATTGATTTCTGTTTTCTGTATTGTCAAAATGACAAAACAAGCAGATTTCAATCGTCTGTGGCTGGATCATCGAGCTTTGTGGTGAAAGATAAATAAACCTGCTGCATTTTCTTTTAATTGTTCATGCTTTTCTGTATTAAATGCAGCAAGATCGGACTTTTTATTCATCATTAACTGAAAAATCCATGCCATGTTTAATACCATTCCATTTGGACTCAGCTACAGTCAAACTGAAACTATGTCGGAATATGAGCGCATCTTTGATGAAAGTTATGAGCGAGTACGAAAAATACGCCGAAACCAACAAACCTTTTTTGAGGCATTTTATGAGCATTTCATGGCTACTTCACCAGAGATAGCTGCACGTTTTGTCAATACCGAAATGTCTCACCAGCGCCGTATGTTAGAAAAGTCGTTTTATAAGCTACTCACCTTTTACGCCACCAATAATGCAGCCGACTACTTAGAAAAAATTGCCCAACTCCATGACCATAAGCATCTCAATATCAAGCCTGTTTGGTATGACTTATGGTTAGAAGCACTTATGGCAACCCTACGTAAATTTGATCCTGATTATAGTGATGAAATTGAACTGGCTTGGCGCTTAGTGTTATCACCAGGCATCACATTTATGAAATATCGTTATAATCACACCTTCACAGAGACATAATTCCTACAATGGATATTCGCTCATTAACGAAGTCCATTTTCCCAGCTTCTCAAGTTGCATTATTGCGTCAGTGAGTTTTACACTGAAAAGATATCTTCGCAAATAATATGCTAACACTATGGCTAATAAAAAAAGTCCTGATCGCTTTAAGCTTCCTGCCAGTGCAATACACACCTTTATTACAGATAAAGACTTCCCTTTTGCTAATACCTCTAAAATCAAGCCATTTGTGGGAATACTCGGTCAAGATCGAGCCATTGCAGCACTTCATTTTGGTGTAGGTATACCACACTCAGGGTATAATTTATTTGTCATGGGCGAGTCAGGTACCGGCCGTAGTTCTTATGTCCTTGAGTTCTTACAACGAGAAGCTAAACGCAAGCCCGCACCACCCGATCACATTTATGTCAATAACTTCAATGATATACGTAACCCTATTGCGCTTGAACTCCCGCCAGGCGAAGGGCAAATTTTAAAAAAAGATATTGATCAGCTAACGGATAATTTATTAGCGACCTTCCCTGCTGTTTTTGAACACCCGAGTTATCAACAGCAAAAAAGTAATATTGAACTGGAATTTAACCAACGCTATGACAAAGCGATTGACACTGTTGAGCGTGCAGCCCACAAACATAACGTTGCTCTTTATCGCGATACCACCACCATTAGTTTTACCCCTATGCGCGAGGGTAAAACATTAGATGAAGTGGAGTTTGCCCAACTACCTGAACTTGAGCGTGAACACTTTCACCAAACCATCGGCCAGCTCGAAGAATTGCTCAATGAGTCGCTGCTCAGCTTGCCTCAATGGAAACGAGAATCAAATGACAAGCTGAGAAAACTCAACCGAAAAACGATTAATCGCGCACTTGCCCCCTTAATCAGGCCACTCAAAGAAAAGTATCGAATATTACCTGGTGTAATTCATTACCTTGAGCAAATGCAGGAACAGCTACATACCATTGTTGTAGAACAACTTGCTGATGAAGAAACACCACGTACTGATGCAGAAAAAAAAGCTGCATTAAATGAGCTGCTGTCTCCTAACCTGCTCGTCACACATATCCCAGAGGCAGGTGCGCCTGTTATTCATGAGTCACACCCCAGCTATAAAAACCTTTTCGGTCGCATTGAGTACATTAATGATCAAGGCAACATGATCACTAATTATCAGCAAATATGCCCTGGTTCATTACATAAAGCGAATGGCGGCTATCTGATTATTGAAGCAGATAAACTGCTCACGGAACCTTTTGTGTGGGAAGCACTTAAGCGAGCACTTAAAGATAAACAATTACGTATGGAGTCAGCCTATGCTGACTTAGGGGTTATCAACACGATTACCCTGAGTCCTGCAACACTGCCACTCAATATCAAAGTCATTTTGGTAGGTACACGAGAAATTTACTATTTACTTGAAGAATTGGATGCAGACTTTCGTAAAATGTTTCGCGTGCTGGTCGACTTTGATGAGCGTATTCCACTCAACAGTGATTCATTAGAAGCTTTTGCTGCACTCATGCAAACATTTATTAATCGTGAAGAATACTCTCCACTTTCATCAGCGGCTGTCGCTCGACTCGCGAACCACAGCGCTCGACTCATCAGCAGTAAACATCACTTATCTGCACGTTTTCGTGATATTTTTGATTTGTTATGTGAAGCAGAATATATCCGCTCACTGACTGATGAAAAGTTAATTGAAGAAAATCATATTGAGCAAGCATTAGCCGCTCAAGAACACCGCACTAACCGTATTAGCTTACTTATTCGTGAACAAATGTTAGATGATACCATCATCATCAATACAGAAGGTAAATCTGTCGGTAAAGTCAATGGCCTTACAGTATTGGACACCGGTAATACTAGCTTTGGTACCCCTGCCAGAATCACAGCAACGGTATTTCCCGGCTCTCAAGGTGTTGTTGATATTGAACGGGAAGTTAACTTAGGTCAGTCCATTCACTCCAAAGGTGTCATGATCTTAGCAGGTTATTTAGGATATATGTATGCTCGGCATTTTCCTTTAGCCATTTCAGCCAATATTGCTATTGAGCAGTCTTATGGTTTTATTGATGGGGATAGTGCCTCACTTGCAGAACTTTGCTGCTTAATTTCAGCACTGACTCGTATCCCCCTGCGTCAGTGTTTCGCTTTAACCGGTTCAGTCAGCCAATATGGTGACGTACAGGCAGTAGGCGGGGTCAATGAGAAAATTGAAGGCTTTTTTGAATTGTGTAATGCTCGGGGCTTAAGCCATCAACAAGGTGTCATTATTCCTCGTAGCAATGTAAAAAATCTGGTACTTAAAAAGTCAGTCATTAATGCAGTAGAAGATAACAAATTCCATATTTATGCAGTAGAAACTGTAAACCAAGCGCTGGAAATATTAACCGGGCGAGAGGTAGGGCATCAGGATAGTCGAGGTACCTTTCCAGCAAACACCGTCAATGGTATAGCTATTGCGAAACTTCATGAAATGGCGCTGGCCGCTACTTTGAATGGCAACGATACCAACCTTAAAAGTAAATCAAAAAAAATTATTCCTAGTCCTCCTGTGGCAGGGAATGATCATGAATCGCAGGATCAGTAATTAACTTTGGATTACCACGCCCCTGCACCGCAAGGACTTCATCTGCCGATAACAAGTCATGAACATTTAAATCCATCATACCAATCAAGGTAAAAAGAATATGTGCCCAGCTGGTTTTATTAGCAAACAACATACCTGGTGTGTCGAGTGTTCCTCCATGGTTAATATAACCCAATGCTCGAGTCCGCTCAGGCCCTAAATCCAAGGTACGTAATACTGCCAGCCAAGGCTCAGGATGACCATGTACCACAAATAACCTATATTCTGGTAATGAGCCAAAAATACGCTGAACATATTCGGCTGACAGTTGGTGTTTTTTCTCCCAGCGATCGCGACCTTCTCTTAAGCGTCCTGGTTCAAAAATATAGACCACACTATGTTCTATACCTGCCGTTGCTAATCGCACTGAGGCTTTCATAATTTCAGCCAGCTGAAAGCTACCAATAGCCACCAACTGTAGTGATTCATCAGCATTTCCTTTCAGACAAATTGCTCCGTCACTCACCAGCTGACATGCCTGGTTCATTGATAAATACTGCGGCTGAAGTGTTTTTGCCATAACCATCGTCCAAAGCTGACCATGGCTTTGAAATAGCTGTTCTAGTGTCGCTAAAGCACAATTCCAGTCAAGAGGAAAGACAACACGTGCAATATCAGCTGGCTCATTAATCAGTGCATCAACAAAGGTTGGGTCCTGATGAGAGTGCTCATGCTCACCATTTTCCCAAACCAAAGATGTAAGCAACAAACCCATTGATAACTCATGAATAGGCATATCAGCCTGTTTTTTCCGGCGGTTAAAGGTCAACATCTGTCGTAAAATGCCCAGCATCTTTGTAGCAAATGCCTCATAGCTAACCACCAGATTTAAGCCCTTCGCATTGGCTAACGCTGCACTAACTACGGCTTCCTCATTCAGAGCCGTAATGACTGAGCCATTCACTGCTTCCGGCTGGCCCGGGTGAGGATCGCACACTCGATGACGAAGGAAATCAAGGGTTTGATAAAGATGGTTTGCTTGTAACTGATCAGGGTTTCCGACTCTAACCCGAAGCTGTGGATTAATTTTAGCTAAGTGGGCAAAACTTAAATCAAATGCGGCGACTGAAGACTTTTCCGCTTCCAGGTTTTGTAACCAGAAAAGCTCTGGCATAACTACCTTAATAGGCATTTGCAACGTATTACTGTCAGCTTCACGAGGCCGCTCTGTTAACTCATGATTGTTTAATAATGCAATTGACTGTAAAAGTTCAACTAAAGGCACCCATAAGCGCCTAGCACTGGTGTTAAATTCACTTACACCTTCAGCATCTTTTGCTGGATTATGTTCTAACGGTGAAGTATGTGCTTTAGACGTGCCCGCTCCCGCAAAGCCATAACCTTTAGTGGTCACCGCAATGGTATAGGGCAGTCGCACGGGGTAACGTCCTTTGCCATGCAGCAATGCTTCTCCTCGTGTGCCTAAGCGCTGCTCCATTTCATACAGTGACCAGGCAAAAGCCGCCGGATCAGTACCATCAATAATGAGTGGGTCATAATGCTGATGCCATAAATACTGCTCTAGCCAACTGCACTCGGCTGACAACGCTGTAGTTGTGCACTGATCAATCCTGCGACCATTGGCAATCATCACAGGCATGACTAACCCAGTATCTTCTGCCCGCCACCAACGGGGTGCCCAATCACTACCTCGTTGCTCTTCAAACGCACCATCACTTAAAAAAGCAACCAGACGCTCTCCTGGTAATGGCTGATGCATATACTGCAGTCCAGTCACCCCCAAGTATCCACCTTCACTCATGCCACCAGCCGTATGAACACTGACTCGGCTGCTGATAGGCAGTTTTTGTATGCCCTCAGGAGTAAGCTCGCAAGCATAAAAATCTGCAGCCAGTTTACTCAAACCTTCCTCTGTCATTTGATAGCGTCCAGCTTGAGCAGGCTTGAGATTACCCAACAGTACATTCACCGCATCAATGGCCGCAACACAATGTCCTTGCTCCATTACCCAACTGCGGGTGATTCCACTGAGGGCGTTAATAGCCATATAACCTACATACGCAGGCACCATATTAAGTGCCCCCCCCAAAAAACCTTTCGGTTGAGGCTTAAAATCGAAACTGCGTAAGTCACGGCCATCAAGAAAAATCCGGCGTGTATAAGACATATGCACTACAAGCCACATCGCTGCACTGGCAACACGGTCTGCTGCACTTAATAACTTGTAAGCATGAGATTTATCGGTGATTAAGCCTTCCACGGCCAGCATATCAATCAACTCATACACTCTGACCTGGGTCTGCGCTTGATGCTTAATCACACCATAACCTGCAGCCCAGTGTGCAAACTCTGGTGCTTTGTGCCGATACAAATCAGCTTTATGCTCCAGTTGAATCCGTTGAATATCCTGGTGGCTATCTGTCATTATCCTTGCTCAACTGTAAGGCAATGGCATTCACAAGCAGTGGATAAATATCAATGTGGTTTGTTTCATGAATAACCGTATTACAGGTCACTACCTGAGCAACCAAGTCACTCTGCAGCAGTGCTTCAGCGCCTGGCGCAAAAACACCATGAACCCCCATACACACTGCTTTTCGCATTCCTTGGTTTGTTAGCTGCTGAATAGCTGACAGCATGGTATGGCCTGTTGAAATAATGTCATCAACCAACACTGGGGTAAAATCAGTATAGTCAGCGACTTCTGGTGCGGATACCTGAACATCTCTATCACCAAAACGCTCTTTACTTAAAACTTGCCAGGGTAATTGAAACGCGGTTGCCACCGAACTAACCCACTGTTCGCTTTCACTGTCTGGCCCAATCAGCAAGGGCTTCTCCACCTGTTGATCTATCCATTCAGCCAAACTCTCTGCACTGCTCACCACATTTGTTTCAAGGGAGTATATTTCATCCAGGGAATGGTAACGGTGTAAGTGAGGATCAACGCTTATCAGCCAGTCGGCATACTGGCTAAGCAACTTGGCAAAGGTCTTTGAAGTAATCGCTTCACCCGATTTAAAGCGATCATCCTGACGCATATAGGGTAAATAAGGCAGAACAAGCCCAACCTTCAATGCCCCTAGCTCCTTAAGTGTGCTAAGTAAAAAAAGTAGCGGCAGCAATTTAGTATCAGGCTGATATAAGTCGGCCAACACAACAACAGCATGCCCCTTGCACTCAGTCATGACGCGAACATAGCTTTCGCCATCAGGAAACTGATGTAAAACCAGCTCTCCCGGACTGCAACCAGAAACTTCCAGACAATCCTGAAACAATGCATCAGGTGCTAAAAAGTTATAAACAATCACTGACGTCATAAATACTCCTCTTCAATGCGCACGGCTTCTGGATGTAGCTGCAAAAAATCCAGTGCATACGCTAGTTCGCCAGGTGCGTTTGCATGTAAGGTAAACAGGGGCTGACCTACTTCGACAGCGTCACCCAAGCGAACATGCATTTCTACACCTGCCGCCTTAACTTCAGGCGCGCCAGCCAAACGAGCAAGACGTGCAATAAAACGGTTATCGATATAAGAAATAATGCCATGCTGAGAGGCGGTAATTGTGTGTTGCTGTGCAGCAAGTTCAGGCTCAGTAAAACCTCCCTGAGATTCACAAATAGCCATAAATTTATCCAAAGCCTTACCCGACCATAAGGTTTTTTGAGCTAACTTGAAGCCTTCTCCTGGCTGCGCTTTATGCGCCAGTTCTAGTAGTGCTCCTGCCAAAACCAGAGAGCGTTCTGCAAGATCGGTAGGTGCTTCTGGTTCACAGCGTAAAACCGTGAGCACATCTCTTGCCTCCAGTACTGGACCAATTCCTCTGCCAACCGGCTGTGTGCCATCGGAAGTGATCGCATGAACTTTAATGCCTAAAGCCTCTCCCGTTGCTACCATCAATTTTTGTAAATGAGCTGCCGCCTCCTGTGTTCTAATTTTAGCGGTTGGCCCAATGGGAATATCAATTAATACCTGAGTTGCACCAGCCGCAATTTTTTTGGAGAGAACGGATGCAACTAGCTGGCCTTCACTATCAATATCAAGTGCCCGTTCAACACGAATGACGACATCATCCGTAGGACTTAAATTGACTGATCCCCCCCAGGCCAAACAGGCGCCATGTTGTTCAACAACTTCTCGCATATGCTCAAAACTAAGTGTAACCGGCGTCATCACCTCCATCGTGTCAGCAGTACCTGCCGGGGAAGTAATCGCACGAGATGATGTTTTAGGCATGATAAGTCCACAGGCACTGGCAATTGCAACCACAATAGGTGTCGTACGATATCCTGGTAAACCACCCACGCAGTGTTTATCAAAAACCTCTTGCCCTGACCACTCAAACCGCTTGCCAGTTGCCACCATGGCTTTAGTAATGGCAATCACTTCGTTAACGTTTAATCCTTGTCCAGCACATGCGGTAATATAAGCCGCCAGCTGAATATCCGAATAGCGGCCCTCACGAATGTCTTGCACAATACTGTAGGCAGACTCATCATTTAATAATTTGCCAAACAGTTTGCCTCGCACAAATGCAGTTGACTCAACGGGTTTTGCATGACCAAAGGTAGCCACCTCACCTTCCTGTGCTTGCAATAAGCGCCATGCGGTTTCAGATAATCCCGCTTGCTGATGAGAAATTATTTCACTGTCGACAATATTTAATGTAGCAATGATCGAATGATGATCTGTCATTATTTTTATACGTGATTGCGCATTAAAGCCTTCCGCATGACAAACATGGCAGTCACGCCGCATATATACAACAGGCTCTTGATGTGTATCTACACCTAATCGATGTAAATGCAAAAAGTCACTAGTACTGTCCATAATTACATTCCCTTTAACCTAGTATGGTCTACATTCTGTCGCTACTTTCCAGTAGTTTTAGGGATTCTACAGCGTTATTTAAAATAAAGTTTATAACACGTTACTACAGAGTTTTTGCAAATAAAAATGTAAAGTCTAGTTTAAATTACTGGATATAAACAACAAACAGGGTATAGACTAAAAACAGTTCATAAAAGCTAAACAAAACTGCATTACGCATTTGAGGCAACCTTGTGAAATTAACTTTTTTGGGTGCTACGAATACAGTTACTGGCAGCAAATACTTACTTGAGCACAATCAACAAACCTACCTGATCGACTGTGGCTTATACCAAGGTGTTAAATACCTTCGTGAACGCAACTGGATCGTACCTCCTATATCTGTTTCTAAATTAAATGCCGTTATCTTGACTCACGCTCACATTGATCACTCGGGCTATTTACCGGCTTTGGTTAAAAATGGTTTTACAGGCCCAGTTTTTTGTACTGAAGGAACTCATGAACTTTGTAAAATTCTGCTGCCTGATGCAGGTTTTCTTCAAGAAGAAGATGCTCGCTTTGCCAACAAATATAGTTTTTCTAAACATAAACCCGCACTTCCACTTTATACTGAAAAAGATGCAGAACACAGCCTAAAACAGTTTCGTTCTTGCGCTTACCATTCACCACTTGCACTGCCTGGCGACTTGCAATTAAGTTTTAGTCCAACCGGTCATATATTAGGTGCAAGTGCCGTTCAGCTAACATCAGCTTCAACCAATACAACCCTCACTTTTACGGGAGATCTTGGCCGCTATCAAGACTTAATGATGTATGATCCTGAGCCTATCAATACAACTGACTATTTAGTAACTGAGTCTACTTATGGCGACCGGCTTCACGATCCCATTGATGCACTTGATGTTTTACAAAAAATTATAACAAAGACAACCAACCGTGGCGGGATAGTGCTCATTCCTGCATTTGCAGTTGGCCGTGCCCAATTAATTCTACACCTGGTTGCAGAGCTTATTGAAAAAAATAGAATTAATAAAATCCCGGTTTTTTTAAATAGTCCCATGGCCATTTCAGCAACAGAAATCTATCAACGTTTTCACCATGAGCTGAAGTTGACTGCTACAGATTGCAATCGAATTGATCAATATACTCACTATGTTAAAACTGTAGCTGAATCTATAGATCTCAATACGCGTCAGTTTCCGTGTGTTATTATTTCTGCAAGCGGTATGGCAAGTGGAGGGCGAGTCTTACACCATCTAAAAGCGATTTGTGGAAACTATCGTAACAGTATTGTATTTGTTGGTTTTCAAGCACCTGGCACCCGAGGTGAGTCGATGATTAATGGTGTAGACCAAGTCAAAATTCATGGAAAATACTACCCTGTCAAAGCAGAAATACACCACTTGGATAACTTTTCTGCTCATGGTGACTATAAGGACATTTTGACGTGGTTAAAAATGATAAAATCCCCACCAAAATGTACATTTATTACTCATGGAGAACCTGCTGCCGCAGATAGTTTACGACTTAAAGTCAAAGACCAGCTGGGATGGAAGTGCTGTGTCCCAAGCTACCGAGATAGTATTGAGTTAAAGTAGTCGTCTGTACATCGTAACATTATTATTGTTTATTAAGCGTGGCCCAAATTCTATTTATCTTTTTTAAAAAAAATGAGGCTAAATACTATTTCAGTATGAAAAATGGTGACAGTTGTTTTTTCATTGCTCCATATCATACTTACATTTACTCTTGATACCTATAATCCCAGGCTTTTTACTAGATATACAAAAACTGAGGTGTTTTCATTGATACCACTAATACTATGCTCTTATACCCAGAGTAAGGTATGTCAATAAGTTCACCTTAATGGGTAAAGATTAAATGGAATTAATAGGTCATGCGTATTTTACTGTTTGCCACTGCTTTTAACGGACTTACCCAACGTATTTTTGAAGAGTTATTGACATCAGGCCATGAGGTCAGCTTAGAGCTTGCTTTAAGCAGACGACACATGTTGGATGCGGTTAAGCTTTTCCACCCTGAATTAATCATCTGTCCTTTTTTGAAACAACGAATCCCTGATGTTATCTGGCAAAATTACTTATGCTGGATAATACATCCCGGTATTCCAGGTGACCGTGGTCCCTCCTCACTCGACTGGGCTATTATTAAGCAGCAGCCACAGTGGGGAGTCACCCTAATTGAAGCTAATGCTGAGTTTGACGCTGGCGCTATTTGGGGGTATGAACTGTTTCCTGCTCGAAAAACCTGTAAAGCTTCACTTTACCGTCGAGAAGTTACCAACACAGCCAGCCACCTAATTCATAATGCACTAGTTACCTACCAACAGCATGGCTCTGCCCCTAAAAAATATAATTTATCTTCAGTCAAACAAGGTGAATGGCACCCTCTTATGCGACAGCCTCATCGCCACTTAAACTGGCTGGTTGATGACACTGAAACCCTTCTACGCAAATTATATGCAGGTGATAGTTGTCCAGGAGTTCTTGATGAAATTCAGGGACAGCTCTTTTATCTTTATGGGGCTCATGTCGAGCGTACCCTTAAAGGTGATACGCCAGGTGATATTATTGCCACACGCCATGGAGCCATTTGTCGAGCTACAAGAGATGCAGCGTTATGGATAACTCACTTAAAGCCTGCACCACATGATAACCAATCTTTTTATAAACTACCTGCTACTCAGTGGCTTGACCAACAGCTTCTCTCAGTACCAGATATCCCCCAAGAAACGCTCCCAGCGCCTAACCTCAATACCTGGCAAGAAATTAGTTATTATGAGCAGGATAATATTGGCTATTTAACATTTGATTTTCATAATGGCGCATTTTCAACAACACAGTGCTTACGCTTATTAAACGCTTATAAAGCAGCGTGCCAGCGTCCAACACAGGTAATTGTTCTTAAAGGTGGCATAGATTTTTGGAGCAATGGTATTCACCTAAATACCATTGAAGCGGCTATCAACCCATCCCATGAAGCTTGGCAAAATATTAAAGCGATCAATCAAGTCACGGAAGCGATCATAACCACGACAGATAAGTTAACTGTTGCAGCGCTTAACTGTAATGCTGGAGCGGGCGGGGCAGTCATGGCTTTTGCCTGCGACTATGTTGTTGCCAGACAAGGCATCATTATCACCCCCTATTACAAACCTATGGAACTCTATGGTTCTGAGTATTGGACCTATGTGCTACCAAAGCGCGTTGGTGAAGAATGTGCACATCATTTAACTGAAGCATGTCTCCCTGTAGGAACACAGCGTGGTTTTGCCTTAGGATTATTTGATGCCGTACTTTCTGAACGCTCAGATTTATTTTGGCAACAAGTTCATAACTTTTGCCTGAAGCTATCAGAAGCCAAGTACTGGCAGCACGAACTACAGCAGAAACAACAGCGTAGAGAATCAGATGAAAGTGATAAACCACTTGCAGTTTACGAAGCAGAAGAACTAAGCCAAATGTGGCAGTGCTTTAACAGCCAAACGTTCCATAACGCACGTCGTGCATTTGTTTATAAAGAAGAACCTCAACAAACACCACCATATATAGCAACACACCGCCAAGAAACCCAAAACCAAACACACGAACCTATGCCCAAAACAAATACACAGCAAGTTGTGCCAGAAAGGAAAGAAGAAGCAGTGGTGTAAGTAATGTATCAATTATTGAGTAAATGATGACTAATCTATCTTTAACGACTTGTTGAAAAAAGCAACACTAACGGAGCACACATCATAAGGAGGCCAAGTAATGACCAGCATCCAGCAGGGATGGCACGCTCTCTTGGCGCTATATAATTGCCCATACCAGGTAGTACCATAAACATCAATCCTAGACCGGGAATCCCTGTATAGATTCCTCGATAGGCATAGGCTGAGTAAGCAAATGGCGCTTTTGAGAATAAAATCATCATTATCACCAAAGCTAGACAAGTAGCAATGGTGATTTGAATTTTATTCGCAAGCAGTTCCAAGATAAGACTGTGATCAATTAATCCTAGCACAGCAAAACAACACAATAATGGTGCTAAAAAAAGTATCACAGATACAGCAAGTGACATGCCGCTACTTTTTTAGTGGCGGCTATTTAACCAGTGCATAACCTGACGGGTTTTGGCATCCGCTTGTTCCGGATTACCTTTACAATGGTCAAGCGCAATGTATTTTAATGATTCAACATCCCTAGATGCTACTTCCTTATCCACTAATACTCTAGATAAAAGCGCATATGTCTCTTGCATCATGAAAACTTTTGCTTGAGGTATATCACATACCAAAATCTGCTTACGTTGCTGCTGTACACTCTCACACCATTCACCCAAAACAGAAAGGACTTCAGATGGAACAGAGACTGACTGTGATGTAATTCCGCGAATATCCATGCTTAATACCTGCTTCAATTTCCTACGATCCAACTATGAACGACTCTATGTATACAGCAAAACAACAATTGAAGAGTCTGTTTATCCTCTTCTTTGGGTATACCCTTGATTTGGTATATATAAGATTTGCTGTAATTAAAATAAAAAAAGATAACTGGATTTAATTTTTATTTAGTACCAGTTATGTATGGGTAAATAATAAGCAATTTATTTCAGTAGCGGTATAGTGTCTTTTAATTTGTTTGAAGTGTCCTAATTAATCATTGAGAACTGAAATCAAAAACGCTTATTTTATAGAAGCAATTCTCTATTTTTTTTTGAAGCAAGCCATTACAAAAGCAACCAAAATGGGTCAGATATACCCAATACGAATGGTTTTTAGGTGCGGCCATCGAGTAACGAAGCCCCATGAGCCTATATTAATAGGTGATTGGGGTGAGGAGTGAAAATAACAAAACCTAGAAATCATTCGTGAAGGGTATAGACATGGAAATAACTATTTTGGAGGGGTTGTGAAGAGAGCATACTACTCTCTTCACAAAATATAACGAATCAATTAACAAATAATTAAAGAACCATTCCCTGTTTATAATATCTACAAATACCGCTACTGCTTAGTAGCTTTAAAATCACCTCTACTCTTTGAGGTACCCTCTAGTAAAACATCCACCGCTTTTAACAGCTGCTGATCAATCCCTTTAACAAGTTGATCAGGGGTATTTGCCACTGGGTAATCTGGACGTAACTCCTGATTTTCCAATAGCTGTCCATCTATACCTCTCACACCAACCTGAGGTATACCAAACGTAATGTCTTCGGTATAAAGCGTTTTCCACCACACAGCCGTTCCTGTTCCTGGTACAGGTCTCCCAACCAGTTTGCCTAGACCTAGCTCTTTATATACATAAGGAAAGATATGTGCGTCGGAGTAATTTGCTTCATTCATGACCACAATTGACGGCTTTTGCCAACGACGATGAGCATCTGAGCCTACCACTCTGCCACGTGGCACAAACTCCAAGTAACGCTGCCCAGAAAATAGCATCGCAAGATCATCATGTAGCCAGCCTCCTAAATTATAACGAGTATCAATCACCATCGCTTTTCGTGATTGCTGACGTCCTAGTATCTCCGCATAGGTTTCACGAAAACTAGCATCATTCATACGCAAGATATGGATATATCCTATTTGCCCAGCTGAATGCTTTTCCACCATCTCACGCTGCCGCGTTACCCAACGCTGATAAGCTAAATACACTTCATCCGCAAGGGACATCGGTCTAACCACATGCTGTTGGGTCTTAGGTGATGGTTTCGACCTGCGATTGTATTTTTTATCATTTGCTGCAGGCCGCCACTCTATTAAAACCCGTTTTCCCACTTGCTGGTTCAGCAGCTGATAAGGGTTTTGGCTTGCTGTTAACATTTGACCATTGATAGCAATGATCAAATCATCGACCTGAATGGGCTTATCTGCTAAGACAAAGGGATTATTAGGTAAAACATCTTTTATGCGTAAACCTTGCGCTGACTCATCCCATTCCCAATACACGCCCAGCGAACCTGTTTGTTCACCTTGCTGCGGGCTTCGATAACTACTGCCGGTATGAGAAGCATTCAGCTCTCCTAACATTTCACTGACAAGCTCACTAAAATCTTGTCCATTATGGATACTTGTCAACTTTGACTGATAAGCTTGGTAATAAAAATCCCAGTCCACACCATGCATATCTTTACGGTAAAATTTGGTTTTCATTAACCGCCAGATATGCTCAAACAAATACTGATATTCTGCTTGTGGCTGAGTTTTAATATCAACAAACGTTTCTATTGGAGTCAGTTGTCCGTTGATTAAATCGATTTGAAATAATCGACCATCTAATAATCCTATCGCCACTGTTTCATCGGCTAATACTGTAAATGCAACATCATGTGCATTAAGGTCAATAAATTTATAGGTACTGTCATTTTCAAATTCATGCACCCATAAATCAAAGCCATCTTCAAAACGACTCAAGTAAAACAGTTTTCCCCCGTCATTGGTCAAATAGCCTCCTGCCAATTCAGATGAGTGCAATGTCAAACGTCGAATTCGGGTATCCAACCCATCTCTTTCAACATGAATTTTTTTTAATTGCTGCTCGTCCTCATTATTTTTTTCTTTTGATTGCTCATCCGCATTTTCATTTTCTGCTTCAGTTTCTGACTCCTGTAAGGCTAACTCTCGGTCTTCATCTGATTTGGCAAATTCATTTAACGTCTGCTGATTCAAGAAAACCGCCATCATATCCATATCAGCTCCCCAGCTGCCATGGTTACGGCGACCATACTTTGCTGTTTCCCAAATGACGGCATTACCCTGCATAGCCCAGGTTGGGTAACTATCAGCATAACCAGAGAGGCTTAAATTAATCGGTGGTTGTTTACCATCTGCTTTAATGAGCCCCACTTCTTTCATCCAGCGTGCATCATCATAATGATATGCAAGCCACTGACTATCAGGAGACCATTGAAACCACATGTCACCATCTTCGTAAGAATAAGCAAAATCCGGAGCCAATATCGTCCGTAATTTTTTGGTTTCAAAATGATAGAGCTTTACTTCATTACGGTTGCACAACAGCGCAAGATATTTTCCATCAGGCGAAAAAGCCGGCTGCATTAAATCATCTTTAGTGGCTAAAATTGCTTTTTCTTTTAAAACTGTACTACTAAAAAAGAATGATTCATTGCTACGTTGTTTTGTAACTTGGTAAATATTCCAGCTTCCTTCGCGCTCACTGGCATAAACTAAGCTTTTGCCATCAGGCGAAAAGCTCAATCCTTGTTCTTCTTCAGGTGTTTCAGTAATACGCTTTATCGTAGAGTAATCCAGTGCCGCAACATAAACATCGCCCCGCATAATATAGGCTACTTCTCGGCCATTGGGCGATGGTGCATACTCAGTCACATGATCAATCCCCTGCTGAAATGAACTGTTCCCTCGATCACTTCGAAACTGAACATCAACCGCTTGAGGCGACGGCTCTCCCTCTACTAAGCGAAAAAGCTGTCCATGCCATGTGTAAACAAGGTTGCCTGAATTATCCTGCGATAAAAAGCGGACAGGATGTGTCTTATGAAATGTAACTTGCTGGGGAGCTGAATCATCAAATGACTTTCGCCAAACATTAAATGAGCCACTTCCTTCACTCAGATAAAACATGCTTTGCTGATCAATACTCCATATTGGCGAAATATCATTTCCGTCAAACTGTGTCAGTTGCTGCTGAGTATCTCCTGATAATAGCCATATATCTCGAGTTGCAGCAGAGCGCTGATGCTTACGCCATGGATTTTCTACACTCTTTTTATCAACATACAACATTCGTTTTTCAGCTTTATCCAACCGTGCTTCGAGTGCGGGTACCGTCAGTAATTGTTTAGGCAACCCTCCCTCAGCACTTATTTGATAAAGCTCTGGAAAACGGGTACTGGGGTACTGCGCACTGTCAGGATGATCTAGTCGGGCAGAATTAAATAAAATGGCTTTACCATTTTGTATAAAATCAGTAGGAATATCATCAGCACTGTGAAAAGTAAGTCGTTTTGCAGAGCCACCTTTTACCGGCATCACATAAATATCAAAGTTACCTGCACGATCAGATGCAAAGGCAAGCGTTTGACTGTCAGCTGACCAAACAGGATGAAATTCATAACTATTTGTGACCGTCAGAGGCTGGGCGACACCACCTTCAATCCCTACGGTATAAATATCTCCATAAGCACTAAAAGCAATGGTCTTTCCATCTGGTGATACCTGTGCATAGCGAATCCACTGTGAATTAGTTGGACTTTTCCAAGCATCCTGTTGTGTTGACTCACGCTGAATTGCATTTTGCTCTGCAGTGCTAGTAGCCTCCTCAGCCATAGCAGCGTTTAACTGCCCTACCCACAACGGTCCTACTGACACACTACTTATAAATGCCAGCCAGTGCCACAGCCTCATCAACGACTCCTCTTAATAAAAACACGACGAGACTTTCTCTGCTGTAACGCCATGTTTTAACTGCTAGATGATCAATCCTGCTCTTTTTCAGGAGTCAGCACCCTAGCGAAAATCCCTTATGACAGCAACAAGCACGCGATGTTTTGCACTATAGTTACAAGAGGCATTGAAGAATGTTCACGACTCAATGCAATGTGACAATGAATTGAGCTATACCCAAGCGAAGGGTTTTTAAGGACGGCCATCAAGCGATGAAGCTCCATGAGCTTATATGAATAAGTGACTGGGGAGGCAGTTAAATGCTCCTGCATAAACTGCATTCACACTATCTTTAGTGTTCAAGAGCGCCGACAACAAACCTTAAAAATGATTCGGGAAGGGTATATAACGGGAAAAACTTCACGAAAACCTATTAAATTACCCAATAGCGTCAACGCTAAAATAGACTCAGGGATTGATGTGGAGTTAATTACTATGCGGTTTAAACAATTAAAAGATGTGCTCGATTATCTTATCAATGCACACCAGCAAATGAGTGAATACTATACTCAACTGAGTGATACTGTCTTACAGCAGCGCGTAAAGTTGATTCTCGACTACCTGGCTGAGCATGAAAATCATATCAGCAACGAGTTGTTACAATACGAAAAAGATGCTCCCTATGGTGTACTAAATGCCTGGTTTCAGGATATTCAGGACGACCCGCTACTCCTTAAACTAGAGCAGCCCCCCTCACCCGACTTAAGTGAAGAACAAGTGATGCGTATTGCACTTGAGTTAGATGATCGACTAATCAGCCTTTACGAGCAATTAGCCAGTCACTGTAAATCATCAGCTGCAAGAGATGCCCTTGAAAATTTATTAGACCAAGAAAAACAGCGTAAAAAACGCTTTGTATTATCAATGCTTCGAATGCATGACCTTTAATTGTTATTCGCAGTTAGCCTGTAATAATTCACTTCTTACGAAAATTTACAGGCTTAGCTTGCTTTTAGGCGAACGGGTTGGCGCATAGCCCCCCAATAACCAGGCTGCGCCTCAAACCTGCCAGGAAGAGCAGTACCGCAGCCTAAACAATGACCTGCAGCATCAAGCCGCCACTCACCCAGTTGATACCAGTCCCGTTCTATTAAACACTCGCCACACTGATGACAGTAAGTGCTGCTCCCTGGTAAGTCATGCACATTCCCAGTGTAGGCATAACGTACGCCATTTTGCATCGCAATGCTTCTGGCACGAGTAAGGGTTGCAGCCGGTGTTCTAGGTTTATCCAACATTTTCCAGTCAGGATGGAAAGCTGTGAAGTGCATAGGTACTTCAGGGCCTAAATGCTCAACGACCCATTGCGTCATTTCTTGCAATTCTGCGTCACTATCATTTTCATCGGGAATTAATAGTGTGGTAATTTCAAACCACACGTCTGTTTCATGGTAAAGATACTCAAGCGTTTCCAGTACAGGGGCTAATGCCCCACCACAAATCTTTTTATAGAATCGCTCGGTAAAGCCTTTTAAGTCGACATTTGCCGCATCCATGGCTGCAAAAAAAGGAACACGGGGTTCAGGACAAATATACCCTGCTGTAACGGCAACAGAGTGTATTCCTTCCTCCTTACATGCAGCCGCTACATCCAGTGCATACTCCATAAAGATGACAGGATCATTGTAGGTATAAGCAATACTACGACAACCCAAACGCTTCGCAGCCTGAGCAAGCTGGTGAGGTGATGCACTGTCTGCCAGCGTATCCATCTCACGAGATTTACTCATATCCCAGTTTTGGCAAAACTTACAGGCTAAATTACAACCTGCTGTGCCAAATGATAAAACGGGTGTACCAGGTAAAAAGTGATTGAGTGGTTTTTTCTCTATAGGGTCAATACAAAAACCACTAGAGCGGCCATAACTGACCAGCTTTATTTGGTGGTCTTCACAAGCTCTAACAAAACATAACCCTCGCTGCCCTTCTCTTACGTGACAGTGTCGGGGGCAAAGATCACACTGAATACGTCCATCTTCCAGTTCATGCCAATATTTGGTAGTAACCGTATTCTGAGTTACCGATGAGGGTGACTCAGCCATCATCCACCTCCCCTGGATTTAATCCAAACGCAAACTAGCGAGGCTATAATGCTGTCTATAGTTATAAGTATATACTCGTAGCACTATATGGTTTGGTTACGTCATCAATCATTTTGTATTATGCCTAACCCAATCGATATCGAAGCAAACGAGTTGACCGCCAGCCGAGGAGGGTGCCATGTCTATCCGAGAGCCTGCTGTGGCGGGAATGTTCTACCCTGCGCAAGCAGAGCAGCTACAGCGTAGTATTCACGAAATGCTCGCTGAAGCCTCAGCAGGTAAGACTGAGTCATCCCCACCTAAAATGATTATTGTCCCTCATGCTGGTTATATATACTCAGGGCCAATTGCTGCATCAGCTTATCAACGGTTAAAACCTTTTGCCGATATCTATCAGCGCATTATTTTACTAGGCCCTTCACATCGTTTTGCATTCCAAGGATTGGCCTTATCTGCAAGCGATGCCTTCAGAACCCCACTAGGTGTTATTCCAATTGACCAAAAAGCTGTTGAGTTAATTTCCACCTGCGCAGGAGTCATCACCACTGACCAGGCTCATCGCTATGAGCATTCCCTTGAAGTCCAGTTACCCTTTTTACAACTGACACTGAACCAGTTCACATTGGTTCCTATTGTCGTGGGTTTAGCCAGTGCCGATCAGGTTGCCAGTGTGATCAATACGCTTTGGGGAGGGGCTGAAACGCTATTTGTGATCAGCTCTGACTTAAGTCATTACCACGACTATATGACTGCAAAGCAGCTCGACTCTGAGACTACCCATAAAATTCTTAAGCTCGACCATAACCTTAATGGTGAACAGGCTTGTGGCTGTTTCCCCCTCAATGGCGCACTGTTATGTGCAGAGCAACACCACTTGACTGCCACTTCTGTTGATTTGCGAAACTCTGGAGATACTGCAGGCTCAACAGATGCAGTTGTAGGATATGGTGCTTATGTCCTCCATTAGTCCCAACCATCAAGAATTATTGCTCAATCTTGCTTTTCAGAGCATTGAGTATGGCTTGCAGCACCACCATGAAATGCCGGTTGATGAAGCCCACTATCCTGAACCTCTTCAAGCTGTACGTAGCGCATTTGTGACTTTACTGCGACAACGCCAGCTGCGCGGTTGTATCGGTTCATTAACCCCCTCTCGCCCGTTGGTGATTGAAGTTGCACATAATGCCTATGCCAGTGCTTTCCATGATTTCCGTTTTGTAAATATCAGCTCTGCGGAACTGCCACTGTTGACCATTGAAATTTCGGTGCTATCCCTCCAACAACCCATGCAATTTATCTCTGAAGATGACCTGCTTAGACAGCTCAGGCCTATGATTGATGGTCTAACCATCGAAGACAATGGCCGCCGGGCAACATTTTTGCCTCAAGTTTGGCAACAGCTCCCAGACCGGCAAACTTTTCTACAGCACTTAAAAGAGAAAGCAGGCCTGCCCTTTGATTATTGGTCCGATACACTTAAAGCCTACCACTACACGGTGGAACACTTTGCCGCCCCACCCCAAGGCTCAGTCAAAGCAACATAATCCTGCAATACAAACATGCCATAAATTTAAGTAGGCTTATTTGCAAGTTCCCGCATAGATTAATGTTCAGTTTTGTCTGACAACAAGCTTCAGCATATTTAATTAGTATTTGCTCACTTGGTCATATTATTCAAGCTGGATAGGCATGATTTATGCTGCCATTTACCAAAGAGGCAAGTAAACGCAGGGATAAATTAGGCTAAAGCCACCAAGTGTAAAATGAGCCTATTTGTGTAATTCAAACAGAGTGGAAATGTTTCTCTAGAGTAAGCTTGTTAAGCATAAAGGGTTGGTTTTATTCTTAGCCTCTATGCCAGGTCGTATAATGAAAAGAATAATGCAGTTTTTCACATTGAATTTCACTACAGATGTCACATAAAATCGAGCGCCTTAGATAAATTGTTTTACAACAAAAAACATTGGTTGATATGCTCAGCCAAAAAGGTGATTGTCGCGCAGAGGAGCCCGTTATGAATATCTGCCGGGAAATACTGCCAGTTTATCATACTGATAACCGAGCCTTTGTAAGAGAAATAGTATTTCAAACCGTCAAACACTTTTACAGTCAAGAACTTTGCAAACTAAAGCTAACAGAAGAGTTAGACTTAAATGACTGTAACACCTCTCCAAGCGCTTTATTTGATGCGTTGGAGGCTATATTCTGCCCATGTGAAACCCTTGAAACACCTTGGCCAATGACGCTAGAAAATATCATCGATAACATTATGCCTTACTGGAATGGTGAGCTTCCAACTTCAATAAAAATCAAGAAAGGGCGGCCAACTTTAAGCAAAAAAGCACTCGAACTTTACAGTTAACGATTTTCTCTGCCCAAGATAATTTAAGAACCAGATCACATATGGGCACCCACAAAAAAAGCCAGCAATGACGCTGGCTTTTTTTTGAGCACATCTGTACCCCATCACTTTAAACAAATCATGAAGCAACAAGTGTCAACTTCAAGTTACGGCGCTTCATATCCACAGAAGACACCTTAACTTCTATAGACTGGTCCAACATAAATTGCTGTTCACCATTGCTCGTCTGCTGGTACAAAGGATCATATGCAAACTTCGGATCTTTACGACGTAAGTCCACAAATCCGTCGATACCAAAATCATCCAGTCGCGCCAATACCCCAAACGGATTAACCTGCACGACAGTTGCAGTAAATGTCTGCTCTACTTTATCTTCCATAAACTGACACTTCAGCCACTGCTCTACTTCGTTAGCTGAAAAGCGGGCTTTTTGCTGTCCTGCTTGTAGCTCATCCAGTAAACCCGTAGCAACTTCAGGTACAGGCTGCTCATCTAACAGCGCAATAATAATACGATGCAACACCAAGTCATTATACTTGCGAATAGGGGAAGTAAACGTTGTATAACGCTCAAAACCCATTCCACTGTGAAAGCCTGGCTCTAAGGAAAATAAACTACGCTCCAACTGCCGGCTAACAATGGTGCGTAAAGGCACATCAACTGACTTATTATTCAAGCTATGAATTAACTGGCGATATCCTTCTGGCTTGTTTAAAGCCTCTGTATCAAACTCAGGTAATAACTCAGCCACTAACTTTTTGACATCCTCCAAGCGGTCGCTTCTTACCCCACTGTGAGAAATATAAATAGCTTTAGGTGCTTTTTGCGCGAGGAAGTCTGCTGCTGCACAGTTTGCTGCAATCATACAGGCTTCAACAAGCCGGTTTGCCGTGCTTCTATGCTGGCGATGAATTGCCGCAATTTTACCCTGCTCATCCAACTCAAAGTAATAGTCTGGACGGTTCTCAAAACACACAGCATGTTGCTCACGATAAGCGTTCAATGCTCCCTGAACTTGTTGCAAGCAGTCAATTACAGGCAATAGTTCTGGGTTCTCAGTCGCCACACTATTGTCTTCAACACCGTCTAAGTAGTCACTCACGGCATCATAAGACAGCTTAGCTTGAGAGCGTACTTTTGCCTGGTAAAGCTCGCTGGAAACAACTTCACCCTGCTCACTTACTTTTAACTCACATACAAGTGCCAACCGCGCCTCACCAGGAACAAGTGAGCACCAGTTATGAGAAAGGGACTCAGGCAACATCGGGATGGTTTGCTTAGGGAGGTAAACAGAGGTACTGCGCTTACGTGCTTCAACATCCAGTGCAGAGTCTGGCTTTATCCAAAAAGCAGGGTCAGCAATCGCCACTCTCAACAACCAACCACCATCAGTCAAGGCTTCCGCATACAGAGCATCATCCATATCCTGAGTTGACTCAGCATCAATCGTCAACCAGGACAAATTGGTCATGTCCTTACGATTTGCACTGGCAATCGCTTCTTGAGCTTGTGCTTCTATGGCGTCGACTTCAGCTTGCACTGACTCAGGCCACGCTAAGTCGAGTTTATGCTTATCAATAATGTAGTTATGTTCAATATAAGGCTGATCTGGGTGACCAATAATGCTGATGACCTCAGCCTTAGGTTTACCTGATTTAATCGGGTGCTGGGTAATTCGGCAACGAACGAAATCTCCCGCTTTTGCACCCGATAACTGGTGAGGAGGAATAAAGATCCAGCGAGATAAACGACCAACATCAGGCTCAACGAAAACGGCTTTACCGCGACCAATAATTTGTCCAGTAAACTCACTTAGCGATGAGTCAATCAGCTCTTCGACTTCAGCAAAGTCTTGTCCTTTGCTATCAACACACAGCGTCACTTTTATACGGTCATGAGGAAATACTTTCTGCATTTCTTCTTGAGGAAGAAATATCTGGCGGCCATCGTCCAAAATCACCTGACCAGACTTTGCGCCAGAGTCTTTTACTGTAGCGCTGAAAACTTCTTTTTGGGATTTTAATTGCTGCTTGAGCTGCTTGAGCTGTTGCAGAGCATCATTATTTAACATAAACAGGCTGCCATTTTACTGGAAATCAAACCATCACTGACCCAAAGCTAAGGGCATAAATGAGAACGGATTCTACTCAATGCAGCACTGTTTATAAACCTTTTCCCTATCAAGATGTGCGTTCAACGCTAATCAACTGGGTGATTTCTCTCATAAGCGAGGTGTAGCGAGTCTCTCCCTGCCCCTCTAAAACCAGGACTTTACGGCTTATTTGCTGAGCATAATCCAGGCACTGGCTAAAGAAGTGTTCTCTATCAGATTGTTCTGGCTGACAGCGCTGTGGGTCCGGTTGCCAAGGCAAATCCGGCCTTAGTACACAGCACAGTGTATAGTTTTGACCCAACGCATACTGCCATAACCACTCAGGATACTGCCCATAAAGAATCTGACTCCAAAAACAAGTTGTGGCACAGTTAGTATCAACAATAAGTAGCCCAGAAGCCTGAAGCGAAGCAAATACTTTCTCCAGGGCATATTGAACCAAACCAGAGACCGCCACCTGCTCATAATCCAGTGCTATATGGCCCAACATATCATAGTAATCTCGAATATATTCAGGGACGATAGAGAGTTTAACCTGACTGCCAATAGTGTTCTCTAAGTAATCAACCAGCGTTGATTTACCCGACGACTCAGGCCCCAGCACTAAAATACGGGGCAAAACACGATGTGCTTTGGATGTTCTTAATAACGGCTGCTGAGACTCAGACCAGAATGGATAAGCCGGAATGCGTTGAGATAAAAATGGAATTACAACTACTCGGTTGTTAGACGCCCATTGCACATGCTCAGGGTTTAAACAAACAAGCCCTACAGTTCGATTTTGAGATTTAACTTGAGAATTGGCTTGAGAGCTTATTTGGGAGTAATGTTCTGCTTCACTGCTGTTTTTGATCCAAACTACCTGATCAGCTAGCTCATACCCCAGCAGATACAAAAATTGCCGTTGACTTGGCAGCAATGAACGCTCATCAGGCAGCAGGGCAACATCAAAATAGCCTCTAGCCGCTAAGGAAGAATGGTTACTTGGTTTTACTTCGTTGTACTGACTGCTATTCATTGTTAAATATACCCTTCGCTATGGGTACAATTATACTAGTTTCGTAGAATCAAACTAAGGTTATCCACATACTGCTGCTGACCCGAAAAATTGACATGGACATCAATACCCTCAACGTTACTTGGCAACACTGTATGTGTTAGAAAACGCTGAGCAATGCTTTGGTATGAATTCAAAGTAAGTTCTGTATTGTGTTTTGACTGATACCACTGCTCCAAACCAGACCATGAATGCTCACTGATAGCTTTAGGAAATCCATCATCTGTCTTATTTAAAACATGGTCAAATCTCAGATAATAACCTCCCTTAAATAAGTACGACTTAATACTATTACGTCTTACCGCTGCATCAATCCGATCAGGCCAAACTTGTAAACCAGACCATGTCCAGTTAGAAATAAACATAGGGTAGCCCTTAGCGGCTCGATCTGATGTCATATTAAAACGAATGTATTCATCTCCTTTAAAAAAGTAAGTGATACCATTCCCCCAGTTAATCGCAGCATCAATAGCATTAGCACCTCCTGAGAATGTGTCTAACCCTGACCAGTGGTCTTTTATTTTTAATGGATAGCCGCTATCAGCCTGATCTTTTTTTAAATCATAACGAATATATTCATCACCCTTAAAAAAATAGGCTTTACCATTTCCCCAATTAACAGCTGCATCAATATTCCTTGCACCACCTTTAAATTGATCTAGCCCAGGCCAGCTACTGGCAATATCCGCAGGATAACCGTCATCAACTTGATCCTTATTAAAGTCAAACTGGTAATACTCATCACCTCGAAAAAAATAAGCATACTGATCATTTTTCCTTAATGCCGCAAACCCTTTAGCATCATTAAAAAATAATTTGATGCTTAAGTTTTTATCCGCAGTCCTTCCCCACATATCAGCGGCCAAAGCTACCTTGAGCGGCTTACTCTGTTGAGTTGTTAGTCCTTGTAAATCGATATGCTGTGCTAATGTTGTAGGCTCTTTGGTTAATGAGGTAAACAGATAGGCATTCTGCCTTTGTTCACCTTTTTTTACATATTTCAAAGGAATTTGGTTAACTTCGGTATAACCACGCGTTACCGCCTTTCCTCCTTTTAACCAACCAGTAACCTGATTATCATAATTAGCCAAATAAAATGGTTGGACACTACCACGATCATATTCTGCATCACCATTTTTTAGCGTATTTTTATTTAACTTTACAGGATAGCTTGGAAAAGCCTCTAGCAAAGAATGCCCATCCAATGAACCTGGAGCATAATCAATCCCCAAGTGGTCCAAAATAGTGGGTACAATATCAACGGGTGATGGCGGAATATTCATCCCTTTACGCAAATGATGTACTGCATGGCCACTGGCTAATAACCAAGCCTTCCTATGCTCAGGACGGTTTTTACCATGTTGGCCATCGATGGTTCCTCCATGATCAGGTACCGACAAAATTAACCAGTCCTCATCAGCAAACTTAGGACGTTGTTGAATTCGCGTTAATAACTCACCGATTTGCCGGTCTACTTTTTCAATAGATTGACGGTATTCAGGCTTATCTGCACTAAACCCATGATTATGCCCTTTGACATCCACCATTGAAAAATACACAAATAAGACATCAATATCAGTCGTACTTAAAATGTCTTTTGCTTTATTAACCGTTTCAGTATCCTGATGTTCTTGGTAATACCAATATAAATCCTCATCTGCCGCTGTGGGCATGTTATAACGAATACCTGTCCAAGAGGTTAATCTTGCAGTGTGCAATACAGGCTTAGCGGTTTCAATATGGGTAAAAAGGTCAGGAATAGACTGTAATTTAGACCCGGTAAAACTGTTATCATAAATACCATGTCGGTCTCGCCATACTCCATAAAGTATAGTCGCCCAACAAGGACCACTCCATGTAGTGTCCTCTGCTAACATAGGGCTAATAAACCCATCAGCAATTAATTTATCCAACACAGGTGTATTAACACGAGGAATCGCTGATGGCTTTAAACCATCAATACCTAATAATAATACTTTGGGTATTTTCGGAGGTACTTTTAGTTTATGATCAGCTAAAATACTATCTACCCCATACACCTTTCCCGCAAGCGCGATTATCAAACTTAAATACGCAAACTGACTAACACACCACCTGATTTTTTTAATATAAGTAAAGTAATTAAATAAACTCATTGATCCCCCATTATTATTCTTTATACCCTCTTTGGCGGGCATACCTTTGTGTGAGCCCATCATGAGTTTCTACAATGACAAAGAGATAAACAGGGGATGACTATTAAATAACAACAGAATAAAAACTACAAGAAGATCCTACTCTAGAACCTACATCATGAGTATCAGCTACTATTAAAGCTAAAGAGTAAAGTAAAGGATAAACAACAAATGAAATCTATTTCACTGTTTAACAATAAAGGTGGTGTAGGAAAAACCACACTATCTTTTCACCTCGGTTTTGCTCTATCTGAACTTGGATATAAAGTCCTTATGATTGATGCAGATCCTCAGTGTAATCTAACAATTTATTCACTGGACCAAGAAACAATACATTCAATCTGGGAAAAAGAGGATCAGTTTATAGACGAAGGTTATGAATCAGCCAAACATTCTATAAATGAAATTGAATATCAAAAAATGATGTCTGAACCTAGAAGCCTTCACTTTTTATTAAAGCCAACGGAAGAAGGTACTGGAGAGCCCAGTTCATTACCCCCACCTATCAAATTATCTGAATCTCTCGATTTAATTGCAGGAAGGTTAACATTACACCTTTTTGAAGAAAAAATTGCTGAGCGTTGGGCAGGCCTCTATAGAGGAGACCCTTTGGCACTACGAACAGTTACAAAAATCCGCGAGCTTACCGAAAAGTACAGTTTTCTTTACTCATACGACTATGTGATTATTGATACCTCTCCAAGTCTTGGATCATTAAATAAAGTAATAATTTCTACTGTTGATGGTTTTTTTGTGCCTGCCTCCCCAGACTTGTTTTCTTTATATGGAATCAAAAATATTGGTAGATCATTGTCTTCATGGAAAAATGAATTTGATACGATATACCAACTAATATCAACAGGTAAAAGGCACTTATTTCCAAACAACTTTGTCTCATTCCTTGGCTATACAATATATAATGCTAAAAAGTATGCCAACAAAACTGAATGGCACCTTGCTGTAGCACACTACAATTACGCAAAAAAAATACCTGCCACAATAAAAGAAAATATTAAAGAAGAATTAAGAAATCATCTCTCTGAAAAACAGGTAGACACCCCAATAGGTGGTATTTCGATTATGCATACCCATAATACTTTTCCAGCAATGGCCCAATACTATCATCTTCCAATGTGGAAGGTTCCATTCCATAATACCCTAGAGAGAGATCACCTTGGAACACTCAAAGGCTCCTGTAAACAGTATGAACAAACAAAAGAAACATATATAACATTCTGCAATTCGCTACTAGAAAGAGTTAAATTATTAGATGATTTTTAATTCACAATTCTTTTAAAAAAGCCCCAGATAATACTGGGGCTGAAGTAAAGTAAAATTAAGTGTATTTATTAACTTTCTAATTTTATTAAATATTAAACAGGAGTAGTCAGGTTCACCATTAAATCACGATTGGACACAACCGTTGTTGTAACATCACCAGCGCCTCCATCAGTCATACTCGCCATGGCATTAATTAAACCATCAATATTACTGGCAGGCTGGACATCCGCTGCGGCAACAGATGCACCACCTGCTGGCAATGCTGTCAGCATACCTTCTAGCCGAGATGAGGGAATGGCATAGCCACCATCACCGGGTTGGATGTAACTGATGGCTTTATCACCACCGGTAAAGTGTCCAGTCACAGTCAGTTTTTGCTGCAGGTCGTTATCCACCAACATCACCAGATCGTCACCATTGCGGTGATAGCTGATTCGCTCACGGTCAATATCGATAAAGAACACCCAGTCAGTACCGCCCCCGGTGTTATCGATGATGTCCTGACCACCTTGGGCATGGTAATAGTAGTGATCATCACCCACGCCACCTTTTAAGGTATCGTTACCGGCAAAGCCGGCCAGCACATCGTTACCGGCACCGCCGATCAGGGTATCGTTACCATCATCCCCATTCATCCGACCATTACCGCCCTGGATAAAGTCGTCACCGTCGCCACCCAACAGGATGTCATCACCGCCCATACCAAACAACGTATCATCACCGGCTAGACCACGGATCAGGTTGCGGTTGTTACGGCCAACCAGCTGTTCACCCTGTGCCGTACCCACCACTTCGGTGTCATAGCGACTGGGATCAATCACATCATCTGAACCGTTGTCATTGCCACCGTTATCGGTCTCACCTGAGCCTGTATCACCAGTACCATTGTCAGTGCCGGTATCACCGCCATTGTCGGTACCACCGCTGGTATCACCATCGCCAGTCCCCGTATCACCACCTGCAGGTAACTCAGTCAGCAGGCTTTCAATGCGGGATGCTGGGATCGCATAGCCACCATCACCCGGTTGGATATAGCTAATCGCCAGATCACCACCAGTAAAGTGTCCGGTCACGGTGAGTTTCTGCTGCAGATCGTTATCGACCAACATCACCAGATCATCACCATCGCGGTGATAGCTGATGCGATCACGCCCCACATCATTGAAGAACACCCAGTCGTTACCACCACCGGTGTTATCAATCACATCCTGCCCACTGTTGGCAAAGAAGTAGTAATGGTCATCACCTTCACCACCGATCAGGG
>NZ_AUAF01000037.1 GCF_000428585.1 Zooshikella ganghwensis DSM 15267 | reverse complement strand
GGTATTAATGCTGATTTTTGAGAAGGTGAGTTTTTGCTGAAGCCATAAACAGAGATCCAACACGCCTATGACGAGGTTTTTATGGTCCTGACTTAATGATGAGGCCGTAATAGCCTGCTGGAGATCCTGATAGGCTTCAGGCGATAAGGTTTCAATCTTTGGTTGCTTCATACAACTAATAAACGGCTATTCGTGAAATGAATGCAGCGTACTAAACAGACAGAGAACTGAGTAAGAAGACATTAGCGGTATGGCTTGTACGTTATTTACTGCAGCACACGATTGCAGAGGGGGTACTATAAAGTGCCGAGGAAAAAGCTTACTTAATGATCTAATAGAGCTATTGATATAACCCCCCTAGGAATCCATATAGAGCCTTCTGGTTTATCAGGATCAGGACATTTAAAAATAAAGTACGCGCCACTAAAGCAAGCTATGGCCTCATTACAACTCTGGCAGTAATGATAGATTCCATTTTGTTGTCCAATACAGTTTTCAATACAACTAGATGCATCTTTAGAAGCACCGCACGCAGGATTTGCTGACCGTGGTAAACACTGGTCTAATTCGGGCTGATAAACTAAATTTCCTGGACAGCGTTGTAATATTGTCATACCACTTACACAAACATAAAAGTCTTGGCAGCAAGGGCATGCGGGTTATGAGCCATTTGGCAATGTTGAGCAATCGAATTGATTAGCACTTATTTTTCCACTCAGAGTGAATAAAACTACAAATAAATTAGTAATTAATTTTATATAGCTATTCATGGCATCCTCTCCATTTGATGCTTTATTTCCCAGGCTTTACTTCATACTCCTTATCTTAATTATTGCATCAAATAGCCAACTGCAAGTGAGGTGATTGTGAAGCATAAAAGTATAACGCAACTGTAGGAGTAACATTTTTACGACTTTGAAACTAAACCTAGAAACAGCATTACGGGCACACTCTAAAAGTAGTGACTTTTTTGTAAGAGCAAGGAAGTACTGGACAGTGGATCACAGTGTATAAGGAGTACATGAGGATCGATTTAAGCTTCCGTCCGTAGGTCCAATGATACCGCTGTATAAGCAACAACAGGGCACGCTGGAAGCATTGAAGGCTAGGTGGGAGGATATGCTGGCAATGGAGGAATTGAAGTACCTAATGGAAGGGTTTGAAGATGCTCCACCGGCCCAATAGGTACCTAATCGTTTTTTAGTCGACAACCTGAACGTTGATAGCACAAGGTCCTTTCTGGCTTTCGCCTACCTCAAACTCTACTTTGTCACCATCGCGAGGCTCATGACCTTGGATTTGTGACACATGAAAAAACAGGTCTTTACCTTCGCTAGGTGTGATAAAACCAAAACCTTTTGTTTCACTAAAAAACTTAACTGTACCTGTACTCATTCTATTCTCGCGCCTTGTGAATTCAGCAATACTTATAGAGGTTTATAACGCATAAAGCAAATTATTTAAACCATAATCACTGTATTTACTAGCCTTTTCCAAGTCTATCTCACCCAAAAACAACACGAAGCCTAATAATACAAGCCATCCATAACAAGTAGTTAGATGAGATCCAGCATGGGCTAGTGAGAGTCAAGCCCGCCAGCCCAAGAGACACTTTTTAAATGTGTATCTATTGTAGTTTGATAACGATCACTCATTAACCTGCACTACCAGTCAATAATGCTTGAAAAGCCGGACTATTGTCTTTCAAGCTGGCATATTCTCCTTGGTCGACGATATGACCTTTTTCCATAACCAGCACATAATCGAAAGCAGATGTTTGTTCTATGCGTCCCAATATCCAGCATACACCTTGGTCTTTCATTCGCTTCAAAACACAGTGAATAATATGCCGTTCAGCTCCGAGGTCCAGCACACTGGTGGCTTGATTAACAATAAGAAAATTTGGTTTTTTCAACAATGCACGCACAATGGCCAACTTCTGTCGCGTAGCTACTGATAAACGAGAACCCGAAGTCCCTACCGAAAAATCCAATCCGTAACACATAATTTGCGTACGCAATTGATACTCCTGCACTAGTTCATCAATGCGCTGACTGATTTCTGTTTGAGCACGCGCCTGACCATATACGATTTTGCCAAATAAAATGTTTTCTTGCAGGGTTAATGCGGCATTATATTCATTAGCATCATACAACTGTAAATCATGCGCTTCCTTTTGCAGGGCAAGAAATAATTTTTTACGAACCAGCAATAGTTTGGTTTTTCGGCTTTCCGTCAGCAGCCCCAAACGGTGACGGGCTGGCACTAACTGGAATAATAGGACTAATAGCATCTCCTGTTGTGTTACTGGCAACTTCAGCAACGAGTCGACACTGGTTTTTGTGAGCAACTGTTTATACTCCGGTAACTCCTCTGACTTAATGAAACTAAAACGCTCAAAAAGGTCACTGCCAGGTTCTACATCAGCAAACAATTCCACCATGATTTTTGCCAGTTCATAACCTACACGGAGTGCTTCACCCATTAAATCAACTTCTTTTAAAGACTGGTGAATCAATGGATGACGAGCCAGCTTGTTGTAATCCAATGAAATGGTGCGCGATGAACCAAATAAGAGGTTTTCCGCAACAGATAAATTCTCGTTGTATTTATCCCAATCGAAAAACTCGACTAAATCATCCATCTCCGCCGCGTGCAGTGAAGCACGCAGTGCATGACGAAGCTCAAGCACTGCGGCTGCTAAGTCCGGGTCTTGTTCAGGATCAATATAGCTCTGTAAACCATAGTGATAGACATCATCCTGCAGTTGAACTTCTGCAAGCAGGTCCATAACCTCGCTATCAACCTTGTCAACCTGCTGCTGACAATAACAACTTGCATTCTCTGAGGCAGACTCTGGATCAACACCATAATAAAGGTTTTCCCTAATCGTGCCTGCAAAAAAATGTGCATGAGCACCAACATACGCTACATGCTTACTTAATGTCTGCTCATTAAGCAGTTGAATATTTTGACCCGCTAATTCAATACGTCCTGTTTTCGGTTGTAACAAGCGAGATAACAATTTAGCAAACTCTGTTTTACCACTGCCTTCAGGCCCAACAATAGCGGTATGCTGCTGAGGCAATAATTCAACACTAAGATTATTCACAATATTGACATTACTGTACTCGGCATAGCTGACATTACGGGCCATCAAAGAAAGCTGTTCAACCGGAAGTAATTCAGCTTTACCTGATTGCAAAGCTTCTGGTAGCAAACCTTCAGGGTCAAACTGTTCAATAATTTGTTCGTATTTTATCCGCACATCCTCTTTGGTTTGATAAAACTTCAGCAGCTCCTTCCAGGGTGCATCCAGATCTTGATAGGCAGCAAGCACAGCAATTAACGCACCTAGCGATAACTCACCTTTTATAACGTAGTAACCACCAATGGAGTAAAAGAAAAAGGGTGTGACTTTTGATAAGAAGTTATTAAGGAATTTAATAAAAAACTTCAGTTTGTAGATGCGCAAACGAATCATAAAGATATGTTGCACACGCTCCAGTACATTAGACCGTTCTCGTCCCGCAGCCCCAAACGCATGGATCTCCTGAATACCCGCAATACTGTCACCGATACGATCACCTAGGCGGCGTGCTGCCAGTACACGTTGCTTGCCCAGTTGATTTACTTTAGCTTGTAGTTTTGGAATCACCCACATCTGCAAAGGGTACAAGGCGACAGCCGCCACCCCTAACAGCGCATCCTGATTAAAGATAAAGAACAAATAGGTTATCAATAATCCTCCCTGAAAGGCGGGGAGGGCAAAAGCTTCACCAATAAAACCACCCAGAGGCTCAGTCTCAGCTGTCACAATAGGAATGATTTCTCCCTGAGAGACTTTTTTAAAATGAGGAATAGGAAAACGCAAAATACGACTAAAGAGTTCCAGGCGCAGGTCCCGTAACATTCGTTCACCGACAACACCACGATAAACGTTCAGTACATACTTAATGGCACCATTGATAACCACCAGCAGCAAAAATAATCCACTAAGAAAAAACAAATAGCCAAGTTGATCAACTGGGTACCCCATGACAGCATCAGGAATATCTTTGCCATTAATCGCACTATTAATAATATGTTTAGGGACTTCCAATGAGGCATAAACAATAGGAAAAGAAACCAACGTTAACAACAATATGAGAACTTGATCCTTTAGGGTGTGCTTGAGAATGTAACGATAAATTGATGGCTCCATGCGATACCCACTCAAGGAAAAAAAGAGAGCTTGTTATGGTATACCCTTCATGAAGGGTATAACTACACCTATAGCAGGCTAGCGCACTATATTTAAAAAATGCTTACGCTAATGCTAATGGCCAACACTTGACTTATAAACCACCCTAAGCAAAGTGTCTATGGCTGATCACCACCATCGAAATCAGCCAGGAGGACATGATATAGTGTGCAACCACTGGATATGTTTACATAGTCTAATCATTCGTTATATGAGCAAAAGTTACATGACCAAATTGCACCACAGTGATATTTATTGCTTGCTTGTAAAAAAACACAGCAAGTGTTGCTAGCATTATCCAAGTTCATGTAAACACAATCCAAATAGTGAAATTAATGTTGTATTCATCTGTTATTGAGGTAATCGTTTGACAAAATCAATTGCATTGGTTTTGAAAGGGTATCCACGTTTATCAGAAACATTTATTGCGCAAGAAATCCATGCTTTAGAGCAGCAAGGATTTGCCATTACCCTGATTTCATTACGCCACCCCACTGATCACACAGTACACCCGATTCATCGTGAAATAAAAGCACCTGTTGTCTATCTTCCAGAGTACTTGCACCACGAGCCGAGACGCATCATTCGTAGTTTTTGGGCGCAACTGTTTCGGCCACACTTTTGGTCAGTACTACGCCTTTGGTGGCAGGATTTTCGCCGTGATCCAACCCGTAATCGAATCCGCCGACTAGGACAGTCATGGGTACTTGCCACAGAGCTACCCCCAGATACACAACAGCTGTATGCCCACTTTATCCACACCCCAGGATCAGTAACACGCTATACCAGCCACCTGACCGGGATTCCCTGGTCAGCTTCGGCGCATGCTAAAGACATCTGGACCACACCTCGCTGGGACCTAGCTGACAAACTGGCAGACTTAGCCTGGCTGACAACCTGCACCGAAAGCAACCAGCACTATTTACAGAGCCTCACCCCAGACCCCGAAAAAGTGATGCTGGTTTATCACGGCTTGGACTTTAACCGCTTTCCCATTGTAGCCGAGCCTCGTGAAACAGCACCCTCTGATCAGGTCCAGATTCTGTCAGTAGGTCGTGCCGTACCTAAAAAAGGCTATGATGTAATTTTAGAAGCACTGGCAAAGCTACCTTCTGAATTATCTTGGCACTTTACCCACATTGGTCAGGGGCCAGAATTAGCTAAGCTACAAAATCTAGCAGAACAGTTAGGTATAGCCGATAAAGTCACTTGGCTAGGCGCTCAGTCACAGCAAAGGGTACTCAACCAATACCGCCAAGCAGATATCTTTATCTTAGGCAGTCGCATCACTGAGGATGGCGATCGCGATGGTTTACCTAACGTGCTAATGGAAGCACAAAGTCAGCACGTAGCATGCATTGCTACCGCTATTTCTGGCATTCCAGAACTTATCATTGATCAACAAACGGGGCTGTTAGTGCCACCTGAAGATATCAATGCCACAAGCCAAGCATTGCAGCAACTAATCACCCAGCCAGAATGGCGGCAAACCCTGGCAAAAGCAGGCTATAAGCGTGTTACAAGCCATTTCAGCCTGCAACAGGGGATTGCAACACTTACCTCATGCTTTGCAGGTTCTTGTAAGTCATGACCTCGTCAGCAGCAAACCGTCCTGTTGCATTTTATGCTCCCCTCAAGGCACCCAACTACCCAACGCCTTCAGGTGATCAAAAGATTGCTCAGCACTTCTGGCAATGTCTACAGCTCTGTGGCTGGATGCCCGAGTTAGCCAGCCAGCTCCGTAGCTTTAGCCGGGAAGGTGACCTGCAACACCAAAAGCGCCTGGCTCGACTGGGCAAGTGGCAAGCCAACAAACTTATCAGGCACTATCTTCCCTTGCCCGAAGCTCAACGTCCAAAGTGCTGGTTTACCTATCACCTTTACCATAAAGCCCCTGACTGGTTAGGTCCTCGTGTCAGCCATGCCCTCAGCATTCCTTATGTTATTGCTGAAGCCTCTGTTGCTGAAAAACAGCGTTATGGACCTTGGCGCTATAACTTTAGAGCAACACTGGCAGCACTTCACCAAGCAGATGCGGTTATTAGCCTTAACCCGAAAGACTTACCGGGTATTCAACCTTACTGCCATGCCGTTGATGTGAGTCACTACCTGCCACCCTTTATGGCTATCCCCCCACAAGACAATATCGCAAGATCGAGCCTTCGCCAGCAACTAGCCCAGCAATACCCTATCCCTGAGCACCAGCCTTGGTTGTTATCGGTCGCCATGGTCCGACCAGGTGACAAGCTCGCGTCATATCGCTATCTCTTGCACTGCCTTCAGTCATTAACCGATTTACCCTGGCAGTGGGTTGTTATTGGTGAAGGCCAAGCTCTTGCTCAGCTTCAAAAGGAGGCTAGCGACTTGAGCCACCGAGTGCACTGGCTGGGTAAACTTACGACTGAGCAGATTACACCATGGCTTAGAGCCTGTGACCTGATGGCTTGGCCGGCGATCAATGAAGCCTTAGGCATGGCTATTTTAGAGGCACAAATGAACGGCCTACCTGTCATCACAGGTGCAACCCCTGGTGTTTGCAGCCTCTTTGCTGATTCACCCAATAAGCGCGGTGGCTTCATTATTCCTCAACAACAGCCGGATACCTTCAAGCAAGGGTTATTTGAATTACTCACCCAACCTAACCTGCGGCAGCAATTAAGTCATCATGCCCAACAGTGGAGTCATCAACACCATAGTCTGCTCGCGGCAGCAAACCAATTGAACCAGTGGTTAACACCTCTGATAGGAAAAGCAGATTAATGCTCACAATTTATTGTTTACGCCACGGTACCACACAGTGGAATCTACAGCGCAGGATTCAAGGCCGACAAGATACCGTTCTACTACCAGAAGAAGTATCACGGCTACAACACCTGCAGCTGGCCCCCACCTGGAAGCAATTTGACTGGTATAGCAGTCCACTGATGCGGGCCCAGCAAACGGTCCAAGCACTCGGTATGAACTATCAAACACTAGAACCCTGGCAGGAAATGGACTGGGGATGTTGGGAAGGGCAGACCTTAGCTAACCTACGACAACAACATCCAGAGGAACTGATATACCAAGAGCAACGAGGCATTCATTTACACCCTGCTCAGGGCGAAAGTCCCTATCAAGTACTACAGAGAATTACACAATGGGCAGCCCAGGAAAACACTCAGCAATTAACGCATTCTCCAAAAGTCATAGTGACCCATAAAGGCGTCATTCGTCCCTTGCTCGCGGCCGCTACAGGTTGGCTCATGTTGGACAAATATCCAACACGGCTAAATTGGCAACGTGTGCATGGCTTTACCTGGAGCCCTGCCCAAGGCTGGCACTTGAAGTCACTGAACATACCGCTTACTCAGCCGCCACCAGAGGTCTGAGGGTGTCGCAAAAGGTTCGGCAAGTCAGTGAATTTACAAGCGGCGATTGGGTGAAAATAACGCCATAGGTGACTGCCAACGGACGGTTACTTGTTCCTCAATCCATGGCAAAAAAGTATTTAAAAACAGCCAGCATTTATCATCATGAGCCAAGTGATGGGTCATTAAACCGATAGGCGCTGGCAACTCATCCGGGGTTGTCGCTGCGCGCTGCTGTTGTAATACCCGTAGCCACTGCCCAAGAACCTGTCCTGTCCCCGCAAACTGGCGGGTTCGCCAGTTAATAATATCGATATGTACATTAACCACTTTAAGTCCTGGTACAGCACTTGCCGGTCCCAGCCCTGACCACCCCCAGTATCCCCAAGCGGGTAAGTGAACAACCAAGTCACTCCGCATTCGGTTCCAAGGTGGTACCAAAACAGGTAAAAACTGGTCACCCAATAGACCTGCCAAGTATGTAGCGCCACTTTGCAGCTCCTTGGCAATAACCGCTAATGGTCGATCCTCATCAAGTTCACACTTCTTTCGGGTAGACGGTGCAAAGTTCTTATGACGATAACCATGCTGTAAGACCCAGCAGTTAGCTTCTGACTGTAAACGCCGGGCAAGCGTGTTGGTTGCACCTGCCGGGATAACCGCCAAAGCCAGTGTGCTACTGTACTGCTGGCGATTGATCTGAAGTAAACGGTCAAGTGCTGGCGTGTAGGTTTGTGCATCATCATCTCGCCACCAAAGAGGAACCCCTCCAAATTGTTGCTGCCAGTGTTCCAGCTCAATGGTTAATGCCCGCCACAACGCGGGTGCCTCACCAAGCAAACTACTCATTCAACCACCGTTTGATAAAGTTCACTGTTTGCCATTGTCCACCTAACTTAATGGGAGAAGGAAGTGACTTGGGGTTTAGACTGACGGCGTTATCTATACATTGGGCCAGTCTCTGGGGAGACAACTGTTCAGGTTGTGCATAGTGACAGTACCCAGCAGCTGCTAATCGTTGAGCGCGAAGCAGTTGTTCCGTTTCATCCGCATTGGAAAAGGGTAAAAGTAATGCGGGACACTGGGCGACTAAAACATCCATCACGGTATTATAGCCAGCCTGAGAGATTGACAGGCCTGACGCGGCGAGTAGGGATACAAAATCATCTCGCAGCCCTTCAACCTGAATGTCACCAAGTCCAGCTTCCTTATCCGCCTCAGCAAGTGCTTGCTGGAGCCGATGGCTACTCCGAGGCCCAAGTAAAAAGCGCCAAGACCAGCTGGCAACTGATGAGTAGGGACGAGCCGCCAGTAAGTCCATCATCATCTGCTCAGCCACAGCACCACTGCCAGCAGATACAACCACCTGTCGCTGTGGTGCCACACTCACCTGGCTATCATGTTCTGGTCCAACATAGCCTGTGTAGTATAGCTGCGATGAGACCCGTTCCGCGGCTGGAAAGGTCTCCTGTAAAGCAATGAAATTTTCATCACCATGTACGAGTACTGCATCAAAATACTGTTGTAACTGATCAACAACCCAATCTTGACGCTGAGGATCCCGTACAAACTTGTCTACCAAGATGTCTCGCAACGAACACATAACCTTGCATGCATCACCGGCTTTAAGCTCTGCCAGAATAGGGGTAAGCTCATGCCGAAATGCCCGACGACCAAAAGGATACATTTCAACCAAAAAAACATCTGGCAATGTTTGCTTAATCGTCTCTCTCAATACGTGTTGTCGTTGTTGCCAGTAATTTGCCGAAACTGACTGTCCATCAGCCGTTACTAGCTCACTGAATGAGGCATCTGGCACTTTAATCGGCGGTAGCTGAACCCAGTGACACCCTTCAAACAAAGATTGGCCTACTGACTCGCCACCGGCTACAACAGTGACCTTAAACCCTGACTGCACACAAGCTGCCGCTAGCCGAGCAAAACGATACAGGTGACCCACTCCCAGCAGGTGCTGGCAATACATCAAAATATGGTGACGCATTACCCCTCCACCTTATTGAGTTGCTCCACTTGGTGCTGACCCAATAATGTAAGGAAACGCTTGGCTATCCTTTCCTGTCCAGTCAGTAGCCCATTGACTTGATTTTCTTTAAGTGGAGGCTGACAAGACAGTTGCTGTAATGCCTGAACCATGCACTCAGTAGAGTCATCCTCTTCAAGATCCAGTACCTTGACTAGCCCCAACGCTTCAGCTTGTGTCGCACGAATAAACTGCTCCAGGCGGGGTTTTTTTCGTGGTACCAGTAACGCTGGCTTGCGCAGGGATAGAATTTCACAAAAAGTGTTATAACCTCCCATTGCAACGACAGCGGAGGCATTCGCCATAAGCGCTTCAATATGTCGATCAAACGTGTGGATAATGACCTGGGGTAAGCTTACCACACGCCGTTCAAACTGCTCACGCTCTGCCGCCCCCATAAAGGGGCCAAGAATAATGACAGCTGCAGCAGGAAGCTTGCTGGATGACTCATAGGCGCGCAAAACCCAATCCACCATTTCAACGCCATCACCGCCACCACCTGGAGTGACTAAGAGGTAACGATCTGGAAGGGCGCTTAAATCAAGTTCAGCTGTTTTCGGCACATGACGTGCCAGATAGCCGGTAAAATACAAGCGCGGGTCAACTGGCTCAGGAAACTCAATACCCGTCAGTGGACTCCCCATTGATGCTGGGCCATAAACCCAAATATCATCATACAAATCAAGCAGTTTGGGAGGAATGCCTTTTTGCTGCCACTCATCTGCTAGCCATTGAGGATCATCCATCACATCGCGCAGTCCTAGAACCGTTTTCACACCAGTTTCTCGAAGTACACGTAGTGTTGGTTCAACCTCACCTTTAAGTCCCAGTGGCTCCTTATCCACCAGAAATACATCAGGTTGAAAGCTCAAAGCAGTATGCTGAATGATCGCTTTACGAATATCCAATGTCTGCTGTATATCAATATGCAAACCAAGTGATGTGTATTCACCATTGTAGAGTTTAATCACGCCGGGGATTCGTACATAGTCAACCCTGGCTCTAAACTCAAAGCGACCAATAATGGGCGAGCCTGAAACTATTAAAACTGACAGACCTTTAAACCGCTTCACCAACGCATGAGCAATCGTTCTACAGCGGCGTAAATGCCCTAAACCATATGTATCATGACTATAAATCAACAGACGTGCATTGTTCAGTCTAACCTGAGCCATGGGTCCTCTCAGTGATTATGCGTATACCACAAATTAGACATCATGCGCGGTATAATCACAGTTTTTGGGACTAATATAATGCCCTTGCAACACCTAGTGGTGCAATAAAGCTACTAGTTTCTCACGGAAAAATGGCAAACTATAATGCAACACCCGGCGTATTGGTAGACTGTTGGCCTTGAAGAAATTGCTGAAGCGTATGAATTTGTAAAGGTTCTGCCACGCCTCGTACACTGTAGCTACCCAGAAAAACAGTGGGCTCTGTTACTTTCTCTGCAAATTCGGCGGTCAACAGTAGATCAATACCTAATGTTTTTGTCAGTTCTTCAAGTCGAGCTGTCCGGTTAACGGCGGGCCCCATCACAGTAAAATCCAAACGTGAAAGTGAACCCACATTGCCATACACCACTTCCCCCATATGGAGTCCCACCCCAAACTCCAAGACAGGTAATCCCTTGGCGACTAAGTCTTTATTCAGCTGTTGTAACTGATCGTTCGCATCAACTGCCGCCTTTAATACGGCAGAACAAGCCTTGGTAACCGACCCCAGCGCTTCAGTGGTAAAGACAATCAGCATGGCATCACCAATAAAGCGTAAAACCTCACCACCACGCCGAGTGACCGCATTCGTTACCACTTCAAAATAGGTATTGACCAGCTGCAGCATAGGCTCTGTGGATAGAGACTCTGTCAGCTCGGTAAAATTGCGCAAATCGCTGTACCACAGCGCACACTCGATAAGTTCAGAATCACCACGCTTAACCCGACCTTTTAATATTTTCTGGCCTGTTCTAGGCCCAACATAGGTATTTAATAGCGACCGAATAATACTGCGAGCAGAAAAGACTTCGAGTACTGGCAGCAGGTACAGCAATAAGGCTCGCCACTTTTTTAAATCCTCCGAAGAAAAGCCTTCGGGATGGTCACTGGCAATAATAAATGCATTCACTGATTGATCGGAAAACTGTAATGGGAAAGCGACGTAGTCTGTAATCCCCTGTACCTTGAGTTCTTTGAGCACAGAATGAGCCTTTCGAGGCAAGTCACTTATAAGTGAATAGCGTACCATTCGTCCTTGTTCTCGCACCTCTTCAATAGGGCTTCCTCGATAGGAAGGGGTACTATCAATGCCATGTGCAGGGGCAAATACTTCAATTTCATCCCGGTCACGCCACCAAGTATAAGCACGCCCAGTAATCTCTGGGTCAATGGTATTAAGCGTAATGCGGATACGCGCAACATCTGCTCCAGCTCTTAGCAAATGGGCAGCTAAACACTTTAAGAAAAGGGCAGGGTCAGTAACCGCACGACCTGAAGTCAACAGCCAGCTCACTGTTTCTGAAATACTCCAGCCATCAAACCCACCCCACAAAACCTCTTGCCATATTTCATGTTTATTGGATGCCACAGGCGTTGACTCATTTTTTGTTGAATGACGTGTCTCTACTTTAACCCTATTAAGTCTTAGTCCCCTCATGCACCATAATCCAGTCAGGGGCTACACTTTTTTCTATTGGCAAGTCTTTGCTTGCTAAAAAGGCAATAGTGATGTCGCCCAACCTGAGGAATATTCATTGTATATACCCCGGATTCGACAACTTCCTAAACGCATTCTGTACGCTGTTAGCCAACAGCAGGCTGAAAGTGAGCGAGTGATTGCATGGGTAGAACTTGTAATTGTGTTACTGTTTATCCTGCTTTATAGCAGCTCTCCCAAAACATTTACCCGCCAACATAGTATTTTTAACTTTACAGAATGGCAGAGTGACTGCTGCACACTATGGGAGCTCATTCAGTCAGAACCTGTTCCTTGGGCGCTAGGCTTTTACCTTATTTTTTCAACCCTTCGCCTAGCATTAGTTTATTGTCATCCTAGCCATAACTGGCATGCCTATCTCGCCATTTTTATGGACTTCGCTCTGCTTTACTGCCTAATTTGGAGCTTTCATATTCAGTATATGCAACCTGCTGCTTTTTATTTAAAAGCCCCCACAATGTTGTATGTTTTCATTTTTATTGCCATTCGAGCCTTGCGCTTCGAACGACGTTTTGTGCTGTTTTCTGGGCTATGTGCTGCAACCGGCTGGCTTTTACTCATGCTTTATGCGCTATACCACGATTCAACCCAGAACCTTATGACGCGTAATTATGTGGAATACCTGACGTCTAATACTATTTTAGTCGGTGCAGAGCTAGACAAAATTATCACTATCGTCTGCGTCACTTTGATTCTAGCAATAGCCATAGGGCGTGGTCGCCACTTATTAATTGAAGCCGTCTTTGAAAGCAGCACGGTGCAAGATTTATCTCGTTTTGTGCCAGAAACTGTCGTAGAAAACCTGTCAACCAGTGAGGAACGTTTACAGGCTGGTAATGGAGAAGTGAAAGAGGCAACCCTACTATTCACAGATATTGAGGGATTCACTAGCCTCAGTGAAAACTTACCTCCTGAGCAGCTCATACAAGTGTTGAATGACTATTTCAGTATTATTGCTGAACCCTTAAAGCGCTATGGTGGCACTATTAACCAGTTCCAGGGGGATGCTATTTTAGCTTCATTCAATATTCCAATTTCTGCAGCGACCCACGCGGCTAATGCCATTCAAGCGGCCCTGGCCATTCCTGAGGCACTCACTATTGGTGATATTACCTTACGAACGCGCATAGGTATTAATACTGGGAGAGTAGTGGGTGGATTGATAGGTACTAGCGACCGACTGACATATACCGTTCATGGTGAAGCTGTCAATCTTGCTGCCCGGCTTGAAGCCCTTAACAAAGATTATGGCACCAGACTGCTCATCACTGAGTCAACAAGGCTGTCGGCTGGTGAAGAAGCATTTGTGTATCAGCAAGTAGATAAAATTAAAGCCCGCGGATTAACACATAGCACTGAAATTTATACTGTTAGACTGAAGCAAACCCCATAAGCGATCGAAACACTATTAAAGAAAATGTTTAAGGTGCTGCTTGCTCTTGAGAGCTCAGCCGGCCTTGCTTTACTTCGAGAATAAAACGTTCAAGATTTTGCTTAGCCTGTTTGCCATAGCATTTTTCAAAATAATCCGTATAAAAAAACCGTGGCCTTTTTAATAAAGCCGTGAAAAAGGCAATTTGGCGCTGATAGTACTCGTTATCACAGAGAGGGCTCTCTGCACGAACATTCATGGTATCACGCAAAAACTCTGGCCAGGGCAGGGCAATACTGGATAAATCAATATCCACAATAAAACGACCATCATGGGTTTTGGGAGGAGCCTTATGGGTAGTATCCATAATCAGCTGACGGACTTTACCATTATAAAGCTCACTCAAACGCTTACAGCTACACTCACTAAAATACTCAGAGCTTTGCAGCTCATTATCCTGCGCACCACACTCATAAATCACGTCATGAAACCATAATGCAAGCTCTACCGCATCGGGATCATCCAGCTCAGCTTTGACCTGATCAAATTGCGCTAAGCAAAAAGTGATATGCTCTGCGGAGTGGTAGTGCCGTTCAATAGAGTCATAATAAGAATAGAGTCGATTAAAAATCGCCTCAGCTTCCTCATAATCGGAATCAACCACCCGGCGCCATAAATCAACAAACCGCTCTCGATTCATGCACACTCCCTCAAGAATAGCCCACATTACTATTGTAGTAGCTGTACCTGTAGGACTTCATATTGATGCTGAGCTTCAGCAATTTTACGACTCAGTTGACGCATGACATCCAGTGCCACATCAGGGTTCTCAGTCAACAGTTTTAAAAACAGATCGGAGCTTATTTTCAGCATTTGCACAGGTCCCTTTGCACGAATTGTTGCTGAACGGGGCTGATTAGTAATCACCGCCATTTCACCAATCAATGCATTTTTACCGCGGACCGCATTAACCACTTCTCCTGCGCTTGTATTTGAAACTACTTCCACTTCACCTGACATGACGACATAAGCACCATCAGGCGACTCACTTTGGTGAAAAATAATTTCCTTATCCCTATAGCACAATGCCTCACTGGTGAATGCCAATAGCCTGAGCTTGTTCTTATCCAGCTTGGCAAACATTGGCACGTGACTTAGCAAGTCAACTTCCTCATTAATATCCACGTGCAAACCCTCGATCATTATTGTTGTCGTCAGTGCTCAACGCTACCATAACCCAATAACCACAACCCTCGCAAGCACCTGCCCCTACGTATATAAGGATATACGTCACTTATTAACATAACCTAATTTTTATAACTTAGTTGCAGGCATTTATTGAAAAGCACGAAGACATTTTTGGCAACACAACCTGTTTAAAAAAAAGCTATAACAAATAATATGCGATTATAAGTAGGAAAAAAGTATGATGGGATATACCCATTTCTCGAAGGATATACTATTAATAGGCAATAGATTATGTATTTATAGCCATAGTACGTTTTTTTTGATGGCTAGCATGACAAGGAATAACACCGAATGGATCAGGATATCCACTTAACAACATATAGCCCTATCGATAATAGCCTTTATGTTGAACGCCCATTTGCAGAGCCTCGCCAAGTAACCGCCATTGTCGACCGCCTGCATAATGCTCAGCAGGGTTGGCGATCACTGGCTTTACCTGAAAAAATCCAGCTGTGTATTGCTGCGCTGACCCGGTTACAAAGTCAGCAGCATGAAATAGCAGAAGAAATCTGCTGGCAAATAGGGCGTCCAATTGCCCATGCCGGAGAGGAAATAAGAACCTTTACCGAACGCTGTAGCTATTTACTACAAATTGCTGAGGAGTCACTGGCACCCTTGCCAATTTCTGGTGATACCGCACTCATTCGCTATATTAAGCGCGTTCCCCTGGGAACAGTACTTATCATTAGCGGCTGTCATTACCCTTATTTGAATTTAGCCAATACCCTCATTCCTGCCTTACTTGCGGGTAATACAGTATTGCTATGCCACTCTCACCAAGCGCCTTTGTGCGCTGAGCGACTGGTTGCTGCTTTTAAAGAGGAGGGGATACCTGATGGTGTGCTGGAGTATTTGCATATCACAACAGACCAAACTTGTGAGCTGATTGCTTCTAACCAAATTGACTATGTCTGTTATACCGACCAGTACGGGGCCAATCCTGCCATAAGCCAGCAGCTGGTAGCGTCAGCCAAACCCTGTTACCTAGAGCTCAGCGGCAAAGATCCTGCTTACATTCGCCATGATGCCGACCTTAACTACACCGTACCTCAGGTCATGGATGGGGCTTTTTATAACGCGGGTCAGTCAAACTGTGCCGTAGAACGTATTTATGTCCATCATACTTTGTATAAAGCCCTGCAAGAAAAAGTCAGCCGCTGGGTAAAACAGCTGGTTCTAGACCGTCCCGACTTACCCGAAACCACCCTTGGGCCACTCGTTAATCAAGCTGCCGCCAATCATGTCCGCAATCAGCTCAAACTTGCACTTAAACAAGGGGCAACGCCCTTAATTGATCCTAACCACTTTCAAAATGCACCATCTCACTCACCCTATGTTGCCCCACAAGTGCTTACAAACGTTCGGCAGAGTATGGCCATCATGCAACAGCCTACCCAAGGACCACTGGTCACTATCACCCCTGTAAATTACGATGCCGAAGCCATCGCCTTGATGAATGACTGCCAGTTTGGCTGCTCTGCGGGTATTTTTACTGAAGATATTGAGTCAGTTGAACTGATAGGAGAGCGCCTCGATACAGGTACGGTTTATATGAACCGCTGTGATCTGGTTGATCCAGCATTAAGTTGGCGAGGCTGTAAGCAGTCAGGCATAGGTTCGTCGTTATCTAGAACTGGCTTTGATCAGTTAACACGACCAAAGTCGTTTTATTTGCAAGCCACCAGCGGCAGCAAAACCAGTGGACATTGGATGCTAAAGGTTGCCAATTAAATATACCCTCCCTTAAACAGCTGAAAGCAGCCTAATTCAGGGGAGGGGATGATTAACAATTTAAAATATATTACATATTGGGGTAATTAGGGCCACCACCGGCTTCTGGCGTTACCCAATTGATATTTTGGGCAGGGTCCTTAATATCACAGGTTTTACAATGTACGCAGTTTTGTGCACTGATCTGAAACTCTGGCTGGCCCTGATCATTTTCTATCACTTCATAAACACCGGCAGGACAATAACGCTGCGCAGGTTCTGCATATTTCGGTAAGTTTTCACTGATTGGAATAGTCATATCTGCCAGCTGAAGATGGCTTGGCTGGTTCTCTTCATGGTTGGTAAAAGATAAGTAAACCGAGCTGAGCTTATCAAACGTCAGTGTATTGTCCGGCTTAGGATAGTTTAACGGTTTAGCATCAGCGGCAAGCTTAAGGGTCGCATGATCCGGCTTGGCATCTTTCAAGGTAAAAGGCAATTTGCCACGCATAATATTTAAATCAAAAAAAGCAAATGCAGCACCTACAATATTGCCAAACTTATGCATTGCTGGCCCAAAGTTACGTTGCTCATGCAACTCATCATGTAACCATGAAGCTGCAAAGGCACGTTCATAGTCATCCAGAGTATCACCTTGTAGACCTTGGCCAATTGCCGTAAATACTGCTTCTGCTGCCAACATACCAGACTTCATCGCAGTATGAGTGCCTTTGATCTTCGCATAATTCAGTGTTCCTGCATCACATCCAATCAACACTCCGCCAGGAAATACCATTTTAGGCAGCGCTTGGGGACCGCCCTTGGTTATGGCCCGAGCACCATAAGAGACGCGCTTGCCACCTTCTAAATAATGCCGAATGACTGGATGTAATTTATGACGTTGAAATTCATCAAAGGGACTGACATAGGGGTTGCTGTAGCAGAGGTCAGTAATCAAACCTAACGCTACCTGGTTATTTTCTAAATGATATAAAAAAGTCCCACCTAAACTACCTGACTCACGCAATGGCCAACCTGTCGTATGTACTACTAATCCTGGTTCATGTTTTTCTGCAGGAATATCCCATAACTCTTTAATACCTATACCATAATGCTGGGGCGTTTTACCTGCATCAAGGTTATACTTAGCAATCAACGCTTTACCTAAATGCCCCCGGCAGCCTTCAGCAAACAGCGTATATTTTGCCTTTAGCTCCATCCCCGGCATATAACTATCTTTGGGCTGTCCATCACTGCCAACTCCCATATCTCCGGTAATCACACCCTGCACATTACCTTGCTCATCATAAAGCACTTCAGCGGCAGCAAAACCAGGGAATATTTCTACACCCAGGTTTTCCGCCTGCTCAGCCAGCCAGCGACAAAGATTACCCAGACTCACAATGTAATTACCTTCATTGTGCATTGGACGAGGTACTAACAGGTTGGGTATTTTTATACTCTTTTCTTCATTTGGCAGGACATAAATATCATCCCGCAAGACTTTTGTATTGAGAGGCGCACCACGCTGAGCCCAGTCAGGAAACAGCTCATCCAGTGCCGTGCTTTCAATAACAGCCCCAGATAGAATATGCGCCCCCACTTCAGAACCTTTTTCTACTACACATACCGTGATTTCCCGCTCTTGTTGCTGAGCTAATTGCATTAGTCGACAAGCGGAAGATAATCCTGCTGGACCAGCACCTACAATAACAACATCGAATTCCATCGATTCTCGTTGCACGGCTTATCTCCTCTAGGTAGGCGATTATAAGTAACTCGCTGTATTTATATGTTTATTAGTACTTTTTTTATAAGTACGTTTTTACTTATAAATTTGTTGTTTTTAGTCTTAGTGGATAGGTTTATGTGTCGTATAAACTGACATAAAACGATCATTTACCCAAACATCTAAGGCTAATTAATCCCGTGATGTGAAAAAGTATATTTTTTTCGCATTTTAAACACTTGTTTGATTTTTGTCTAATAAGCGCGTAGTTTATGGCAATCAGCATACGACCTTGGATCAACGTACAGCTCATCTGTGCATAGGCTACTTTCTCATGGTTATTGACATCACGGCATAAGGCCATGGAATGATAATGAGAAATAGCCAGATCAAAATGACATGAAAACCATGTTAGTGTTGACTTGACCTGTTGTAGGTTAACGTTCAAGATACAGCAGATTACATGTACTACTGTCGTATTTTAAAAGAAAGAATTCCGCCAGGGATACTGGTGGTGGCATTAATAAACATCATAATGAGGACGCTATGAAAGTTCTTGTAGCGGTTAAGCGAGTTATTGACTATAACGTCAAGGTCCGCGTCAAACCTGACCACAGTGATGTCGACCTGAATAACGTAAAAATGGCAATTAACCCTTTCTGTGAAATTGCCGTGGAAGAGGCTGTTCGCCTGAAAGAAAAGGGCGTCGCTAGTGAAATTATCGTGGTCTCCATTGGCCCTAAAGAAGCTCAGGAGCAAATTCGTACTGCACTTGCCCTTGGTGCTGACCGTGGCCTACTCATTCAAACGGAAGAAATGCCTTCATCCCTGGGCGTGGCTAAACTACTGAAGGCTGTTGTAGATGAAGAGCAACCCCAGCTTATCATTCTTGGTAAACAGTCCATTGATACCGATAACAACCAAACAGGCCAAATGCTTGCGGCTTTAACAGATTACCCACAAGGGGCTTTTGCCTCCAGTGTTGAGGTTGAAGGCGACCATATCAATGTAGCCCGTGAAATTGATGGTGGTTTGCAAACACTAAAACTGTCTTTACCAGCAGTCATCACTGCTGATCTCCGCCTTAACGAGCCTCGTTACGCTTCACTACCTAATATTATGAAAGCGAAGCGAAAGCCTCTGGACACCAAAACACCAGCCGACTTAGGAGTAACACTCAACAATACGCTAAAAACAGTAAAAGTCGAGCCACCCGCTGAGCGCCAGGCAGGTATCAAAGTCGCCAGTGTGGAAGAATTAGTTGATAAACTAAAAAATGAGGCGAAGGTGATCTGATGAGTATTTTAGTTATTGCTGAGCATAATAACCTCGACCTGCATAAGCCTACACTGAATACCGTGACAGCAGCCCTCGCACTGGGTGATGACGTTGATATCCTGGTGGCAGGTGCTAATTGTGGCAAAGTAGCTGAGCAAGCCGCCCAAATCGCTAAAATCCGTAAAGTATTATTGGCTGACCATGCGGCCTATGAACATCAGTTAGCTGAAAACGTTGCAAAATTAATCGCTACAGTAGGAAAAAGCTATTCCCATATTTTGGCGCCAGCAGGCACTCAGGGTAAAAATACATTACCCCGTGTTGCCGCATTACTGGATGTGGACCAGCTATCCGACGTAATCCGTATTGATAGCCCAGATACCTTTGCCAGACCTATTTACGCAGGCAATGCTATTGCTACGGTCCAGTCCAGTGCAGCAATTAAAGTCATGACTATCCGCGCTACCAACTTTGATGCGGTAGCAACCAATGGCAACGCGCCTATCGAAACATTGGACGATACCTTTAGCACATCAAATGCAACCTTCATTAAGGAAGAGATTGCAGAGTCTGACCGCCCTGAGCTCACTGTAGCGGATGTTGTCATTTCAGGAGGCCGCGGCATGGCAAGCGGCGAAAACTTTGAAATGCTGTATACGTTAGCAGATAAACTGAATGCAGCAGTAGGTGCCTCTCGTGCTGCAGTTGATGCAGGTTTTGTCCCTAATGATATGCAAGTAGGGCAAACCGGTAAAATTGTGGCACCTAACTTATATATTGCTGTTGGTATATCGGGTGCTATTCAGCACTTAGCGGGCATGAAAGACAGTAAGGTTATTGTCGCTATCAATAAAGATGAAGAAGCGCCTATATTTCAGGTTGCAGACTATGGCCTGGTAGCTGATCTTTTTGAAGTCGTTCCCCAGCTGGAAAACCTTGTGTAACTGGTCAGTATTCTCAAAAGAGATACAGGCATTAGCTAAAATGGCTGGTTAAATCAGAAGATGCTGATAGCTTAATACACATAACTATAGGCATCTTCTGATAATCAATGTGCTCATAATTTGCAGTCAATGCAGCACAAAATAAGCATGATACCGCACCATTAAACAACATTTGCGGTAAGGCCCAGCAAAAAGGTAACACGTACATTCTTTTTTATGTTACTTGCTGAGTTTAATAACATGACTTGTGAAAGCATTAGTATTAAGGATAAACTGACTGGATTAACTTGGACGAAATAACCAATTAAGTCCAGAATATATTCATAGCAGCAACAGGCTTTAGCGTTTAATAGCCTGCTATGGAAGTAGACTGTAGCGAGCTGATTCGCTCATCGGTTGGTGTTACTGTTCTTACCTACAGGGTTTTGCTATTTTATTCAATATCTACCCTATTCAGTGGCGCTAATGTTGATCTAGTAAGATTTATGCCGAGGAGTGTTCCATTTGATTAAAATCCTTGTTGCCGATGATCATGACCTCGTCCGCACTGGCATCACCCGTATGTTACAAGATGTCAATGAGTTGGAAGTCGTCGGTGAAGCGCGATCCGGAGAAGAAGCTGTAGATATGGCGCGTCGATTAGCACCCGATGTAGTGCTGATGGATGTCAAAATGCCAGGTATTGGTGGATTGGAAGCCACACGTAAAATCACTCGATCTAATCCTAATGTCAAAATTATTGCCGTTACCGTCTGTGATGATGAACCTTTTCCTTCCCGCTTATTACAAGCAGGGGCCTCTGGCTATGTCACCAAAGGTGCCATACTGGATGAGATGGTTACCGCCATTCGCATGGCTCACCAGGGTAAGCGCTACATTAGCCCAGACATAGCCCAACAGCTGGCTTTGAAACAGTTTGACCAGGAAGGCAAACAATCTCCTTTTGATAGTTTGTCTGAGCGGGAAATCCAAATCGCAATGATGATCGTTAATTGTCATAAGGTTCAGGCCATATCTGACAAGCTATGTCTTAGCCCCAAAACCGTTAACAGCTATCGCTATCGAATCTTCGACAAACTGAATATCTCCAGTGATGTGGAGCTCACCCTATTAGCCGTGAAGCATGGTATGCTGGATGCTGAAACCATTCGCTAGGCACTAGCCTATTATGTAATGGTTACCCCCTGAGCTGGATAGGGTGCACTTTTTCAGATAAGTGCGCCTTATATAGCTTGTTTCTGTATTTTGCTACCAATTAATGACTAACCATCCTTTGCCATATTTTTATCCCCTCCAAGATAGCGTTACAATAATAATTTGAATCCACGTAAATAAAACAAATCCCAGTGTCGTTTTCACTGGTCCCTAAATCACAGACTCTTTTTCAATTACACATATGACTCAACCGGCTGCCAAAACATTTGATGCCAAGCACTTTTTACAGCTCACCCCCAAACAGCCCGGGGTTTATCAAATGTATGATCAGCAAGACAAAATTTTATATGTAGGAAAAGCGAAAAGTTTACGTCAACGCCTAGCCAGCTATTTTAGCCGCCAGCCTTTAGCACCAAAAACCAGTGCCTTGGTGAAAAAGATTGCCCGAATAGAAACCACGGTGACCAACTCAGAAACTGAGGCTCTCCTGCTAGAGCAAAACTTAATTAAGGCCCTAAAACCACCCTATAATATTCTCCTGCGCGACGATAAATCCTACCCCTTTATTTATCTTTCCAATGACACATTTCCACGCCTCAGCTTACACCGAGGACGGCGAAGTGCACCTGGAGAATACTTTGGGCCTTTTCCTTCTGCCTATGCAGTAAAAGAAAGCCTAAACTGGTTACAAAAAATATTTCAGGTTCGCCAGTGTGAAAACAGCTTTTTTAGTAACCGAAGCCGGCCTTGCCTGCAATACCAGATTAAACGCTGTAAAGCCCCATGTGTAGACCTTGTAAATCAGGAGGAGTATGCCAAAGATGTAGCTCAATCCCGACTATTTTTACAGGGTAAAAGTCAACAACTGATGTATGACTTGATTGAAGAAATGGAAAATGCAGCAAATAAGTTAGAATTTGAGCATGCCGCCACCCTTAGAGATCGCATTAATCATTTACGTCAAATTCAGGAGCAACAGGCCATTGTTGGCTCAGGGCAAGGTGATCATGACTGTGTCTCTTTCATAGAGCAACAAGGGGTAATCTGCTTTGTCGTGTTAATGATTAGGGGAGGGCGCTTACTAGGCCAGCGTACTTTTTTTCATGATATAGCCCTTGAATTAAGCCAGGAAGAGCAGCTACAGGAGTTTCTGGCGCAGTTTTATATTTCCAATGCCAAGCAGCGAGACTTTCCCAAAGAAGTCATTATTTGCCAAGCGATACCAGAACCCTCTATTTTTATTACTGCACTACAGCAGACTTGTGGGCAATGCATAACATTAAAACATAATGTTCGAGCTGAACGCCTCAGTTGGCTTCAGCTGGCAGAAAAAAATGCCAAACAGCAACTCGCTGGCCGTTTAGCAAATAAACATCATATGCTGCAACGCTGTCAGCAACTACAAGCTTTACTGCAACTGACGTTTTTACCTGAACGCATTGAGTGCTTTGATATCAGCCACACTCAAGGTGAAGCGACGGTAGCATCGTGTGTGGTATTTGGCCAAGAAGGCGCATTAAAAAAGGATTATCGTCGTTATAACATCCAAAATATTACCCCGGGTGATGATTACGCTGCGATGGAGCAAGCACTCCAGCGACGTTTTGCCGGTTCAGCGGAGGGCGGCAACATACCTGATGTATTACTTATCGATGGGGGAAAAGGACAGTTGACTATTGCTCAGCAAGTGTTAGCTAATTACTCATTATCATCCATCACATTGGTGGGCGTGGCTAAAGGCCCCTCCAGAAAGCCAGGACTAGAAACACTCCTTGTCTCAAACGAGCAACGCACGTCGTATAATCAAGTTGATCCAGCACCTGACCATGGTGGCTTTTTACTTATACAACAAGTGAGGGATGAGGCACATCGCTTTGCCATTGCTGGCCACCGCAATAAACGCAGTAAAGCACGGCAACAGTCGGTTCTTGAGCATGTCCCGGGAATTGGACATAAACGCCGTCAGGCATTACTGAAATATTTTGGTGGTATACAGGGTATTAGCGCTGCAACAATCACCGAGCTGCAAAAAGTAAAAGGTATTAGTAAATCTTTGGCGCAACAGATATATGATACTTTACATCACGAATGAAGCCTCTACACTAGCGGCCGAACTAAGAAGAATGCCAACCAAGGAATAGCCCAGAAGTCGCATGAACATTCCGAATTATTTAACGTTACTCCGCATTGTCCTCATTCCTGTTATTGTGCTTATTTACTATTTACCTATACCGTGGAGTTATCAGGCCAGTGCCTGTATTTTTGCCCTGGCAGGAATTACTGACTGGTTCGATGGCTATTTAGCCCGCAGACTGAATCAAGCAACGCCTTTTGGTGCTTTTCTGGACCCTGTTGCCGATAAACTCATGGTAGCTATTGCCTTGGCATTGCTGGTCGAAGAATACTCTCATCTATGGCTGACAATTCCTGCCATCATTATTATTGGCCGAGAAATCGTGATATCTGCTTTAAGAGAGTGGATGGCCGAAATAGGCAAAAGAACCAGTGTTGCTGTTAGCTTTGTAGGTAAGTTAAAAACTGCCGTACAAATGCTAGCGATATTTTTACTATTGGCATCACCTGCTGGATACCCCAGTACAATCTTTTATATTGGTATAAGCTGTCTCTATCTTGCAGCAATACTCACGCTTTGGTCTATGGTAGTTTATTTACGGACAGCCTGGGCAGACCTGATCCCCTTAAAAGAGTGAAGGTTGACCATTTGTAGTAGATGCTTTTAGTTATAATGACGGTTTTTATTAATAACTGCTTGACAGAAAAGCTGAGATGCCTAAAATACGCAGCGTGTCTCAGGCGGGAATAGCTCAGTTGGTAGAGCACAACCTTGCCAAGGTTGGGGTCGCGAGTTCGAGTCTCGTTTCCCGCTCCATTCTTGAGATAATGGCTGGGTGGCAGAGTGGTCATGCAGCGGACTGCAACTCCGTGTACGCCGGTTCGATTCCGACCCCAGCCTCCATTTTCTTAGCAATAGTCCACCCAACATTTCAATCTATTGCTAAACACCTCTTTTATACTTATCTTCTTAAAAATTTCTGAATAACACTAAGAACGTTCTACCTGTTTAAGATAAAGCATCTCATTACTAAATACTTTGAATATTTTTGCCTCTTTGCTTTCTGAGCAGAAAAAAGAGCAGGGCAGTACTCAGCTGTTCCAAGCGTATCGATGTCATTTGAGGTAGGTTAATCTGACGATGGACACACTTTATTATATTGGGCTTTTATGTGGTGGGGTCTTTGCAATCACAGGTGTTATTGCTTCACAAAATAAAGGGCTTGATATTTTTTCTGTCGTCTTATTAGGCGTTGTAACCGCCATAGGCGGGGGTACTATTCGTGATTTACTCCTAGCCAACTATCCTATTTTTTGGATTGCTGATTTAAACTTTTTATGGGTTGCCATTTTTGCATCTATCATCGCTTTTTTTACAGTCAATATTATTTCAAATAAACAAGCATTATTACTGTATTTGGATGCATTAGGAGCCTCACTGTTTGCCATTTTAGCAACTCATAACACTTTACAAGCAGGTTATCCCGAGATAGTTGCTATTATCATGGGCCTCATTACAGCTATTTTCGGCGGTATTCTTCGTGATGTCCTGACGGGAAGACCCACCTTACTCATGAGCCAGGAACTCTATGCCACCCCTTTATTAGCAGGCTCAGCCATTTTAGCCTTACTGTATCACTTCAATGTTCAACTGGCGGCTCTAATCCCCCTTAGTATTGCGCTAACATTTTTATTTCGGGCGGCATGCATATACTTTCATATTCATTATCCAGCCTGGCTCTGCCGACAGTGAGTCATCCCATTTTGCGCTATTTGCTACACCTTATGTAATGCTATTATTAGTAATGTGCCTCTATTTGCTTTGAAGTAGGATTAGCAGAGAAGGATGTAGCAATGGACCTCTTTAATAAAATCCGTGGCGAATTTATCGACATCATTGAATGGACTGATGATAGCCGCGACACCATGGTTTATCGCTTTGAGCGATACAATAACGAGATCAAAATGGGTGCTAGGCTCGTTGTCCGAGAGTCTCAGGTAGCTGTATTTATCAATAAAGGTAAGATCGCTGATTTATTTGAACCTGGTGATTACACATTAGAAACTGATAACTTACCTATACTTTCAACACTGCAAGGCTGGAAGCATGGCTTTCACAGCCCATTCAAAGCAGAAGTTTATTTTATCAATACCCGCCGCTTTACTGATTTAAAGTGGGGAACTAAAAACCCTATTACCTTACGTGATCCTGAGTTTGGCCCAATGCGCATCCGTGCATTTGGCACCTATGCTATTCGTATTACCAACGCCGTAGATTTTATTAAAGAAATTGTCGGTACTGATGGCCACTTCACTACTGACGAAATTACCAGCCAACTTCGAAACCTTATTGTCTCCCGTTTTGCCGATATTCTTGGCGAAACCAAAATCCCCATTCTGGATATGGCCGCCAACTATGATGAACTAGGAGAGTTTATCACTAAGAAGATTCATGGTGACTTTTTAGCGTATGGTATCGACATCACCAAAATGCTGGTCGAGAACATATCCTTACCCACTGCAGTTGAAGAAATACTGGATAAACGTACAAGCATGGGAATTTTGGGGAACTTGCAACAGTACACTCAGTTTCAAACCGCTACAGCCATTGAAAAAGCGGCTGAAAATGAAGGTGGTATGGCGGGTGGAGGCATGGGTATGGGCATGGGCTTTGTGATGGCAAATCAAATGGGGCAAAGCATGCAACATAATCAAGAGTCTCAAACACCGAATCAGCCATCTACTCCCGTACCGCCCCCTCTACCTCAAGAAAAACCCTTTTATGTCGCCATCAATGGCCAACAGCAAGGCCCTATGCCAATCAGTCAATTACAGGCATTAGTCAATAATGGCATGGTCACGAGGGAAAGCTTAGTATGGTGTGAAGGTATGAGTAATTGGGAAAAAGCCACAGAGGTTGATGCACTCAATGGCTTATTTGCCGCGACACCTCCACCCTTACCACCACAATAGTATGTTAAAACAGCACGGAAGCTGTTTTTTAATCGCCGATTACAGTGAGTCACGCTTATGGCCAGCAGCCCACCCCCAATGCCTCCAGATCAAGAAAATAGAAACAATGAACAACCTGCTCGCAAAGCCAGTAGCGACTTTAAATGCCAGCAATGTGGTGCCAAACTCACATTCAAGCCTGGTAGTCAGGCCTTAGTATGTCAGTACTGTAATTTTAAAAACGTCATAAAAGCCAGCAAGGAACCTATTGAAGAGCTTGATTACCATGAATACTTGAAAAAAGCAGAAGCTGGCGATGTTACAGAGGAAAAGCTTTATATAAAGTGTAATGCCTGTGGGGCAGAGTCTACCTCTGAAGCCAATGTCACATCACAAGAGTGTGCCTTTTGCGGTAGTGAAATTGTCTCTACAGCCCACTCTAAAAAGCTTATCAAACCACGCTCCCTACTCCCTTTCAAGGTCACTCGAAATACCGCTCGAGAAAGCTATAAAACATGGCTACACAGCCTATGGTTTGCGCCTAACGCTTTAAAAAAGAAAGCTCGACTAGAAGCATCATTAAATGGCATTTTTGTACCCTATTGGACATTCGATTCAATCACCACTAGCGACTACACGGGAGAACGTGGGCAGTATTATTATGTTACCGTAACAAAAACACGTACTAACGCTGAAGGAGAGCAGGAAACCTATACTGAACGAGAGCGACGTACCCGTTGGTATTCAACAGAGGGTAGGGTATCTAATGACTTTAACGATGTTTTGGTTCTTGCCAGCCGTACCTTACCCAGAAAATACACAGAAGCGCTTGAACCCTGGGATTTAAAAAACTTAGTTCCCTACCAAGATAAGTATTTAAGCGGTTTCAAAGCAGAGAGCTACCAAGTCAATTTAAAAAAGGGATTTAAGCTCGCTAAAGATATTATGGATGATGAAATTCGAGAAACCATTAGAAGGGATATCGGCGGTGATGAGCAGCGTATTCACTCCGTCAACACTCACTACAAAAATATATCCTTTAAACATATTTTATTGCCCGTTTGGCTCAGCGCTTATCACTATCATGAAAAAGTTTACCGCTTTTTGGTTAATGCTCGCACTGGAGAAGTTCAAGGAGAGCGCCCTTACAGCTGGGTTAAAATTACATTGGCGATTTTGGCAGTGATTGTCGTCGGTGCTGGAGTTTATTATTGGCATCAGTCGCCATAGCAACTCTAAAACCAAGCTCTAGTTGCAATTAAAAATAAGATAAAAATCGCACTAATAGTTCGAATATAAATTTTCTTTTAAATAAGAATAAAACCAAAAAGAGGGGTGGCAATGCAGGATTAAAAATATCAGCCGCTTAAAATTTATATTCAAACCATAAAAAAACAAACATGAATATAATATAAACTTAAGAAGAAGTGGTGCCCGGGGCCGGACTTGAACCGGCACGGAGTTAACCTCCGAGGGATTTTAAGTCCCTTGCGTCTACCAATTTCGCCACCCGGGCTTCACGCTTAGAAATGATCTACTGAAAGGCTGATTTTGTCAATCTTGTAATCAGCTTAGACAAAGCTATCAAACCGTTTTAGCGCTACCAAACTTTTCTGTCTAAATAATTTATCTTTGCAGACATTTTCTTCAGACTTAAGCTTAGTAACAAGGCCGGCTGCTTTGCTGGGCTGTTTCCCCTCAGCGACGAGGCGTATTATACATAGAAGTATTATGTTGGCAAGACTTATGTCATACACTTATAAAGTTACTTGATAAAACTGCCGATAATGAACAGAAAAAGACTGCAAGAGCAGCACATCCCACTGGACAGCATTTAATACCTGAAAGAGGGTACAACATAATCGGTATACTTTTTATGGAGGCTATGTCTTCACCGAGCAAACATCAAAGTGGCAATAAAGGAATCATTGCTACAGCGTTTCTCACCTCAAATAACACTAAGGAAGGTAAAAATTATGCAAAATACAACACATTCTTCGACTAACTCTGCAGCAGCGGCTTTTGACCATGAACACAACCCGCGCCCAGCTCGATATGACGTAGTTATTATCGGCGGCGGAGCAGCAGGGACAGCCTGTGCCAGCAGCCTCTTAAAAAGGACAAAGCAGCTGAGTATTGCGATTGTCGAACCTAGTGACCATCATTATTACCAGCCAGGATGGACATTAGTTGGCGCTGGGATTTTTACTCAGGCACAAACCATCCATAAAATGGCAGACTCTCTACCTAAAAAGGTGACCTGGATTAAAGCAGAAGCCACCGCCATTGACCCATACCAACATCTTGTCACACTCAATAATAATGAACGATTAGTCTACCAGACGCTTGTCGTTTGTCCTGGACTCTGTCTAAACTGGCAAGGGATTAAAGGTCTTCCTGAAGCGCTAGGACAACAAGGTATTACCTCCAACTATCACCTGGATTTTGCACCTTATACTTGGCAACAAGTGAAAAACCTGACTAAAGGTAAAGCCATTTTCACTCAACCAGCAATGCCCATCAAGTGTGCAGGTGCACCACAAAAAGCCGTTTATTTGTCCTGTGATTACTGGCGACAGCAACAGTATTTAGACCAAATTGATGTTGAATTCCATATAGCAGGAGCTGCTTTATTTGGCGTCGCAGCCTTTGTTCCTGCATTACAACGTTATATTGAGCGCTATGGTGTTGACCTGACGTATAACTCCAACTTAGTTGAAGTGGATGTCAGTACAAAGACAGCTTATTTTAGCCAACAAGCTGCAGACAGCGAGCAGACAGAAATCATCGCCAAGTCATTTGATTTTCTACACGCAGTACCTCCCCAGCAAGCACCTGCTTTTATCCGTAATAGCCCACTCAGTAATGCTACAGGCTGGGTTGATGTTGACCCACTCACACTTCGCCACAACCAGTTTGATGATATCTTCAGTTTGGGAGATGTCACCTCAACCAGTAACGCAAAAACAGCTGCCGCTATCCGAAAACAAGCCCCCGTAGTCGCAGAAAACTTGCTGGCATTTCTAAAAGGTCACTCACTGACAGCATACTATGATGGCTATGGTGCCTGTCCTTTAACCGTGGAACGAGGCAAAGTCATTCTGGCGGAGTTCGGTTATGATGGAAAACTGTTACCGACGCTGCCACTTAACCCAACGATTGCAAGGCGCAGCTATTGGCAGTTAAAAACACATGGCTTACCCTTTCTATACTGGGATGTATTACTAAAGGGACACGAGTGGCTCGCACAACCGAAGCACCGTGCAGAAGAAGCACACCCTAAACATCAGGCTCAAGCAGCCTCATCAAACAGCGCAAATAAACAGCACCCCTAAAACACCAAGCCTTGGTAACATATTTATGGCCCAACACCTAAAGCCGTTGAGTTGGGTCATAAACATGTCATGATTTTTCTTTATTAATTAAACATAACAGCATGATTTCTTAAAATACACGTCAGTATTTGTTATTTTCCAGTACCTTAAAAATCAACCAAACATGACTACAAAAAAAGCGGCTGTTTATAATTGAGAGAAAAATGCCAAAATCAGTGTTATTTAAAAAAGAACGCACAAATCACCCTGTATACTAGCCTCAAATTTTTTGAATCCATGATGATCAATTTTTATTCATCATACAGACATGCATGCAACTACTGAGTAAGGAATATTCATGCTGATTCCCGTAATTTTATCTGGCGGAACAGGATCAAGACTTTGGCCACTGTCTCGGGAGCTTTATCCAAAGCAACTTTTAAACCTAGTCAATCAGGATACCAGTCTGCTGCAAGATACCGTGCTCAGGCTACCCACCACTCCTGACATACAAGCCCCTATTGTGGTGTGTAATGAAGCCCACCGTTTTATGGTTGCCGAACAACTGCATGCGATTAATAAACCTGCAACCCGCATTTTACTCGAACCGATTGGCCGTAATACGGCACCGGCCATTGCTATTGCAGCCTGGCAGGCCATGGCTATTAATGCAGAGGCTGTCCTGTTGGTACTGCCTGCAGATCACACCATTGCCAACTTACCCCATTTCCACCAAGTCATCGCACAGGGCAATGCACAAGCTCTTGCCGGCAAACTTGTGACATTTGGTATCGTAGCTGACTACCCAGAAACGGGTTACGGCTATATTGATGCTGGCGAGGAGGTCAGTACAGGGGTACGTCATATATCTCAGTTTGTTGAAAAGCCCAGTGCAGAAATTGCCAAGCAATACTGTCAGTCAGGCCATCACTTCTGGAATAGTGGTATGTTCATGTTCAGGGCTGATCGCTACCTACAAGAGCTCAAACAATTTGCTCCACAAATTCACCAGGCAACCCAACAAGCTTTTGAGCAGGCTATTGAAGATTTGGACTTTGTTCGTCTAGATCAAAAGGCTTTTGCAGGCAGCCCAGAAGACTCCATCGATTATGCGGTCATGGAGCATACTCAAGCGAGCGTTGTGATTCCTGCTGACCTGGGGTGGAGTGATGTAGGATCTTGGACCGCACTGGCAGATCTAACCCCTCCAGATGCTCATGGTAATGTTCAGCGTGGTGATGTACTTGTTGAAAATACCAGTGATTGCTACATTCGGGCAGAGCATCGACTGGTCACCACCGTTGGCGTATCCAACCTGGTCATCGTTGAAACTAAAGATGCCGTTCTGGTGGCGAATAAAGATCAGGTTCAGTCCGTCAAGCAGCTAGTGAATCAGCTCGCCGATCAACAGCGCACAGAATACCAGCTTCATAAACAGGTCTACCGTCCTTGGGGATCTTATGAAGGCATTGATGAAGAAGATCGTTTTCAAGTGAAGCGGATAACTGTCAAGCCAGGTGCTAGTCTGTCTTTACAAAAGCATTTTCATCGAGCAGAACACTGGATTGTCGTCAAAGGAACCGCAAAAGTCACTTGCGGCGAAAAAACGTTCCTTGTTTCAGAAAACGAGTCGACTTATATTCCGCTTGGCGAAAAACATCGTCTCGAAAACCCAGGCAAAATTCCGCTGGAACTCATCGAAGTACAGTCAGGCAGTTATTTAGGTGAGGATGATATTGTCAGGTTTGACGATGTTTATGGCCGGAGTGACCAACAATAAAACTACGCTTACTGAAAGCCAAGTGTTCATTCACTCATTAACTGACTAAGTTAAGGTATTTTTTACGAATGATTAAAAAATGTTTATTTCCGGCAGCAGGGTATGGAACTCGGTTTTTGCCTGCAACCAAGTCAATGCCTAAGGAAATGATGCCCATCGTCAATAAACCCCTGATTGAGTATGGTGTTGAAGAAGCACTTGATGCAGGTCTCAATGAAATTTGCATTGTGACGGGTCGAGGCAAGCGGGCACTGGCCGACCATTTCGACACCAACTACGAGCTTGAACATCAAATTAAAGGCACCAGCAAGGAAGAAACACTTAAAGACATACGTCACCTTATTGAAAGCTGCACCTTTTCCTACACACGTCAACGCGAGATGAAAGGGTTAGGGCATGCTATTTTAACAGGCCGTGCCATTATTGGTGATGAGCCTTTTGCTGTGGTTCTGGCGGATGACCTATGCATTCACCCAGATGATGGCGTCTTATCCCAAATGGTTAGGCTTTATAACCAGTTTCGCTGCAGCATTGTGGCTATACAAGAAGTCCCCAAGGACCAAACGCATAAATATGGTGTGATTGCAGGTGATATTATTCGTGAAGACTTGTTCCGAATTACGGATATGATTGAAAAACCTAAACCTGAAAATGCCCCCAGTAACTTGGCCATCATTGGCCGATACATCTTAACACCTGATATCTTTGATATTATCCGCGACACACCCCCAGGCAAAAATGGCGAAGTGCAAATTACCGATGCGCTTCTGTCTCAGGCCAAAAGTGGCTGTGTGTTGGGTTACAAATTTAAGGGCAAACGATTTGATTGCGGTAGCATTGAAGGTTATATCGAAGCAACCAATTACTGCTATGATAATTTATATTTGAAAAAATAATGCAATAAGCGCCTATGCCAGGTCAGTCCGACTGACTTGGCCTACTAAACTATAGGCAAACAACATGAGGTGCATAATGGATCTTCATTATATCAACCACCTGCTCAAGCTCATTCATGATCAGCCCCCTCCCTTTGTTGAATACGACTTTCTCCGCAGTGAAGTGGCCAACTCTGACCGTTACAGCCTGGCAGAAGGTGAGCAGCTATCAAAATACCTATTTCTACTTGAGGACGACAACCTGGTTGAGCTTGTGATGACAGAGGACCGTATCATCACTCATGTTCGCTTAACCGCCGACGGCTGGCGACGACTAGAAAAAGTACCACAAGTGTCCTAGTAGCCTACAGGTGGGCTATTGAGATAACGATTATTGCTTCTCACGCACTGACGCCATAGATCCAGGGACCAGAGACATGCATAGTGAAGCTGGTGTTCTGATTTTAATATTTGTCAGTCTTGCGCTGATCATAGGTGCGGGTGTCAGAAGCCTGGTTAAAAGTATCCAACTGCCGTATACCGTTTGTTTATTGACCATTGGGCTATGCCTGGGCTATTTAGAGCGTATTGGTATTACTGAGCAATATGCTCCTCTTTTGGACAAAACCCTGGCACTGGTTGCAGGCGTTGACCCCCACCTCATCTTATTTTTATTTTTACCCACATTGGTATTTGAAAGTGCCTTTTCTTTAGAGGTTCACTTATTTCGTCGTATATTCGCTCAAATTGCCCTGTTAGCCGTTCCAGGCTTAGTTATTGCCACCACCCTTACCGCTAGCCTGGCTAAATGGATGTTCCCCTGGGATTGGAGCTGGGCATTATGTTTGATGTTTGGGGCACTTATTAGTGCGACAGACCCTGTTGCTGTGGTAGCGCTTTTGAAAGAAGTAAGTTCCCGTAAGCGACTGGAAACCTTACTGGAAGGAGAATCACTATTAAATGATGGCACAGCGATTGTCTTATTTACGCTGTTTTTTGGCTGGGTTATCAGCAGTCAAGCTAGCCAGCAAATAAGCTTAGTCAGCCTGACAGCAAATTTTACCTGGGTGGTCACAGCAGGGCTTCTGGTCGGCGTAGTCGCAGGTGGTTTAGTGATGATCTGGATCGGTAAAGTCTTTAATGACCCGCTAATCGAGATAACCTTATCAATTGCCACCGCCTATTTGGTGTATTACATCGCAGAGAGCCTACATGTCTCTGGCATTGTGGCGGTTGTAGCACTTGCCTTAATGTTTGCCGGAATAGGGCGAACGCGCATTTCACCTGAAGTAGGGGAGTTCTTACATAATTTCTGGGGCATGATGGCCCATATGGCCAATACCCTGATCTTTTTACTGGTAGGTATTCTCATCGCCAGCCGAGTTCATTGGGATAACCCTGAGTCATGGGTTACGCTGGGTATTTTATACATAGGAATTCAAATCATTCGTACCTTCTCCGTATTTATCCTGACCCCACTTTTAAAACGCTTTAGTGGGGGTATCACCCGCGAAAAAGCCATCGTACTAACCTGGGGAGGCTTACGCGGCGCTGTATCTTTGGCACTAGCACTGATCGTTGCACAGGAAAATCTATTACCAAAAGAAATTGGCGATCAAGTCCTGTTTTTATGTGCTGGCATTGTGGTGTTAAGTATTGTCATTAACGGCTCAACCATGAGCTGGATACTTGCCCGCTTACATCTCAACCAGCTGCCTGCTGCTAAGCAAGCCACCGTCGACAAAGCCCAACGGTTAATTACTGAAGACCTATTAAAATTATTGCCAAAGTTAATGGGCAATAGCTTTTTAAAAGGAGCTGACTGGGATGAAGTTAAGCATAATACAGGATTACTCAGACCCATTGAGGTTAAAGACAAAGACCACGAACCCAACCAGGTATCCTCACAAGAACTCACGATCGCATTTAGACGCCGCCTGTTAGAAACTGAGCGTCAGCATTACTGGCTGCAATTTGAAAAGGGAACACTGGGTAAGCAGTCGACAAATAAACTGGTGGAAGCCGTTGAACATGCCCTTGATGGTGAACCGAAAATTGCACCTCGAGAAACGCTTTATCGCTATTGGCAAACGCCCCCTTTATTACACCTCTTACGCAATATACGAGGCATCAAAAAAATTGCCGTATCGCTGAGCTTTTCAAGAATTACCCTTGGTTATGAAATAGCACGGGGTTTTATTCAGGCTCAGGATCACTTAGAAAGTTACATACCCTCATTAGCCCCCAATGAGGAGGAGGCCGTAGCAGTTAAGCAGCTCATTGCCCAAAATAAACTAAAAACACAAGAATATATTGAGCAATTACGTAATACCTTTCCAGACCTTGTACACACCCTCGAAACCCACTCAGCTATTCGAACCTTACTCAATCGAGAGCGAACAGTAGTCAAACAATTACTCAATCAAGCGGTTTTAGATAAGCCAGAAGCCAAACGCTTAGTACAAAATATTGAGCAACGTATGGCTCGATTACAGCGGGTCGCTACCTTTGCCAAGCCCACTTCACCAGAAGAGCTACTCAGTCAGTTAAACTGGTGTAAAAACTTAGCCGTGGAAACCCAGCAACAACTCATCAAAATCATTGAACACACACTGTACAGCAGTGGTGAGTGGGTTGTCCATCAAGGTAAACCATTCTATGGTTTAGGCATCATCGCCAAGGGCTCAATTGAAGCGTATGAATACCACTTAGGTAAAAAATTCAGAAAAACCCTTGGCCCTGGTGAACTGGTAGGGACATTATCCTTACTCAGTGGTGTCAGCCCTGGCGACTACCAGGCAATGAGCTTAGTGAATATGCTGTGGCTACCTGGAGAAAAACTCAAACAGTTGATGGCGAAAGACAGTGCACTAGCGGAAGCCATTGGTGAACTATTACAGCCAGCATATAATTCATGAGTGCCCAGTAACTTGAGCACCTTGATATTCACTTCGAAAATCACACTTTAAAACCTCCAGCCCTAGAAGGTGTTTTTCACTAATTCAGCTAACCTTTCAGTTGAGACTTAGCTTAATTTGACGGGGTGAAGTTTATGAGTTCTGAATCTTATCAAGATATTATCGGCAACTCTGGTTATTTAGTGTTAGTTGAGTCCAATCCTTTCGATTACAGTGACTACATAAAGTTTTTTGAAAATAAGTTACAGGCTAGACGCAAACGACTGACCGGAGTCCTGTCGATTTGGCGCGTGGAAGGATTATCTCCAGATAAAGGGTGTACAAGTTTACTTTTAAGGCTTTTGAATAGCTTAAAGCAAGATTTATACGAAAAGTTTGGGAGTGACAGCGATTATTGCTTTAATTATTCATTACTTTATGTTTCAGGATCCTTCACAAGTGAGGGTTTTTTAGATCCTGGCGACCTTCGTATTCACCAGCACCCAGCATAACAGGTATTGAAAACTAGAGTAATAATCAAGTGCTGAGAGGTTTTAGAACCCCTCTCAAGCTATTTACCCAACTTCGCATAATGTCGATGTTAAGTTATGTTTAAAAGGCGTTACAGATAATCTCCCAGGCTGTAACGCCTTTTTAATATAACTTACCTGTTATGCGAAGGTTGGGCAGGATGTAACATGGATGTATGACAGACTGCATTACCAAGCATTTGGCTACGATGGCAGGTTAGGGATACGAGTAGCCAGAGTTTCCCTCCAGGAACTGGAGTTTATCCGCATTGAAGAGGTTGAAGTCTATCCCGTTGTA